>JAEZUG010000101.1 GCA_023421135.1 Candidatus Cloacimonadota bacterium | reverse complement strand
CCCACGGTTCGCTTCGCATCACCGTGGGCTCCACTGACATCACCCCACTTCGCGGGGTTCCTGTTTGTGTTTCTGCGCGACGATCACTTACACAAGGATAACAAGGAACAGATGATTAGGCTGGTTTTTGGAACCAGGAGAGATGTTATAAAGCAACTACAAACGTCAAAATGGTGAAATAAGAAAGCTACATATTGGCTGTGCCCATAAAAGTAAACTGGAAAGACAGGTGTCGTTTGACCCTTATCCTACTATGGTATTAATTACTCTCCGTTTCCGCTGTAGCAAAACTTTCGGCTGAATTGATCTTGATTTCTGTGTCATTGGTCATCATATCATACGAGTAGTTCACAAAGGGGAATTTGTTTCCTTTGGCCTCGGTGCCCAGAGCA
This sequence comes from Candidatus Cloacimonadota bacterium, assembly GCA_023421135.1. Taxonomy (GTDB): domain Bacteria; phylum Cloacimonadota; class Cloacimonadia; order Cloacimonadales; family Cloacimonadaceae; genus PHBP01. Next base: position 34,349 of record JAEZUG010000101.1, on the reverse strand, counting down.
AGGATGGTCATTTGTGCATCATTACAGCCTGCAAAATGATACTCTGCATTGTCTGAGTTGAATGCCCAAGTCACTTGAATTGTCTTTCCGAAAGATTCTTCAAAACCAAGATAGAGTGCCAATGCTTCAGGATCTGTGCGAGTAATATCCTGGCCTGCACCTCCAAGATTTGGGGGTAGTTTCCAGTACTCAATTGCACGAGTTTTGAAGGTCTGTAATTCAAGAGTAATAGCTTGGATATTGGATTGGTAAGCAGAATTGGAGAACAATGTAATACCCACAGCAATTGCGATACCCACCAAGACGACGATCAAAACCAGGGTCAGTATCTGTTGCATTCCCATAACGGCATTACCTCATAATTTATAGTATTTGCTTCTTCATATTGCACAGGTTGTTCCAGATGAATGAGAATAATTCAACGGCTTATTGCGCTATGTTCAACCAGCCAACTCCAGTCTGTGTAAAGTACAATTTGTGTCCAGATATTTTTTATGAAGTGCTGCTATATCTAGTGGGATCTTCAGGCAATCTCGTTCAGTAGATTAGCAATGAATCTCTTTACAGGCTGGTCATTCAATTTTCCCTTTGTTGAATCTTATCGCTGATCTTCCTGGTGTTTTAAAACCAGAGAAGGTATCATTTGGACACAATTGTAAAGGATAAGGATCATCCATTAAGTAGGCAAAAACAACTGGGAAAATGTCCTGATTTGTGACAAGCATCTCATCGTATTTACTAGCTCTTTGAGGATCAGGCCAACGGATGGCAACCATGGTTCCAATCCTATCCCACATCATGTCTGCACTGATTCTGTCTTTGGGCCACCCTGCTAATCTGAAACAATCTCCTGTGAGTGATGGTCCATGATCCCCTATGGCAATCACTATTGCCCCCGGGTCATGGGTTACAACTGCTTCAAAGTCATTCTTCATTTGAACTAAAGCTTGAGATAAATTTGCGATCCATTTCTCTGTCTCGTCCGGCAAACATACTCCGGAGTTCTGGGAATGTCCTGGTAAGGCCAGGTGGTTCACCACAAATTTAGGTGACTGCTGATCCGAGATTAGCTCAAGTTTTCTTTTTTGAATTGAGGAGTATTGGTTTATGTCGCTAACTTCCCATCCTTTTGTGTCAAAATTCATCTCTCCCTGGAAAATGCCTCGCAGCAGGATTACAAAGAAATCCAAGTCAACGGTCTTCTGTACCCTGGGGGGATACATCTCATCAAAGAAAGCTTTGTTGGTAATTGCATTAATCCCTACATAATAGTTGTTCAGCAAGTAATGACTCTTGTAGCCATTATTCCGAAGGATGTGGTTTGTGTGAGAATTGCCTGCATAGGTGTCGTGAGCTTGAGGCGTGCTTGTACCTACCATAGATTTAAACCTGTCACTCATATCGAGCATGTTCCCCATACTATCCAGGCTCATCTCACCCAATGTGTATGTATCCTTATATATCATAAATCCATACTCATTAGCAAGTGTCCTGATCTCTTCAAACGGAAGATTCTGGTTCTTAAACACTCTTTCGTTGGGAATACCATCATATATGAAGAGGTAGATGTTTGGTCTATCTTGAAAGGAGATCTCCTTCATGGTTGTTGTTAGGGTCTTAGGTTCGGAAAAGTCTTTGTCTGTCTTATGGATAATACTGCCAAGGAAAGATATAATGAAGACAATCAAGGCTAGAAGAAGCGCTCTTTGGGTAAGCTTTATAGATCTCTCAGATCGGATCTGAAATGATCCAAACAGCAGTATGCAGGCCATGATCCAGAAATCGAAATCCCCGTCATTACGTATCTTCAGCATGTTCCTCAGAAGCGGTAAACTGATCATTGATAAGGCAAATACGGCGGATGTTAAAGCCGTCTGAGTAGGGCTGCTATATCGAGAACAACATGATCTGAATATCCCATAGCTTATCAAAGTAAATAGTATTATAGCGAATAGATACAAAAGGTAATATCCGCCACGAAGATAGTCAGGATTTACTGCCGAAAAATGCAATGCCGGAGTGAGACCGGCTGCGATGACGATCAGCAGCAATGGTTTGAAGTTGCTTTCATCAGGGTTTTCAGAATTGGTACTAAGAAGGAAACCAATAGTAAAACCTGATATTCCCAGCAGGAAGGCAATGTAATGAAAGATGGTGTATATCTGACAATCAATTACGATTATAGGTGCAAATAGATTAACTCCCAAGAGGATAAGGAAGAAACCTGTCAGGCATGACAGGATAAGTGCTACCTGGTGATTCAGACTACACTTGTAGCTTCGGAGAAGATCCCGAACCTGCAAGATCCATAACATATATGCTGCTGCAGCAAAAGGGATGTACTTAAAAACACCGCAAAACGTCTCCCACGGAGATACTGCTATTGCCTGAACAAAGTAGAAGAGAACCAGCATGCTAAAATAGTGCTTTAGAAACTCACCTATTCGATATTTTCTGGGTTCTTTGTTGATTCTCTTTGGCCGGGTGGCAATTGTTATTTTACCTGAAAGTCGTTTACCAAGTATCCTGAGCAAAGATAGCAGGTTGTTCGTTGTCCAATAGACTAGTAATGCCGAAGGAGACTTGTACAGGAGAACCAGAAACATACCAGCAATTACAGCAGCCTGAAGCTTGTCCTTTGTCCTGAATCCAGGTGTCAAAGCCGCTGCCAGGAGATTAATTCCGGTCATCAACAACGGCAGGAGATTTATCCCTAGGAGTAGTCCATCGGGTTTTGATAGATCCTTGATCCAAATAAGAGCTTTTCCCTCAAACAAGCTAAGCTCTCCTATCATGTAGAAAGCAGCTAGCAAGAAAGGTATCTGCAGGAATAGAGACAAAGAGCTCCTGAGGGATAGAATAGGATGGTATGAGTAACGTCTGTAAAGATCCTGGATCTTCTGGTGCTTCTCCTGACCCTTGAAACTGTCTTTTATTAACTTTTCTTGAGGTTCTAATATGGAGCGGACTTTCTGTTCTCGATCTTCGTACCTTTTCAATAGCTTGTTCAGCAGTATTACAACAAGCGAAGTCAGTAGTGAGAGTCCTACCAAACTCAAGCCAAGGCTATCCGATAATTGATAAATGCCTAAATACATGTGCTTCAACAGCAGAATGAGTGGGGAGAGGATACCTCTAAGCATCTATGCTCCTTTTCGAATTGGGCTCAACTTTGAAATAATCCGCAATTGCCGGCCCGCATCCCGCATAATTTGCTATCGTAGCATCTCGAAAGCTTCTGATTCTATCCGGTTTAAATTCTGACAGTGTCCTTTCGATATGCTCTGGAAGAAGGGATATCTCCTGCTCTGCCAGACAAAAGCCAATTTCTCTTTCGGCTGAATCACTCCATATACTACTCAATTCATCACGTTCAAAACCAGGCATTGCCTCCATGGGAATCTCAAGAGTGATTACAGGCTTGTGATACACAAAGGCATAATCAAACCTTAGAGAGGATGTGTCTGAGATCAGAAGGTCGGCCTTGATCATCGCTTGTTGGGGATTGGGGTCGAAATCCCAAGTCAGATTATCGCACTGAGCCAGATCTTGTTTACATTTTGCCAACATGCTTTGTTCCTTTGCCACAGATTGAGGGTGAGGGCGGACGATTATCTGATAACCTAACTCGGCAAGACCTCTGATAAATCCTGTTCCATAATGACTAAGAAGTCCTTTGGTTCCCCATGAAGAGCCTATCAGGATAGTTTTTACTGTGTTATCTGCAGTCGAAGATAGGGCATACTTGGCGTAGATGTCCAGATACGGAATTCCTAAAGAGACGATTTTTTTCTCTTTCAAGTGTCTTTTCCTTTCGAGTTCTCTGATCGAGGCAATCTGGAAATCTCCAACCAGGAATACCGTGTCATAGTGATCAAGGGATCCTTTACGATACATGGATAAGTCATTAATCGAATGGAACACATGGATGAGGTTTTGAACTCTCGGGCTTCTTCGTATTGGGTACCCCGGGCACCCTATGTTTGGAGTGGTACAAAGCAGGTAATCTACTTTGATGTTTCCAGCCCTAAAATATGCCAAAGCTCCGTAACCCAAAAATCTGGAATGCATAAGTTCATTATCGATTGTTAAGGCTGGGTCTTCTACATCCAGTGTGTAGTAATAGAACTCTATCCTTGCCTCTAGTAAACTCCTGATTATCGGCTCAAAAGTAGTGAAGTACATCTTTCCTTCACTTAGTATAGCCAAAGTCTTGTTGGAGTGGTTTGTTTTGGAAGTCTTATTCGTTTTCTTGACTAGTGAAATGAAAAAACCCTTCATTGAGAAGATCAGAGTTGCGATTCCAGCGATGATAAGATTCACCAAAGCTGCCCCGGTTCCTGGATCAAGATAGGCAAAGACTTCAGAGGGTAGTAGTAGAATCAAGAGGAATATCCAAAACATCAGAATTCCTTACAACTGTATCATAAACGTTTTTCTATTCTCTAAGGGAGTAGTAACCGGGCGTCCCAAATCAGTTCTGGAGCCGGGAATTATGTTGATATTCAGCAAGATCGGCCCATGTTCCAGTAGAATCACCTGGATGATCTCTGTCAATTCATCTTCGGTTGAACAGCGGTGATACTCTGAATACCCCAAAGCCTCAGCAAGTTTTTTAAAGTTCACTCTCTCAAGAGGAGTTGGTTGTTCGCCAACGGATTCATAGCATTTATTGTTTAGCAAGATATGGATATAGTTATCTGGATGGGAATTGCCAATAAGTGCCATTGCTCCCAAGTGCATCAACAGAGCTCCGTCTCCATCCAGACAGACTACTTTTTTTGCTCTTTTTTCCAGCGCAATTGCCAGAGCAAGTGAAGACGCGTGTCCCATCGAACCCACACACATGAAGTCAATACCAAGTTTGCCTGTTCTATTGCGTATCTCATACAATTCCCGGGAAGTCTTGCCAGTGGTTGAAATCACTATTGCATCATCAATTTCTTTCAGAATGATTTCCAAAGCTTTTTCTCTCAGTATTCCGGTACATGATGGTTTCCCTGTGCCTGGGGCAGTACATTTTGAGAATGTGCCCTTTCTGACGATGATGGCCACCGGATTCGATTGTTCAGTTGCAAGAGCAAGCAAGCTCTTTATAGTGTTATCATAATCCTTTGATTCGCTATCCAGAACGATGTAAGGTATTTCCAAAGTTTCCAATAGCTTGTTTTGGATTCTGCCTTGTTTTACGTGCTGAGGTTCATCGTGGAATCCGGGCTCCCCTCTCCAACCTATCAGAAGTATCATGGGTATTCCATACACTTCTTTGTCTGCCAGCGATAGAAGCGGATTAACACAGTTTCCCAATCCAGAATTCTGCATGTAAACCAATCCGAGTCTGCCGGTTGCAAGATAATGTCCAGCAGCCATGGAGATTGCGATGCCCTCGTTAGCACATATCATGTGGTGGTTCTCGTCAAGGCTATGGGTTAGGCAGGAACAAAAGTCTTTGAGAAGTGAATCTGGGACTCCTGCGAAAAAGGAGACACCGGCATCGGTTAGAGTTTGTAGGAAAGACTCTGGTAAAATCATTATTCTACTCCGAAGTCAAGCTAATGACATCCTTGATACTCATCATGTTTTGCCTAGCCTCAAACGCTCTCCCGTGCTCAAGAATCGACACGGCAGTCTGTTGCATTGCTGGATAGGCACTGCGAAGTAGCTGGTTGGCATAGATGATTACTTTTATTCCAGCTCTAGCAAGATCTTCCTCATAACATGCATCATAAGTTGATGGAACAGCGACAAGAGGGACTTTGCTTTCCAGTTTGTTATAATGATCGCAGAACTGTAGGATCTCTTGGGGAGTGTTCTCCTTGGAATGAATCATAATTGCGTCGCACCCGTTCGCAATGTATGCTCTCGCGCGGATCAAGGCATCCTCCATGCCTGCCTTACAGATCAAGCTTTCTATGCGCGCAATAATCATGAAGTCGCTAGTGATCTGAGCCTTCTTCCCGGCCTTCAGTTTCTCGCAAAACTCCGGGATGCTGGCTTGCTGTTGTATTGCCTCAGTACCCCAAAGTGAGTTCTGTTTTAGCCCACATTTGTCTTCGATGATAATCGCAGAAACTCCAAGCCGCTCGAGAGTTCTAACTGTGTAGATGAAGTGTTCAGGCTTACCACCGGTGTCTCCATCGAAAATCAAGGGTTTGGTTGTGACTTCCAGAAGATCGTTCACATTCACTAATCTGCTTGAAATATCGACTGCTTCGATATCGGGCTTTCCTCTGATAGTTGAGTCTGTTAAACTGCTAGCCCACATACCGTCGAACTCCCTTATGCCATTATCTTTCTCAATTTTAGTGTGTTCAATAATCAGACCAGTAAGTCCATTATGGGCTTCACAGATTCTTATCCAGGGTTTGGCTATAATTAGCCTGCGTAAAGCTGCTCTTCGAATGTCAGGAGTGGTTCCGATCTCTCTTATTGCTTTAATCAAGTTGGAGGAAGAAATGCCCTGTGTGTAGGGGACTTCCACCAGCTTTCCTCCCCACTCGGTCAATGTATCTATCACTTGCTGGCGTGTGCCTTGTTGCACGCCTTCTTTCCAGTCATCTCCATGAACTACAAAATCGGGTTTAAGCAGTCTCAGATTAGGACGATAATCCAACGTTTCTTGAGGGACAACCTTGGCTACGTATTTTAGGGCAGAGACGATCAAAGAACGCTGGTTATAGTCCAAATAAGGCAGCCTTTTATAGCTCGCAATAGCCTGATCGGTCAGTATACCAACAATGACTTCGCCATATAGAGACGCGTTGGCTATGATGTTAAGATGTCCGGGGTGAATAATATCTGCACTCATCCCGACATAAACTGTTCTTCTCATCTTTCTGATCCTTTGTTGATTAATCCCATACATCTAATCTAGTCCAAAACGAGTGCTTATGAACACAAAAAAAAGACTTCACGCAGCAACAAAGCTTTAGACGGGGATGACTGCTTGTTATTAATGACTGACTCAACGAACCTTATCGATCGGGAAGTAGATCTGCCAGTATCCCACCAATTCCGCATTATGTTCCATCCTATAGTCTCTGTTTAGGTCGAGTCCGGTGGCTTCTTTTAGTCCATTAACAAACTCGTCAGACATTCCTCCGGGGCAGATAATCACTACTGGATTTAGCTGCAATTCTGTTGCTTTGAGATTCTTAAGATAGCCTTCCAGATAATCCTTGCTCCATAGTATTCCACCGGGGGAAAAGGAGCCCATTAAATAGATTATCCCGGGAGACAGTGGGGCAATGATCCCTTGATCTTTCCGGAAGCCATTGTTCCTGAGTGTGTCTTCGATTAGCCTCAAGTGCTTTGCCATTTCTGGCTCGTATCTAATTCCCTTGTACTCTATCGTTTGCTTGTATAGCGGGCCGTAGCCCATGGGATACATTACATAGCTCCATGTTCCAGCAGCAATTAGAAATATAGTATAGGCCCAAGCAATATGGTTGCGATACTTGAACTGCCAAAAGGGAATGAGAAGGTACAACATGCCTAAATGCGAAATCAGGAAGTACTTGGACATTAGATTCATGCTGCCCCATGAACCAAGAGCGCCGGCGTAGGGGATGCATAAAAGCAGAAATAGTATGGCAGCAAGTGTCCTATGATGCCTCAATGATGTTGTGACACTAGGGATGATACTTTTCATTGATATGGTTTTAACCAGATGTGAGTAAACTATATAGAAGATCGGCATCACGAGGAAATCAGATTTAACATAACTGCCGGTTAAGGGTTGGAGAGCTCCATAAGCCAGCCAAACAGAAAGTGTTAAGGTCAGGCCTGTCAACGCGGTAATCTGAACCGCCCTGGGGCCTTTGCCCGTATGAAAGAATCGGTAGGAATGAGTGATGAGCATAGCAATAAGCAGAGATACTCCCAGGATACCAACAAGTTCAACCGGGCGAAATGCTCTCACGTGTAAGTGATTCTTGTGGGTGTTTTGCAGCATAAGGCGAATATCTGTGACGAACCAACCAATGTCCAGCTTGTAGTGAAGCCACAGTAAAACAAATCCTAATATCCAGGTAATGGTAAAAGATACTGCTGCCTTACGATGATTGGTGAATGCTAAGGTTAGGATCGAGAGGGCAGCAAAAGCGAATCCAGCAGGGATCTTGGTTAGAGTCAGAAGCGAGCAACCTATGGCGGAAACTAAAACCATAACAAATTCTCGGCTTTGTCTGACTAGGAGTGACAAAATCAGAAGAGAGGCAGCTATGTTGATAAAAAACTGGCTTAGGCTTAAGTAGGACAATTCACAAGGAAGAAACGAGTATGAGAGAACCAGCCCGGCGAGCATCATGAGCACTAGCAGAGGGGCGTTTGGGATTCTCTTGAAGAATTGCTTGGATACTCTCCAGATTGCCAGACCGAATAGAGCTGAGCTGAAGAGGTTGATACATAAGCCCAAATAGCGGAGTCCCGTAATGGTTCTCAGCCAAGCAGGAATAAAAGACTTCACCAGTAAGTGTTCAAGTATCCACGTGTGGGTCTCTGATGGTTGAATGTCCTGATATCTAAGTAGATAATGTCCACCGTCTGACAACAAGAACCCTTTATCAAATCCCCAAGCCAACACTCCCACCGATACCAGGAAGGTGATTGCCACCAGAATCCAAGCCAGCACTTGAGGAATAAACTTCTTGTCTGATACATCAGAGTGAGTCAATCCAGTTTCTCCTATTCCAATTATTATTCATTCATCCATTGATGTCAGGATAACAAAACCGTCAAGCAGAATCTGAATTATCACGTTCTTGAGAACAAGATCTGAGAGTTTCAGATATTTTCTTGTTGACAAAAAACCGCTCTGCCAAGTTTAGTGCCCTACACAGATAAGTTTTCCCAAAGGATTAATAATGATTTTATACACAATAGCCTTGGTTATACACCTTTTGGTGTGCATAGCTTTGGTCCTGGTGATCTTGGCACAGACTTCCAAGGGTGGCCTTGATGCCAATCTTGGTGGTGCCGCGATGAACGTCTTCGGTGGCAGCGGAGCATCCGCTTTCTTGAAGAAGGCTACCCAGATTCTGGGCATGCTCTTTGTTGTGACCAGCGTCTCAATGGCTTTCCTGGTAAAGAACACCAGCAATACCACCCTGGACGATGTCCAGAGCCGTCAACGCAAGATTAAGACAGAACAGGCCGCTCCGGCTCCCGCAGCACCAGTCGCTCCGGCTCCCGCTGCTCAACCGGCTCAGCCCAAATAAATAGACTTTTGCAGAAGTGGTGGAATTTGGCAGACACGCAAGACTAAGGATCTTGTGCCTGTAACGGGTGTGCGGGTTCGAGTCCCGCCTTCTGCACCAAAGACTGGCTCCCCTCGGGGAGCCGCTTTTTTTGAGTGACAAGTGACAAGTGACAAGTGACGAGTGACAAGTGACAAGTGACAAGTGACAAGTGACAAGTGACGAGAGCTGGGCTGCTGACGCTTGTTGGTCTGCCAAACTCCGATTTGGCAGAAACTACCGAATAGAACGCAGATGACTGGATAGACTGGATCAGCAGGATCAATAGAACGCAGATGATACTGATGATCATGATTTAAGCTGATAGCTTTCCTCCTAATCCTGAAATCCTGAAATCCTCGTGAAAGAATAGAACGCAGATGACTGGATAGACTGGATCAGCAGGATTGATAGACCGCCGATGATTATTATTAAGCAGATATCTCCCACGTATGAGCACAAATCTGTCCAATCAGTTGAATCCGTGTAATCCGTAATAAACCAATCTTCTTAATCCTGAAATCCTTGTGTAAAAAAAATGCTCCCACTCACACTCTAGTTATTAGCCCCTAATCCCTAGTCCCCTTTCGAAGAAATTTCTTGCAATAATACTGGTTATCACAAGTTTGGGGAATGTTTCTTGCACATCAGGAGACAACCCATATTATTAAAAGAATTTAAGATTATAAAAGGAGTACTTATGTACCGAAGCATGAAGCTTCTTCTGCTTGTAGCACTGTCCCTTCTGATTGTATCGGGACTTTCTGCTCAAGTGCGTAAGCTAAGTCTTTCCGCTGGCTCAAATCAGGCCAGAATCACTTCTCAAAGTCAATCCGGATTGGAGCTGCAGTTCAGCCTCAATGAAATCAATCTGGAAGAGATTCAGACCCGTGGCGGGGTATTCGACCGCCTCAGCCTGGAGGGCTACACTCATAGCCAGAGGATCGGCGAGCCGCAATTGCCGATGCTTAGCAAGATAATTGCTGTGCCGTTGGGCGCAGAGCTCAGTTTTGAGGTTCTGGGTCGCCAGACCCGCAGAATGGATAGCTCCGAGAGCCGTCTGCAACATCGCTTGGTTCCGGCTCAGGAATCTGTTTCCAAGTCTGCAGACCCTGCCTCCCTTACCTTCTCCATGAAGGAAGAGGCTTACTCTGTCAATGAGCTTCGCGGGGGCGAGCTGTTCCGTCTGGAAGAGATCGGCTATATGCGCGGAGTTCGGCTCTTTCAATTCTATTACGAGCCGGTGCAGTATAATCCGGTGAGTGGCGAGCTGGAGATCTGCCTGGATGCTTCCATCCGGGTGAACTTCACTGGTGGCGATCAGGCAGCCACAGATGAACTTCTGGCGCGCACCGCTTCCTATGAATATGAAGCCTTGTATGCCAAGACTATCTTCAATTGGGATGCCTCCACCCGGGCAAGTCTGGTGCGTTATCCCACCAAGATGCTCATACTTTGCCCGCCCAATTACACGGACGAGATGGCTCCTTTTGTGACCTGGAAGAGGCAGCAGGGCTACAACGTGATCGTGACCACCGTTGGCACCGGAGGCACGGTTGCCAATACTACCACTGCGATCAAGACCTACATGCAGAACCTCTGGACTGCTGCAACAACCCAGGATCCCGCTCCCACCTATCTCTTGATCGTGGGCGATACCTCCACCAGCGGGGATAACATTATTGCCAACACAGGCGTGACCAGCAGTTCCCACGTGACAGATCTTACCTATGTCCGGTTGAACGGCACGGACTATGTCCCAGAGATGTATTACGGCAGATTCTCGGTCTCCAGTGCTACGGAACTCACCAATATCGTAATTAAGACTGTGACTTTTGAAAAGACTCAGATGCCGGATCTATCTTATCTGGGGAAAGCCGTGATGATTGCCGGACAGGATCCCACCTATGGCCCCACTCATGGCAATGGCGCTATCAACTATGGCACCACGAACTACTTTAATTCCACTCAGGGGATCACTTCCAACACCTATCTCCACAATATCTCCGGCACCAGTGATGCCGCTATTATTGCCAATGCCAACGAAGGCAGAGGCTATATGAACTATACTGCCCATGGCAGCGAGACTTCCTGGGCGGATCCCACCTTCTCGGTGAGTAATGTAAACTCCATGACCAATACCAACAAGTACGGCGTGATGGTGGGAAACTGCTGCGTCACCAATGCCTTTGGCACCTCTGTGTGTTTTGGTGAATCCATCATCCGAAAAGCCAATGCCGGGGGTGTGACCTATATTGGTGGAAACAACAATACCTACTGGGATGAAGATTACTGGTGGGCTGTGGGTGCCAAGGGAACCGCCAACGGCAATGCTCCGGCTTATGATGCCACCAAGCTGGGAGCCTATGATGCCATGTTCCACACTCACAGTGAAGCCGTGGCAGATTGGGCAACCACCACAGGAGACGTGATCTATATGGGCAATCTGGCAGTTTCGCAGGGAGGGAGCTCCCGGACGAACTACTACTGGGAGATCTATTCCATCATGGGCGATCCTTCCCTGATGCCCTATTTTGGAGTTCCCACCGTCAATACCGCTACTTTCCCCACAAATATCTTGCTCGGGGCAAGCTCCATCACCGTGACTGCCACAGCCTATTCCAGAGTGGCGCTCAGCATGGGTGGAACTTTGTATGGAGTGGGCATCGTGCCTGCGGGAGGAAGCCTCAATTTGTCTATCACTCCCTTTACCACCACGGGAACAGCCCAGCTTGTGATCACTGCCCAGGACAAGGTTACCCGCATCGAGAATATCACCATAGCTCCCAATAGCGGCCCTTATATGACTGTAACGGGTGTGGCCTATTCTGATCTGAACAACAGCAGTCCTGAATACAACGAAACCGGAAAGTTCTCTCCCACCTTCAACAATATTGGCTCCAGTGCTGCCACAAATGTGACTGCCACACTTACCTGCAGCACATCTGGCATAGTGATCACCGATGGGACACAGAGCATTGCCAGCCTGTCCTCCGGTGCTACCAGCACAGTCACAGATGCCTTCAGCTTCACTATTCCCAATGGCATAGCCCATGGCACCATGGCAGCTTTCACTATCACCATGGTGAGCGGAACCAATACCTGGGTGCACAATTTCTCTCTGGAGATCAATGCACCGGCTCTGGTCTTGGGAACGATAACTATCGGTGATGCCTCTGGAAACAACAACGGCATGCTTGACCCGGGAGAAACCGTTACTATCACCATACCATTGAATAATGCCGGAGGAGCTCAGAGTTCCACAGGATCCGCAACCCTCACCTGTAACACATCCGGGATCACCGTAAATACCGGAACCTTCAATTTCTCTGCAGTCATAGCGGGTGGAAGCCGGAACTTGAGTTTCAGCATCACTGCTTCCTCCAGCATGGCTGTGGGAACGGTTGTGAACCTGAGCTTCAATGCTACTGCTGGTTCATACACTGCTAGTAAGGTGGAGAGCTTAACCGCTGGTATCATCCTGGAAGGTTTCGAGAGTGGAAACTTCAATAGCTTCCCCTGGACGATGGGTGGATCCCTGCCCTGGATCATCGATAGCAGCAATTCTCAAACCGGGACTTACTCTGCCAAGAGTGGTGCCATCACCCACAGCCAAAACACAACCATGGAGACCACCCGGGTTCTGAGCAGCCCGGGAGATCTTAGCTTCTGGTACAAAGTCTCCTCTGAAGGTGGCTACGACTATCTGAAGTTCTATATCGATAATACTTATCAGAACCAGTGGTCCGGTTCGGTGGATTGGACGCAGGTTACTTACACTCTGGCTGCCGGAACGCACGTCCTGAAGTGGGAATATATGAAGGATAGCAGCGTGGACGGCGGTTCCAACTGCGCCTGGATAGACAATATCATCTTCCCGGCTTCGACGGCTCCCAGTGCTTTTAATCCTCCCCAAAACCTGAGTGCATTGCCGGGCAACAACACAGTTTCTCTGAGCTGGCAAGCTCCCGCAGCGGGCACTCCCACCGGATATAAGATATTCAGGAATAGCAACCTGCTTACTACCGTCACGGCTCTGACCTACACAGATAATGCTGTGGTCAACGGTACTTCCTATAGCTACTATCTGAAGGCTGTCTATGCCGGAGGTGAATCTGAACCCACAGCCACTGTGACGATCGTGCCCTCCGCCGTCGTGACTGAAGCAATCCTTGGAACTGGCAATTCCCCAACCGGTAACCAGGAAGCCTCACCGGTGAATGTTTACTACAAGAGCCTGCACGGGCAATCTGTCTATACTGCTGCAGAGCTTAATGCACTGGGGATCTATGGCCCCATAGAGATATCTCAGATAGGGTTCAATATCTCAGGTCTTCCGCTTGTAGCCATGCCCAATTTCCTGGTAAGAATGGGGCATACCACGGCTACTAACGCCAGCTCCTGGGTTACCACGGGCTTGAGCACGGTCTGGACTGCAACTTCTTACCAACCCACGACTCTGGGCTGGAACATGTACACTCTCACCACTCCTTTCCTCTGGAATGGCACCAGTAACATCGTGGTTGATACTGCCTTTGGTCTCTTCAGCGCAAGTTACTCCTCTTCGGGAATGGTTCAATATACAGACTTCACCAGCGGATACAAATTCGGACGCAGCGACACAGAAGATCAAACCAATATGTATAATAGCGTGGACGTCTATAACAAGAGACCAAACCTGAAAGTCGTGGTGATTCCTCTGGATCCACCTACCATAACCATCGATCCCAGCAGCTTGGTTTATGACGAAGTGGAGGTGGGCGAGACGGTGGTTCAGCAATTCAGCATAAGCAACACCGGCGATCAGACTCTCAGCGGCAGCATCACCACTCCCTCGGGATATGTCGTGACCAATGTTTCCAGAGAGAATCCGGAAGCACCTGTTCTGCTCAGCCGGAACGTCCTGTCGTTCTCAGTAGATGCGAATGGTACCAAGAGCTTCAACCTCAGCTTCACACCCTCTGCGGCCACTACATACAATGGCAATGTGGTCATCAGTTCCAACGATCCGGAAAATCCCAGCCTGAATCTGGCTGTAACCGGCAGCGGATACATCCCGCCGACGATTGGCAGCAGCGAAAATTCCCTCTATACTATGCTGGTCTTGGGAGAAGAAGGCACAGAAGCCTTCACTCTGACCAATAGCGGATCACAAGCTCTGAGCTACAGCATCTCTGTGCAAGAACTGGATGAGGCCCGCTCCTCTCAAAAGTCTCTCTTCAGGGCTAGCCCGGACGATAGAAGCATCACAGGCTCCACCTTTGCTCTTAATGCAGAGAACTACCTGCCGGGGACCACAGTGGATTGGAGCTTCACGGTGACTAATAACAGCACAGATAACGAATGGCTGGAAGACGTCATCATCAGCTTCCCCGCAGGCGTAACGGTCAATAGTGCCACCAGCTTCGTGGGAGGTACTGGTGGAGATATGGTTGCCAACACAACTAGTGGCACCGGCATCACCATCACCTGGCATGGTGAATCTACTGATGGCTGGGGAGTGGTTCGCATTGGTCAATCTGCCACTGCTACTGTGAACGTGAGCATTGCTCCAGGCTTCTCAGGAGATCTGAGCCTGCCCTATACAATAAACGGGGATGTCTATGGCTCGGAACCGCACACATTGAGCGATACCATCGTTCTGGCTCAGGACATTCCGCCAGTGGAATGGCTTAGCCTAGGGCCTCTCAGCGGCACTATTGCTGCGGGTGGTAGCCAACAGATCACGGCTCATTTCTCTGCTATTGGCATGAATCCCGGCACTTATGATGCTCTGCTGACCATCGCATCAAACGATCCAGAGACTCCCTCACTACAAATCTATGCCACTCTGGATGTGGTGGATGATAACATCGCTCCGCAGATAGACTTGCCAGAGAGCTTCAGCTTCGATAAAAACGGAAGCCTGATTCAAAGCTTTGCTTCCTATGTCAGTGATGCAGATGGAAATCCTCTCAGCCTTTCCGTGAGTGGAAACAGCAACGTTCTGGTGGAGATCAACGGACTTGGCGTTAGCTTCTCAACCGTGCAAAACTGGGTAGGTAGCGAAACACTCACCTTTACCGTGTCCGACGGAAGCCTCACCGCTGCAGCCAGTGTGGTGATAAACGTCAATCCCGTCTATAGTCCGGCTTGGAACCCTGTGCTCTATCCCAATAATCCCGCCACTCTCTATGCTCAAGTGCAGATTGAGGGAGTGACGGCCGGCTTTAACGACGTGGTAGCTGCCTTTGTGGGCACCGAGTGCCGGGGCAGGGCAGACGTCGTGATGCACGAAGGCCAGGCCTATTGCACCCTCCTGGTAAACCTTGCCAGCCAGGGAGAAACGCTCCGCTATCGTATCTATTCCTACTCTCAGAATGCCATTTACCCCGTGACAGAGCTGATGAGCATGAGGTTTGGGACAGTCTATGGACAGCCTCAGCCAGTGCTGCTCAATGGCACAAACACTATTACTCTGGCTCAACCGGAGCTCTCGATCTCCAGATCTGGCACCACCTATAACCTCACCTGGACCAGAGTTCCCAATGCCAATCTCTACAAGGTTTACCGCAGTGACAATCCCAACGGTCCCTTTACTCAGATTGTCAGCACATCTCTCTTGTATTACAGCTTCAGTTCCAGCAATCCCAGGGGCTTCTTCAAGGTGGTTGCCGAGCAGCATTTCCCCTTCAAGGGAGCTGAAGAATGAGAAAAGCACTGCTGATCTGCTCGCTTCTCCTGCTGGGGATAGCGCTGGGTGCCATCTCAAGCACAAGCTGGAACCAATACTACTTCCGCTTTGAACTGCAAAACAAAGCTGAGCTGCAAAATCTGAGCAGAGTGATATCTATAGATAAGATCCGCGGCAATTGGGTCTATGCCTATGCCAACGATACCGAATGGGAAGCTTTTGGGAAGCTGGGTTATCGCACCCAGCTACTCCCATCTCCTGCTTCCGAGTATCCTGCCACTGTTGCCAGAAGCCAATCAGAAATGAGGTCTTGGGATGCCTATCCCACCTACGATGCTTATGTGGCTATGATGAATAGCTTTGCCACCAGCTATCCGGGTCTCTGCCAGATCGTGAACGTCGGCACCACTGTGAACGGACGTCAGCTCATCTTTGCCAAAATCTCGGATAATGTCTCCAGCCACGAAGCAGAGCCTGAGCTGCTCTACACCGGGACCATCCACGGGGATGAACTGGTGGGCTATGTCCTCTTACTCCGCTTGATAGACAGTCTCCTGAGCGGTTATGGAACTGACTCCCGGATCACCAATCTGGTGAATAGTGCCGAGCTCTGGATTTGCCCCAATACCAATCCGGACGGAACCTATTATGGTGGGAATTCCACCGTTGCCAGCGCTCGCCGAGCCAATGCCAACGGGATAGACCTGAACCGTAACTACCCCAATCAGGATGGCAGCCTCAATACTGGCGCTATCCAGGTGGAAACCACTGCCATGATGAATTTTGCCAATGCTCACAAGTTCAGCCTGGCTGCCAATTTCCACGGGGGTGAGGAAGTGGTGAATTACCCCTGGGATTACACCTACAGCCTGCATCCTGATAATGACTGGTATATCAGCAGTTCACAGGTCTATGCCAACAGCGCTCAAAGTCACAGCCCTGCAGGATACTTCGCCGGCAACTTCCCCAGTGGTATCACCAACGGAGCTGTGTGGTATGTGATATCCGGAGGGAGGCAGGATTGGATGAATTATACTGCTCATAGCCGGGAAGTCACCATCGAACTCAGCGACGACAAGCTGCCTGCCGCCTCAACCCTGCCCAGCTACTGGAGCTACAACTATGATGCCCTGCTATCCTATCTGGAGCAGGGGCTCTATGGCATTCACGGCATAGTGAAAGATGCCTATGGCAATCCTCTGGAGGCTACAATCACGGTCAATGGTCATGACACAGCCGTTTCGGTGATCTCCACAGATCCTGCAGGCGGAGATTTTTACCGCTACCTCAATCCGGGCACCTATAGCCTCACAGTTTCGACCCCGGGGTATCCGGACAAAGTGATCTCCGGAGTTGTCGTTAATGCCAATCAGAAGACCAGCCTGAACATCACCTTTGGCGAAGTCGCTCATCAGCAGCAGATCGTTCTCAACCCCGGCTGGAACCTGATCAGCTTTAATATTGATTTGGGAGCCAATACTTTGGGAACTGTTTTTGATGCCGGCCTGATTCAGATCAAGACCCAGGATGCTTCCTATGCTCCGGAGGTGGCTTCACAGTTCAACAATCTGAGCCAGCTCAAGACTGCCACAGGTTATTGGGTGAACAACACCAGTGGCCGCACTATCACCATTCAGGGGGATTTGCTTGATTCCGGACGGGAGCTAGCCCTGCAAAGCGGCTGGAATCTGGTGCCCTATCTTCCTGATACTACGATGAGTGTGAGCTCTGCTCTGGCATCGGTCTTGGCACAAGTGGCGGAAGTGCGCAGCCTGGATCAGTCCTGGACGCCTACCGGCGGTACTCTGAGCCAATTGAACCCCGGGAAAGCTTATTGGATCTTGGTTAGTAATCCCTGCACTCTGATCTATCCCTAACCCGACACGCATGAGACACCCATGAGACACCCATGTGGGATCATGGGTGTCTCATGGGTATGAGATGTGTTTGGGATGCGTGCCCAATTAGTGAACAGTGTACAGAAAGTGACGAGTGACAAGTGACAAGTGACAAGTGACGTGAGGGGAATAGAACGCTGCTGACGCTTGTTGGTCTGCCAAACTCCGATTTGGCAGAAACTATCGAATAGAACTCAAGATGACTGGATCAACTGGATCAGCAGGATCAATAGAACGCAGATGACGCAGATGATTATGATTCACGCAGATATCTCCCACGAATTGACACAAATGAAAGAACACGAATGAGCACAAATCTGTCCAATCTGTTGAATCCGTGTAATCCGTAATGAACCAATTCTATAATCCTGAAATCCTTGTTAGATACCTTTAGCTCCCCAGCTCTACACTAACCCTCTGTTCACTTTTAAAGCACTTTCCTGGGATATATTCTCACCAGAGCCCGGGCTGGAGCTTCACCTTCGGCCAGAGCCCGGTTCAGAGTGTCAAAAATCTTGCTGTAGCTCAGGGTATCCAGAGCACCGATTTCCATCATATACATGGCACTGGCGAGTTCTTCTCCCTTGGCATCATAGACCTTGGCAAGCATACGCAGCTCCAGGTTCTTCCTCAGCTTGTTTTGCACCTTGTAGCTGATCTCGATGTGCTGAGTGCCATAGTCCACAATGCTGATCTCGGAGATCACTACGCTCCTGAGGATTCGTTTCTGAGTGTTGTTATTGAGCCACACTCCAAAGAGCAGCGCCAGCATCACCAGGATTATCATGCTGTCTTTGAGCTTGTAGCGGCGGGGGAATTCCATTCTGTCTATCATAACTTAGTACCTTACCTGCCAGGAAAGATTCATTTGGGTCTCGTCCTTCAGTTGTATCCCGGCCAGCAGGCTGTGATGCGCCAGCAGATCAACCTTCAGGCTGGAGCTCAGGCTCCACTGTTCTGTAATATCTCCCTGGAACCACTCGGCTGTGCCATCCTCCGTGTTTCCGGCAAACTCATCCAGATAGTTCTGGCTCCAGGTACTGCCAAAGCTGCCTTGTTTGGTAAAGGAAAGGGCTGTATTGAGCTCTATGTGGGGCAGGATCGGCAGGCAGAGCTCTCCCGAGATGTCCATGAGGTTCGAGCCTTTGCTATAGCCCAAGGGACGTCCCCCGGTGGAATACATGTTATGAACCAGATAATGAGTATAGGTCCAGGGGCGCACCAGGGTGAGCTCCAGCCCCAATCTGGCCTTGCCTCCGGGCAATTCCCAAAGCTTACCGCTGCCACCCACTTTGATGGCATACTTATTGCCCCACCAATTGGTGAGAATCTTGCCATAGCTAAACTCATCCAGAGCCAATTGGCCATAGAGCAGGAGGGATTGGTTCAGCCGCAGATTAGCTCCGGCATAGATCAGGACGTTATCCCGGTCGCTCAGGTTATGCTCGATAGCCCGCCAGAAGTGCAGAGGTAATACGTAGTTGATATCCCAATTCCGGTTGCCGTAGATGATAGATTCTCCGGCATAGAATTCCAGGGGAGGTACAATCTGCCAGGAGACCTGATGCAGAGCCAGAAACTTATCCGGATAGTGCTTTTGATTGAGGCTGGGATAGGTGTAGATGCTATAGGTGGAATCTGCCAGCAGTTGGGCATTGAGCAGGGAGAAACGGAAGCTTCCCAGCCTAGCTTCTGCCATCAGATAGCCATAGTCGTTGACGTCGCTATTGAGTATGATACTGCCGGAGATATTGTTGCCGATCTCAAAGCGGGAGCGTCCCACCGAAAGACTCAAGTATTCATCCCGGTAGCTGAGTGAGCCGGTGACGTTATCCAGGGAGATTCTGCCATCATGATTGCCATACCAGCTATCGACCAGCTCGTCCTGGGAGGCTGAATCCTGATCTCCGGTGAACTCTCCGCTCCACCAGGCAGAATGCAGATAGAACCGGTCGTTCAGCTTGCCTTTAAAATCCCAGCCCTTATACATATAGAGGTAGTCATCCTCCTCCTTGTGATTGTAATCCAGTCCTGCCCGGAGGCCGAACTCTCCATGATAGCGGATCTTGGGGCGAATGTAACTATAACGCAGGAAGGCAAGACGCGCCGGTTGAGGCGAAAAGGCTTCTCTGAGCAGGGCTTTGAAGCTGCTCCAATTGTGAAAAGGTGGGCTCAGGCGGGTGGAATCTGCTGCGGGTATCTCATCAAAGAGGATCTCATCTTCTTCCAGAAGGTTGAGCGACACCACGCTTTGAACTTCTGGTTTGAAGCTTGATTCCGGCAGTAAAGCCACAGCGCTCAGGCTGCTCAGAGCAGTGAGTAGGAGCAGAAGAATCCAGAGTTTGTTGCAGGAAGGTATCAAATCAGACGTCCGTTATTTGGGCACGTTTCACAATTTCTTCGATCTCTTTCACGGAGATCTGCATTTCCCTGGCGATCTGGCGGCTGTTCCAGCCTTCTTCCAGAAGCTTGGTCACCATCCTGATCTTGGTATCGGAATCCATGATAAGAGTAGCTCCATCCAGTCCCAAATCCAGCTTCCTCTTCTCCTTGATGGTCTTGGGAGCTTTCTCGGGCTTGGCTTTGGATTCTTTCAAAGGCTTCTCTTTGGGGATTTTGGGAGCTTTGATGCGGGGAGGACGACGAGAGGCAAAATGGCGATACCAGGCAAAGAACAGCAGGAGGAGGGCAAGACCCAGAAGGATGCGGAGCAATATACAATTGGCCACGACTGCCTCACGCAGGCTCTCGGTCCAGGGAGTTTTGGGTACAGGAGGCAGAGAGGGGAGAGGAATGGCAACTTTCAGGCTGTCTCTGGAGGCAAGGCTATCGCTCAGAACCGGGGGGGCGGGGCTTTGCGCGGCAGAGCCGGCTCTGCGTAGTCTTCGGGAAGAACTTGAGCTTTCTTCGGCTGTATTCTGTGCAGTTTCAGGGATGTCTGGATTCACAATGTCCACAATCACTCTGGAGCCTTCCATGCGGTGATTCACCTGGAAGCTGCCCATGGTGCGGATGGTGATTCCGGAGCCAGTCTGATCCTCGTAGAGGTTGATAGTGTCGATGATATGGCTCAGGCGCCTGTATTGAGCTGTATTTGTGCCCAGATTAGCATTGGGAAACCGGAGATAGAGGTTGGAGCCGGAGCTGCTGACAACCGGCTGAGCCCCTACTGAGAGTTGAACCACTATACGGGATGAACGCTTACCCGAATCTGTGGCACGCACAGATTCTATCGTCTGTCCTGCCAAGAGCAGGCAAACCAGCATCAGAAGTGATAACAGGCCAAGTTTCTTCATCGTTACTCCTCTCAGGGATATCCTCGTGTACAGCTATCTTCAAGTCTTTTCATTCTGCACAAATAGGCTGATATTTGTCAAGGCAAAACCGTGCAAAGGTGAATTGAAGCCGGAACCCTGGATCAATACCTATCTGATGGAGCAGTTTCTTCCTGGGATTCCAGGCCGGAAGCTGAGGTGGTCAAAACCTTGAATAATAATAGATAGAATAATTACTCTTGACAATTCCGGCGCAATTACAGAAAGTTGAAAGCATACCTTAGGGACAAGGAGGTAAGATGTTAAGACCATTAACCATCCTGTTGATACTAGCGCTATTGGTGACTATCTGCTCTTGTGACAGAAGGAATCCTATCCTTCCGGAGGAGCAGGAAGCGCAGAAAATCGAGTTCCTGGAAGACATTATTCCAATTGAATCCGGGGACTTTATCTATCGGCAAGGTTTTCAGCTCACTCAAGAATCTGATGAGCTCAGCTTTGCTTATCGCCTCAGCACTCTCAAAGCCGGCGATATTCCGGGTTTCTCCATCGATAACGAAGGTTGGCTGATCTTCCCCAACCAAAGTATTTGGACATCCAGAACTGAGCTGAGCTTTGACTTTGTCTCACAACAGGCAAAGATCGGGGATATGATCACCATGGTGGAAGTGAAGTACAGACATCTCGATGGACAGATAGAATCTGAAAGCTTTCCTTTCCGCAGCAGCCGTGTGGTCGGTACCCAGCTCTCTGCTCAGTTTGCTCCGGGTGCAGAGGTCTCTGCAGGGATCGAATTCAATTTGCGAGAGTCCTATGGCGATATATATGTGGATGGCATGTATGCCCATCACTTCATGTATCGCCTGAATACTTTGGATCAGAACTTAAACGTCACACAGACCGGAGAGTGGTTCAGCACCATAAACAGTCCCGATATCAGGCTTCTGCTGCTGAATGGGAACACTGTTCCAGCTCTGACCCAGAATGCTCCGAACACCTACACCCAGTTTGAAGCCTACGTTGTGAGCCGTAGTGGTGTGGTACAGAATACCCCAACATCGATCCATTTCCGAGTGGTGGGAGGTTTTCAACCGGTAGCGTTGCTCTATTCTCAAACTCTTGTAGGTCTTGGCAGCTATCATTACTCAGTCAAACCCAGTGAGACCATGCTGCCTGTGGAATATTTTATGCCCAATGCCCAGGGCTTCAACACTAATCTATACCCTACTGCTAATGGATATAGTGCCGTCAATTCGGAGGACTTCAAGCTTCATCTGCGCTGGGGTTACAAGGGTGAGTATGGCATGGTATTATCTAATAGCAGCGTAATGGTTACCAACATTCCCTTTGATCAGCAGGTAAATCAGGTATTGAGCCCAGAAGGCACGAACTACCATAGCCGGATTACAGCTTTCTGGCTGCGCTTGGATGGCGCTCCTTTCCCGGTGCTACCGCAGTTTTTTATCTCGCAGCAGGTTCAGCATTCAGATGGAAGTAATTGGCTCAGAGTAGTCAATTTCAACGATAACTGCCGACAAGGAGATCTCTCCAATCTCGCCAGTGGCATCCACACAGTGGAACTGATGGTGGAAGACTTGCAGGGAGTGCTGAGTTCCCCCGCGATGCAGAGGATCGAATTGCATCCCTATATCCCGGCTTCTCAGAGATCCGGCATTCTGATAGTCGACAACAGCCCAAATAACAGCAACTACTCTCCAGAGACGGTGGTGGATACATTTTACAACAACGTTGTGCCCACAAACTACGGTCCTGTCGAAGTTCTGGATATGGCAACAGAAGACCACCCGGAATTCAGCTTTATTCCTTCACGGCTGCAGAATTACAAAGCTGTTCTCCTGCACTCGGATAATCCAATGGAAGATCTTAACGCTTATTATCTTCTCAATGGCATGGATTTTTACTTGGAAAATCAGGGGGTCTTGATCCTGAGTGGAACTAATAAATTCAAGAGTGCTCTTCAAGTTCTTGATCCGGGATGGTGTGCCGAGAAGTTTGGCATCAGTCAGCAGTCCGGAGTGTATGCGCTTTCCTCCAGTCTGATAAGTAATCCATACTTTGTCCGGGCAGAAGGGATTGGTTCCAACCAAGATATTCCGTTGAATTTAAACACTGGTTTCAATTCGCTTGTCATGCTCCGTCAGGGTCTCTCCGCTATTACGTATTTCGACGATAGTCTGGGGCTGGACTGGCTCTTCGGCTTTGGTTGTAAACCGGTGGACAGCCCCACCTACCCGCCGACGGAAGCCGATTACAACCTGCTGAGCTCCAAGTATGTGGCTTACAGATATCAGAATGCCGGCAGCAATCTTGTGGTCTTTGGATTCCCGCTCTCCTACATGGAGCAAGCCCCAGTGGCACAGAATCTGAACAGTATTCTATCTAGCATCTTTAGTGGATCAGTGGCACAAAGGAGGAGACCATGAGAAAGCTTTTAATAACCGTCTTATGCTGGGTAGCAGTGGGTTTGTCTGCCGCTCTGCCGGATCAATTTGAAGGTTCCAGAGCCATGGATACTGAGACAATCCGAACGGGAATGTTCAATCTGGAGACCTCGAACTATGGCTGCCAGACGGATATGTTCTCTTCCTGGGGAACAAAACTGCTCTTCAACAGCGGTTGTTGGATCTCCGGCAAGAGGGTAAGACGAGATGCGGCCGGACGCCGGCTCTATTGGATGACCTATCCTCCCTCGGCTGAGAACTCGCAGCTTACCTATGAGGGCAGTCCGGACTGGACTCCGGACTTGGTGGTGGTGCAGGATACTTTGACCACAGTGGCTTTTGACGGTGATTTGAATCTATTTGAGTTGCTTCCTGCTTACAATCCCCGGTTGATAGTCGATCCCGAACACCAGGATGAGTTTGAACTTTTCAATCAACAGGATAGGGTGCTCCTGAGCATTATGGGAAGCCCCGCTCCCATACCCTTCGATCCTTTCAACAGCCAGGACTTCCTCTTCTCAATTCCGCAACCCGGCACTTTTCCCACCCCGGGCTTTCAGACTTACAGTGCCTATTACTACGACTACTGTCCCTTTGGTAGTCCCGGAGACAGGGATTATGGATCAAGCAGCAGTTCCAGCACGCACTACCCCCTCGGTCTGGCAGTGCATCAGGAGTCTTACACCTGGAATCTGCAAAATCATGATAAGTTCCTGATCAATAAATATACCATCTATAACACCAATGATCTGGACAGCATCGAAGACCTCGCAATATCTTACTATGTGGATTCCGATGTGGGTCCAGCAGGCTATGGAGTAGAGCTTGCCAGCGACGATGTGAGTGGTTATGTGAAAGGACAAGGTTATGAATTTGCTTACACTCGTGATGCCGATCAGGACGGAGGTCTGGCTCCGGATTACTTGGCAAGTAAGCTGATTATCCCTGGCTTTGACGGATACAATCATGATTGGTTCTGGAGAGTTGGAGATGGCCCCAATGACTCCAATCCGCGTTCCTTGAATTTTAACCCACGGCGCACATCCAACGAAAAATACTGGCTTGCCACCGGCAGAAACCCCAATGAAAACAAATATATTCCTCTCAGGCCAGAAGAAGATTATATCACGGAATATGAACAGCCTCAGCCCAATGATACCAGATACCTGAACACCCTCTTTGGAGCCCAACCTAATATGCCCGGCTACAACGACACCGATGCTCAGGGGAACTACATCAACCGCGTCTATCTGGCACCTCATGATACTCTCAGCTTCTACTCAGTACTCTTTCTTGGGAACTCTTTGGATGAGCTGAAAGCCCGATCGATCTACTTGGAAGACTTCTTCAATGATGGTATGCAGATCGATGAAACTGAGGGACTGGCTTGCCTTCCCTATTTGCTCGATCCGATTCCGGTACTGCCTGACTGTGTGAACTTGAACTGGTTTTCATATACCAATCCGGATCACTTTGAGCTGGCTTACAAAGAGTACGGTGAGCCAGCAGCTAATTGGAACATCACAAACTTACCGGGTAGCTACAGGAACTACAGCCTGGTGGGTCTGGATCCCAACCTCTGGTATGAGATCAAGCTCGGCTCAGTTTACTTCAATCCTGTTGAAGTATATCTGGAAAGCGATGTCGTGCTGATAAATATCTCAAATACCGTGGAGACTGAAGATCCGGAGAGCCCGGTAGTGTCTCTTTCCAATTATCCCAATCCCTTCTCCGGTTCCACCACTATCAGGTGTGAGCTGAAAGAGCCGACCAGGCTGAGCCTGGAAGTATTCAACCTGCGTGGACAAAGGGTTCGCAGCCTCCAGTGGGATGAGTATGCCAGAGGTCTTCTGCAGCAAAGCTGGGACGGCAGAGACGATGGGGGAAACCAGTGCGGTAGCGGAATATACTATCTCCGGCTCAAGACGGATTCGTTTGAGACAGGACTGAAGATGCTATTAATCAAGTGAGCTGAGCTGCGCTATTGTCGCCCGTGAGTAAGCTACCGAATAGAACGCAGATGACGCAGATGATTATGATTCACGCAGATATATCTCCTTCTAATCCTGTAATCCTGAAAATCCTTGTGAAAGGAATAGAACTCAAGATGACTGGATAGAATGCTATCATCCCCTGTAGGGGCAGACACACAGGTCTGCCCATACAGGACTGTGGCTTTAGTTTCCCAGCTCCACACTTACGGTCTAATCCCTAATCCCTAATCCCTAATCCCTAATCCCTAATCCCTAGTCCCTAATCCCTAAGCGTAGCCATAACTTAATACAGGATAAGCCTTTCCTTAGCCAGGGTTAAGGATAGGTTAAAGATAGGTTAAGGATGCGTTAAAGAAGCGAAGGAGAGAGCAGGTGGAAACTGTGAGTAACGATTGACAGCCGGCTGTAGCTTCGGCATCGTGATCAACGGTCTGTTATTTAGTGATATATGGGCTTAGTGAGAGCGCACCAAGCGAAGTCCCACAAAGGGATAAGCTTGGTTGGGGCCGCCTTTTTCGCGGTAGAGGATATTAAGGTTGCGGCCTTCTCCATTGAGGATGTTGCCGCCCCGGATGGTGCGTTGGCTGCCGGAGGCGGGACCATGAGGGTTCACGAAGCTATCGAGATTGCGCACCGGGTTGTCCGAATACCAATCCCAGACCCATTCTGCCACGTTTCCGGACATGTCATAAAGACCAAAGGCATTGGGGCTTTTGGTGCCCACCTGGTGAATCCGGTTTGCAGCGTTGCTTCTATACCAGGCAAAGCGGTCTGGTTCATCTGAGCCGCTATAGTTGAAGAGCTTGCCGGCTTTGGCGGCATATTCCCACTCCGCTTCGGTGGGCAAGCGATAGCCATTGGCACTGAAGTCGCAACGGATCACTTCGTTGGCACCGGAACCGGTGATGGTGTAGGCGCGTTTCAGATTTTCGGCATCACTGCGGCCATTGCAATAGGTCACAATCTGACGCCAGGTGATGTTTTCCACTGGGAAGCGATCTCCAATGCTGCTCACATTGGCGGGACGCATAAGGGCGTTCCATTCCTGCTGCGTCAGCTCGTGTTTACTGATGTAGAAGCCGGAGAGCGAGACGTTGTGGTTATTCTCTGTGAGACGCCCAAAGCCGAAGGTTCCGGCATCCACATATACAAAGTTTGATGGCATGGGTGCGCGGCGTGGAGCTGCTGCCTGGACGGGAGCAGGAGTCTGCCGTCTGGGAACTGTATCAAGCTCTCTGCGGCGGGCTGGATTGCGTCTGCTTTCGGCATAGCCCGTCGAAGTGACCTCATCACCCTCCCGGAATCTGTCATCATTTACTACCTGGCTGGTGTCGGCCGTCTCACTGGGAGTGTATTCTTCAGCTTCGCCTTTGGCGTTGCCAATAGTAATGCTGAGCCAGATGGTGAGCAGCGTCACAGCTACGACCGAAAGCAGGATCAGCGCCCAGAATCTCCAATCTTGCCCGGTCTTGGGTTTGGGGGCTTCGACGGTGTCTTCAGAGGCGGCTTGTTTCTGCTTGTCTTTGGGTTCCCAAATGGTATCACTTTCCAAAGCAGGCAGGTTTCTCCAGGCTTTGGCCAGAGAATCCAGATCCGTGATTCTCTGCAGGATATTACGATGCAGACATTCTGCCAGGAGTTTATTCAGGGAAAGGCTGACGCCTTCAATATAGGTAAATTTGCTCAGGCGAAGCTGATCTGTGGCATAGATCAGGCGATGCAGGCCACCGGGAGCCAGGAATTGGGCGATCAGAGTGCCCAGCACAAAGATATCTTCCCGTTCGTCGGAATCCTCAAACTTTACCACCGAGCTCAAAACCACCAGCTTGCCCGCTTCGGAGACCATCACACCGGTCATGGCCATCGAGGCAATGGAGAGGCCGTGTTTGCGCACATCCTTGGCTAGTTCTATGAGATTGCCAATCTGAGAGCTGAGGAAGGCTTCCCGTTTCTCTTCCGGGATCTCTTCTTTCAGCTCTGCCAGGGATTTACCTTTCACATAATCCACCACCATGTAGCAGGGATCTTCCGATAGGTTCACTTCCACCACTTTGGCAAAGTGCTCGCTCTTTATCCCCGCGATCCGGCTGAGGCGCATCTGTTGCAGATAGAGGTTGTCCACACTGGCAAAGCCGACCTGGAAAAGCAGCTTGAGCAGATATAGCTTGCTATTCTTTTCCGCAATGTATTTCAGACCTTCCGAATCCTTGTTCAGAAGGGAGAGAATCTTGTAGCCATTGAAGACTATACCAGGCTCCATAATCGAGTAACCGGTATCAACTTTGGCTTTTTGTACTGGTGCCGGGACGGGGTGCCTGGGCTCTTCCTCGGCTGGCTCAGGCGAGGTCTCTTGCAATTTATCAAGGTCGTTCAAAGTTCCGCAGAAGGGGCAGAACCGTGCCTTGGAAGGGATTTCTTTGCCGCACTCAATACAATAGTGAGAGATGATGGCCTCCTAGCTTTCCATGCGGACTATCTTGAGCAAGACAGGCTTGCCGTTGATGTCGAAACTGCTCAAGCCGGCTCCATCGGGTTGGACTTCTGAGAGCAGGGTGCAAAGGGTTTCGGACATGATGTAATCTCCCCACTCTTTCATGGTGTGGGCGATATCTGCATCTGCAGACCAGAAGACGGAGATCCTGTCCATGATCTCAAAGTTCTGTTCCTTGCGGCTGAATTGGATCTTATTGATCAATTCCCGGGCATAGCCTTCGCTGATCAGCTCGGGACTGAGCTGGGTATCCAGAGCCACAAAGAGAGAGGCTTTGGATTGGAACACATAGCCTTCCCGGGGCTTGATGGTGATGGCAATATCCTCGGGAAGCAGCTCGATGGCTTCAGTTCCCAGATCCAGGCTGTAAGCTTGTTTCTCTCCAAAAGCCTTGAGGATGGTTTGTGCCTTCACTGCAGCCAGAGTTTTGGAGACCATCTGCATTCTGGAGCCATATTTGGGACCCATCACCTTGAACTGAGGCTTGAGCTCATAGTTCACAAAGTCGTCGTCATCAGCGATAAAGACAAGCTTATGCACGTTCACTTCTTCCTTGATCAGCTCAAACATCCGGGTGGCAGTCTCTTCTGCCCAGGCAGGCAGATACATCGTAGAAAGAGGCTGACGGATCTTGATCTGACAGTCGTTCCGGGCAGCTCTGCCCAGAGATACGATGTCGATAATAAGCTGCATTTCTGCTTCCAGCTTGGCATCCACCAAGCTTAGATCGGCACTGGGATAGTCTGCAAGATGCACGGATTCTGCACCGGTGAGATTGCAATAGATCTCTTCGGAGAGATAGGGCATGATGGGAGCTATCAGTTTACTGATTTCCACCATCACGGCAGAGAGAGTGCGGTAGGCATCGATCTTATCCTGATTCAGTTCCATCGCCCAGAATCTTCTGCGGCTGCGGCGGACATACCAATTTGAGACTTCATCGATCACAAAGTCCTGAATGGCACGTACAGCCTTGGTAAATTCATATATCTCCATCAGCTCGTTCACCTGTGCTATCAAGCTCTGCAGGCGGGAGATGATCCAGCGGTCTATTTCGGTCTCACGGCTCAAGTCTCCAGGATAATCCCGGGCATCGAAGCCATCTATATTGGCATAGGTTACATAAAAAGAATAGACGTTCTTGAGAGTTCCAAAGAACTTGCCCAAGATCTCTTTGACTCCATCCAGATCAAACTTGGTAGGCACCCAGGGAGGACTGACTTCCAGAAGATACCAGCGGATAGCATCTGCTCCGTAGTCTTTCATAAGTTGGATGGGATCCACGGAGTTACCCTTGGATTTGCTCATCTTCTGGCCGCTCTTATCCAGGATCAGATCATTCACCAGACAGCTTTTGTAGCTGGATTGCCCCTTCAGCAGGGTGGCAATAGCGAGCATAGAATTGAACCAGCCGCGGGTTTGGTCGATTCCTTCTGAGATGAAATCAGCCGGGAACAGCTCCGCATCAAAGATATCGGCGTTTTCAAAGGGATAATGCCACTGCGCAAAAGGCATGGCGCCACTATCAAACCAGCAGTCGATCACTTCACTGGTGCGATGCATCTTTCCGCCACAACTGCAGGTGAGCACCACGTCGTCGATATAGGGCCTGTGCAGCTCGATATCAGCGGGAACTTCCTGCCCATTCTCCAGCATACCGCGCTGGCGGAGCTCCTCGACAGAGCCGATGGAAGTCTTGGCGTCACAATCGTCACAAACCCAGATGGGCAGAGGCGTTCCCCAGAATCTATCCCGGGAGAGAGCCCAATCAACGTTGTTGGCCAGCCAATCGCCAAAGCGTTTTTCCCCCACAAAGGGAGGATACCAGGCTATCTTTTTGTTGTTTTCCACCAGTTGGTTACGGAAATCCGTGGTGCGGATGTACCAGCTTTCACGAGCATAGTAGATCAGGGGACTGGTGCAGCGCCAGCAGTGGGGATAGCTGTGCTTCACCTGTTCTCTTCGATACAGGGAACCGCTTTCCTTGAGGTGACGGATAATATCCTTATCGGCAGCTTTGACAAATTGTCCTGCCCAAGGTTCAACTAAATCGATAAACTTTCCGGCAGCATCCACGGGTTGGACAAAGGGCAGGTCATAGAGCTTGCCCAGACGGTAGTCGTCCTCACCAAAGGCCGGAGCAGTGTGCACGATCCCTGTGCCATCGCTCATGGAAACATAATCCGCCAGACCTATGAACCAGGCAGCTTTTTCCACTGGGACAAAAGTAAAGAGAGGCACATATTCTTTTCTTTCCAGGCTCTTACCGGGGAATTCCTCGATGATTTCATGGTCTTCACCCAGCACTTCCAGACGGGCTTTGGCCAGGATCAGATATTCTTCTTTGTGCAGCACCTTCACGTAGGGCTCGTCCGGATTAACAGCCAGAGCAACGTTTGAGATCAGCGTCCAGGGCGTGGTGGTCCAGGCCAGATAATAGGTATTCTCGGCATCTTTAGCCTTGAATTTCACAAATACAGAAGGGTCTTCCACATCTTTGTAGCCCTGAGCCACTTCGTGGGAAGAGAGCGGAGTTCCGCAAGACGGGCAGTAAGGAACGATCTTGTGTGCTTTATAGATCAGACCACGTTCAAAGAAGTTGTTCAGAATCCACCAGACGGTCTCGATATAATCGTTGTGCATAGTTACATAAGGATTATCCAGATCAATCCAATAGCCCATCAGCAGGGTCATTTCCCGCCACAGGCTGAGGTAACTCCAGACGGACTCCTTGCAGGCGATGCAAAACTTCTCGATGCCATAGTCTTCGATGGCTTTTTTGTCTTCCAGACCCAGCTGCTTTTCGACTTCGATCTCGACGGGCAGGCCGTGAGTATCCCAGCCGGCTTTACGCTTCACTTGGTAACCAGTCATGGTTTTGTAGCGGCAGACCGTATCTTTGAGGGTACGTGCCATCACGTGATGGATTCCCGGCTTGCCATTGGCAGTGGGCGGGCCTTCGTAGAAGACGAACTGAGGCTTTCCTTCGCGGATCGTGATGCTTTTATCACTAAGTCCGTGCTTATCCCAATAAGCACGGATCCGGGTTTCCAGATGACCGGGGCTTTCTTTGAGGTCTATTAGCTTATACATTCCTTGCTTGTCTTATCTCCAATTAGATTTTCTTGGCCCGGCCGGTACGCTTCATGCCGGGAGCATAGGTCTGCTTGGCAGTCGGCTTGGGCTTCTTGAGCTCGTGAAGGCTGTGCTTTTCGGGCTCGTGGCTTTCTTCCACTTCCTTTTCTTCAAAGAGCTCGGCAAAGTGTTCCTTGAGGTCTTCGTGCTGAGATACATAGGCCTTCCAATCTTCCATGGCCTTTTCCATATCGACGCACCGGGTACAGAGGACGAGGAGATTTTGCTCTGTGAGGCCAATCCAGCCACGGTCGTAGCATTCGTCACAGCTTTTCTTCTTACGGTTCTGCTGCGCAATTTGTTGCGCTGCTTCGAGATGATTATCAGCGAGTTTAAACATGATATCTCCTTTTATGGCGTTTATGCACCAGATGGTCAAGACAGCAAAAAGAGCGGTCTTTCACCGTTTATCTGAGCCATAGTTTTTAAGGTGCCATTTTTGTAAAACTCTTTTTTTTTTAGCTCTTGCTCTTACGTCCTCTGCCTGGTTTCGGAGCAGGCTCCTGAGGTTCGGGCTCGGGCAGGGGCTGAGTTTCGGCTTCGCCAGGGAAGCTGATTTCCTCGTTAACAACGGTTTTCCTGAGCTCGATCTTGACGACCGGCTCCAAGCGATGAGTGACGATGTAGAGGCTCTTTGCCCGGGATAGGGCAAGCTTTTCCTCTGCCGTCATGGCTTCAATTTCGGAGAGATTGATGATGCGTTCGATCTTGCCGGTGATGTTGTCCACGATCTGAACGAAGTTTTGTTTCTCTGCCATGAAGATAACCTCCATTATGTATTTTTCTGGGAATTTATTGGTGATTTGACGGACGAAGCTCAGATACTCAGCACGGTGCAGACGGTGCCAGATGGGGAAGACCCGGCAACGCCTCAAACGTGGACACACAGCACAAAGGGCAGGTTCTGGCTGCCTGTGCTTGTAGATCTCACAGCTAAGTAATCTCTTTTTCTTCATCTACAGCCAGTTTAGACGAACCTGATAGCTGTCAAGCTCTTTGTGAGGCTAGTTTAAGCCCGTATGCAGAAGTCTCTTCCCGATTCTTCAATCTTGTATAGAGCAGAAAAAAAGACTAAGCACTTGACAGCTTCTGAACTTCGGTAAAAGTAGAATACATGATGCAATCAAACAAATAAAAGGAGAGAAAAATGAAGAAAAGCATGAAGAGCCTAATCTTTATCGCGCTGGCTGCCAGTCTGTTACTTGCCGCTTGCGTCCCGAACATCGTCTTGCGTCCCAACACTCCGGACATCGTGGTGAACGTCCCTCAGGGATCCACCCCTGCTATCACCGGTCCCACATTGGGTGCGGATAACCACTTTATCCAGGCGGACGACTTCTTTGTAATGGAAGATCCCCTGGGTTCAAACACCTGGGTTTACACCGCTGTTGCCAAAATGAGCACCGCTCCCAGCAGCGAAACGGATAATCAGGCACAGTTCCTCAGAATCATGGATGGCCAATCCCTATGGAGCAGGCACTGGGCATATACCCGCAAGGCAACTGCCGAAGATATCGCCTTGGGAAAACAAGTGATATTCCTCGATGTTACCAATGATGACGATGTCTATCGCAGCCCGGAAAGCAATCAGGAAGCCCGCACCTCCTGGTGGCTCACCAGCCGTATCGTTGATCTGACCAACCTCTTCAGAGGCCAGGTTATGGTCGGTGGTGGACTGAATGTGAGAACAGATGCTCTGCGCGTTATCGTTGAGTAGTTTTTTAGTTTAGAGAGATATAAGAGACGCCCGGGTGGGCGTCTCTTATTGTTTTTAAGGCAGATTACTGCCTTACACCCCGATATAGGCTTCCAGCAGCTTCAGAGTGTTGTCCACTCCGTCCCGGTGGGTGCGTTCGTAGCCATGCGAAGCAAAGACGCCGGGGCCGATCAGCCCGTGACGGATGTCATATCCAGCCCTTAAGGCACCTTCCACATCGGAGCCATAGTAGGGATAGATGTCCACGGCGTAGTTCAGCTTCTTCTCTTTGGCAAGGCGGATCAGTTCGGAAGTGAGCTCATACTCGTAGGGGCCGCCGGAATCCTTGGCACAGATGGAGACCTTGTATTCATCGGTCTCGAGGTCGTCGCCCACGGCACCCATATCCACAGAAATCATCTCCACTGTATCATCCGGGAAGCCGGAGGAGGCACCATGCCCCACTTCCTCATAGGTGGTAAAGAGGATCGTGACCTTGCGGTTCAGCTTCAGAGCTCCATCCCGAACCATAGCTGCCAGACCCAAAAGCACACCAGCGCTGGCTTTGTCGTCCAGGTGACGGCTCTTGATAAAGCCGCTTGGACTATAAACCGTGCGGGCATCCAGAGAGATGAAATTGCCCACTTCCACGCCCAGTTTGCGGGTGTCTTCCGCAGTTTTGACCACTTCGTCCAGGATCACTTCCATGGAGCTGTCGTCCCGCTTGCTGGAGCCTGAATCACTATACACATGGGCAGCAGGATGGTTGATGTAAACCGTTCCGGCATATTCTTTTCCGTCTCGGGTGTGGACGATCACATTCTCGTTTTCAATGTTATTCTCGGGATAACCTCCGATCTTGGTGAAGCGCAGACGGCCGTTGGATTTGATCGCCCGCACCATGAGCCCCAGGGTATCGACGTGCGCTGCCAGTACCAAGGGCTTGCCTTCCCCACCCAGACAAGCGCTGATGGAACCTTTGTTGGATACGTTTGGCTCAAAGCCCAGGCCGGTGAGCTCTTTGCACAGATAATCCCGCGCCTTGGCGGTGAATCCGGAGGGACTGGGGATGCGGCAGAGATTTAGGATCTGCGCAATGCTGTATTCAGTGTAGTTCATGATAACTCCTTGAACAATGTTAATAATCTTTGTGAGTGAAGCTTCTGAGAGTGCCTGATTCTTGTCAATTCTTTAGGCTGGGGATGCTACCATATAGAACGCAGATGAGAGTGGAAGCAACATCTTGTCGCTTTGTGGGAGTGACGAGTGACAAGAGCTGCGCTGCTGCCGCCCGCGAATAAGCTACCGAATAGCACACAGATAACGCAGATGATTATGATTTACACAGATTTCTTCTTTTGGTAGCACGGTAGAGTAGAGGCAGGGGTTTATTCCTGCCCCCCTCATCAAACCGTGCATGCGGTTTTCCCGCACACGGCTTTCCGACAAAGTTCGTCGTATGCATTCACAGTCAGTTCGCAAAGGAGTA
>JAEZUG010000093.1 GCA_023421135.1 Candidatus Cloacimonadota bacterium | reverse complement strand
TACTCCTTTGCGAACTGACTGTGAATGCATACGACGAACTTTGTCGGAAAGCCGTGTGCGGGAAAACCGCATGCACGGTTTGATGAGGGGGGCAGGAATAAACCCCTGCCTCTACTCTACTGTTCTAATCGGTAGCTTTCTCGCGGGGCGATAGCAGCGTTCAATCCAATTGCTCTGATCATTCCTGGTGAAAGGAACAAAATTTGCATGCTATTCCAGCACTACTGAAGCAATCAACATTCCAGCAGTGGAGGTTAGAATGAAGCGTTACATTATGTTATTTCTGCTCGTCGGTTTGGCAGCAGTAGCTTTTGCAAACCCGATAATGGTCTATCCCATTCAGGCTATATGGTTCGATTACTATCTGGAACCCATTATCCAATTTCACGGTAGCTTTGATAACAACATGATCCACCTCTGTCAATTCAGTAATGGCGGTGAGTTTTATTCCATCCCGGAGGACTATATTGTAAACGAGAACTATGTTTACATCCGTAATGCTATTCCGCTGCTGGTAATTAATCGGAGCGAAGGAACTCTGCTCTGCAAATTTGCAGATGACCCCTTTGTGTACCATTACACTTGGGGTCAGGGAAACGAGGTGGATCTGCGTCCCCTGTATCCCGGACAAGCAGCAATGATCGTTGAAGGTTCCTATTGCAATCCCCGGGACTACATGTGGGTTAAAAACGACTCCGTTCCCAATCCCTGGGAAGAGCCGAGTGGAGAAGTGCAGCTCAACATCTCTGCTCAATATGAAAACGGTGCACCGGCAACGGGGGTGCCTGTCTATTTCAGCGCCGAAGATTGGTATGTGGGATCTACGAACGATGCCGGGATTCTTCACAGAACGCTTTACCCCGCCAGAAATCATATTCGCATCAAGGATCCGCTTACCAATCAGTATATCTACGATAGCATTGCCTACCCGGAACCCGGAGAAGATCTGGATATTGCCATCACGGTCTCCGGTGCTTCAACTCAGGATCAGCTTGCCCCATCTGTTTTCAGGATCTATCCCAATGTACTGCGTAGATCAGAGAGCTTCGTCCTGCAGATCGAGTGCGACAAAGCCCCCGGTGCAGATAGCTTCCTGGAAATCTATGACCTTAGAGGCAGGAAGCTGGATAGCCGTGCCTATACCGGAAGCGGTGATTATCTGTTGCCGGAGCTGGGAACGGGTGTGTATTTCGTGAAGATCTCAGACAACGGAACAACCCTGGCGAGCCAAAGGATACTGGTGCTGAACTGAAGCTCTTCTCAGACGGCTGATCGGGTGAAACTGAATCTGCTGTCATTCACGCTTGGATTTTCTATGAATACCAGCCTGATAAGTGGTATTTGGTCAAGTTCCGTGAATCGGTAATTTAGCTAAAGGCATACTTTTATGACATATTTTTGTTGACATATTCCGGTTGTTTGGTTCAGTGCCTCTGAGCGTTTAGTTCAAGATAAGGGGGCATCCTGTGTATCTTGAAGGATCCGCTCCAGTCTGTAACTAATCGGGAGAACAAAATGCGAGAATCTATGTACGACAAGGATCCGGCTGTACTGAAGACCAAGCTGGAAAATGGGGCTCTCTATCCCAATCCTGAGAGCTTTGACGAATTCCACTTACCCATCCCTTCGGACAACCAGCTAAAGGAACAAATCAGCCTGAATGGGCGGGAACTGCCTCTGGACAATCCCAAATCCGCTGATATCCCGGGTTTAATCGATCAACTCTGCCAATCTGCCCATCACTACATCAGAACTGCCAGCTACAGCATGGGCCTCAAAGCTCAGCAGATGGCACTGAAGCTTAGCTATCGCCACTTCGGCTACGGTAGCGACAACTATATTGAAGTGCTCTTTTGGGTGGCGCTGTATTATCACAAGCTGCTCCGCTACAATCCTGCGGAAAAGCTCTATCTTCTGGTGCTGCGTAACCGGCAGGAAGCCCTGGGTAAAAGGAATCCCCGTCTATCACCCTACGTGAACAACCTGGGTAGGTTCTACAAAGATACCGAGCGCTATAAACCAGCCGAGAAGCTGCTTCTGCAATCCCTGCAGTTCGAACAGGAAATGACCCCTAACAGCACCAATGTGGCAGATAGGCTGAACAACCTCGCCTCGCTCTACACAAAGCAGGGCAAATACTCGCTGGCCCTGGACTACTCTCACAAAGCCCTGGCCATCTTCAGCACCAGCGATCATCACCATCGGGATGAACATGTGGCTCTGATGCAAAACAATATGGGAGCTCTATACACCAAGCTCGGAAACCTGAATCAAGCCGAGATTATGCTGGAGGCAGCTCTGGATTATCGCCTGGAGACCTGTCAGCCCAAGAGCCTGGAACTGGCGGGAGTTTATATCAATTACTATCAGTTAGCCTTTGCCAGGCATGATTATGATAGTGCTTTGGATTACGCCAGACGCTGCTTGAGGTGCGCTTTTTTTGCTTATGGCATGAACAACCTGCTCTATGCTCAGGCACTGATGGCTATCGGTGATGTCTATTGCCATATAGATTGTTTTGATAAGGCTTTGCTTTGCTGGAATCAGGCTCATAGCAGTCTTGAGGGAGTGGTTAGCTCCAAGCATCCTACCCGGATAAAACTGCTGGGGCGCCTGAGGCTGGTCTGATGAGGTAAAAGTTCTTGACAGCAGAGCGAGCGGGCAGGAGCATGCAGGCATCTTTTGAAGCTATAATGAGGATATTATGAAAAGAACGGTTCTAATCAGTCTTCTATGCCTGTCTTGCCTGCTCCTACCCGCTCTGGCTCGTCGCCCGCAGAGATCCATGCCTGCCCCGGATTGGGTTTCAAACCCCAGTCAGCTAAGCCAGGAAAACCAGCTGGTCGTCCAGGGCGCAGTGGCGGTAAACCGTGAGCTTGCCGAAGAGACTGCCCGGCAAAACCTGATAGCAGTATTCCGTGGCACTCTCAGCCCAGAACTGAATTATCGGATAAACCGCTCTCAAGCTCTCCTGAACCTGCTGGTGCTCAAGCCGGAAAACCGGGAGAGGGTTCAAGCTCTGCGCCAGAGGAATGAAGACAGCTTGCATGGCATCTACTTCAGCCGTTACTGGACGGAATCTCCCAGCCGTATCCACACTGTTGCGCAGATGAACCGCAATGAGGCCAGTCTGCGTTACCAAGAACAGATCGGGCAAATCGAGAGCCGGGTGATGTCCATCCTCTACAAAGCAGTGCATACTGAGGACGCTTGGGAGCGCTACTCGCTCTTCAATTCAGTTTCCTGCCTGGATGCTCACCTGCAGCAGCTTTGTCAGGAACTGGCAGTGATAGATCCGGATAGCAGAAGTGCTCTTAGATTGGGTTATGATTCTGAAGTGCTGGAGACTCAGGTAAGGGAGTATTCCCGCCAGGTTCGCATCAAGATCGTCTGCACATCGGATTCCCTTTCTGAAGGAATTGCTCCACCTCTGCAAGTGATGGCTTCACTGGGTTTTACCAATGACTCCAGCTCCAGTCTCGTCTTTCTCTACAACCTCACCAGAGAACAGATCGAGAGCCGTCGTAAGAGCGACTTTATCTATAGCTACAGCTTCAATTTCAGTGGTCCCGGCCATGAGAACCTGATAGACTTCCTGGGCAGCGTACGTTTCACACTGCCAAAAGGCAGCAGTCCCGGAGAAACCGAGATCCTGCGCCTCCGCCAGGACATAGAGGATAATCTGCACCGGCTCATCAGTGAGAGCTGCGACACGTTGAGCCTCAGACAGTAAAAACCATATTTGGAGCAAATCAATAGACTAAAAGCAATTTAGCAGTTGACAAAATGAGCCTTCATAAAGCTTAGTGTCTTAAACAAATTACTTGCAATACACCTATTTATGGAGGATAAATGACTGCAACTAAACGCGTTTACTTCTTCGGAAACGGAAAAGCCGAAGGAAAAGCCGAAATGAAAAACCTCTTGGGCGGAAAAGGTGCCAACCTCGCCGAAATGAACCTGATTGGCGTGCCCGTCCCTCCGGGATTCACCATCACCACCGATGTCTGCACCGAGTACAACCAGCTTGGTGAGTCAAAAGTTCGTGAACTGCTGCTTGATGAAGTCAAAGCTGCTGTCAAAGAAGTGGAAAAGCTCACCGGAATGGAATTTGGCTCCAGCCAGAATCCGCTTTTGGTCTCAGTACGTAGCGGTGCCCGTGCATCCATGCCCGGCATGATGGATACCATCCTGAATCTCGGAATGAATGATGATGCCGTGCTTGGCGTTGCAGCCAAGACCGGGAACGACCGCTTTGCCTGGGATAGCTACCGTCGCTTCGTACAGATGTATGGCGACGTCGTTCTGGGACTCAAACCCGTCTCCAAAGAAGAAGAAGATCCCTTTGAAGTTATCATTCACAAAGTCAAACACGATAAAGGCATCACCAACGATCTCGATCTCAGCACCGATGATCTGAAACAGCTTGTGACCCTCTTTAAGAAAGCCGTGAAAGACAACACTGGTCACGACTTCCCCAGCGATCCCTGGGAACAGCTTTGGGGTGCAGTCTTTGCCGTGTTCAATAGCTGGAACAACGACCGTGCCATCTATTACCGCGCCCTGAACAACATTCCCGAAGAATGGGGCACCGCTGTGAACGTCCAAGCCATGGTCTTTGGCAATATGGGCACCACCAGCGCCACCGGCGTGGCCTTCAGCCGTGATGCCGCCACCGGAGAGAATCTCTTCAACGGCGAGTATCTGATCAACGCCCAGGGCGAAGACGTCGTGGCCGGTATTCGCACTCCTCAGCAGATCACCAAGATCGGTTCCCAACGTTGGGCCGAACTTGCCGGTGTCTCTGAAGAAGATCGCGTTACCAATTATCCCTCTCTGGAAGAAGCCATGCCCGCAGCCTATGCTGAGCTTTTTGCCATCCAAAGAAAGCTGGAAGAGCATGCCAATGACATGCAAGATATAGAATTCACCATTCAGGACGGTAAGCTCTGGATGCTGCAAACCCGTAACGGCAAACGCACCGGTTTTGCCATGGTCAAGATTGCCATGGATATGCTGCGTGAAGGCAGAATCGATGAGAAGACCGCTCTGAAGCGCATCGAGCCCAACAAGCTGGATGAGCTTCTGCACCCCGTCTTCACCAAAGAGGGCCTTGCCAAAGCCAAGACCATTGCCAAAGGTCTCCCCGCCTCTCCCGGCGCTGCCACCGGCCAGATCGTTTTCTTTGCCGATGAAGCCGAAGATTGGGCTTCCCAGGGCAAAAAAGTTATCCTTGTTCGCATCGAGACTTCCCCGGAAGACCTCCGCGGAATGAACGTTGCCCAAGGCATCCTCACCGCGCGTGGCGGCATGACTTCTCACGCTGCCGTGGTTGCCCGTGGCATGGGTAAATGCTGCGTATCCGGTGCCGGAAGCCTCGTGATAGATTACAAAGCCCGCACCATGACCGTCGACGGTTACCAGCTCAAAGAAGGTGATTGGATCAGCCTCAATGGCTCCACCGGTCAGGTTTACGAAGGCAAGATTGAGACCCAGGATGCCGCTCTCTCCGGAGACTTTGGTTCCATTATGGATCTTGCCGAGAAATTCACCCGCATGCACGTCCGCACCAATGCCGACACACCCAGAGATGCCTCTGTTGCCCGCAATTTTGGTGCCAAGGGCATCGGACTTTGCCGCACAGAACACATGTTCTTCGAAGGTGATCGCATCAAAGCCATGCGTGAAATGATTCTGGCAGATGATGAAGCCGGACGCCGCAAAGCTCTCGACAAGCTCCTGCCCATGCAACGTGGAGATTTTGAAGGCATCTTTGAAGCCATGACCGGCTTCCCCGTCACCATTCGTCTCTTGGACCCGCCCCTGCACGAGTTTGTGCCTCATGAGGCCGATCAACAGAAGGAAATTGCTGATGAACTCGGTATTTCCGCTCAGAAAGTGAAAGAACGCGTGGATTCCCTGCATGAGTTTAACCCCATGCTGGGTCACCGTGGCTGCCGCTTGGGCAACACCTATCCCGAGATCACCGAGATGCAGGCCAGAGCCATCATCGAAGCTGCTCTCAATGTGAACGCCAAGGGCTTCAAGGCCATCCCCGAGATCATGATTCCGCTGATCGGCACCGCCGCAGAATTCAAGATGCAGGAACAGATCATTCGCAGAGTGGCAGAAGAAGTCTTTGCCGAACGTGGCACCAAGGTAGATTACCTGGTGGGAACCATGATCGAGATCCCCAGAGCCGCTCTCACAGCCGATAAGGTTGCCGAAAGCGCCGAATTCTTCTCCTTTGGAACCAACGACCTCACTCAGATGACCTTTGGTTATTCCCGTGACGATGCCGGCAAGTTCCTCGAGATCTACAAACAGAAAGGTCTCTTGAAGAGCGATCCCTTCGAAATCCTGGATCAGGAAGGCGTGGGTCAATTGGTGCAACTCGCAGTGGAAAGAGGCCGTAAGAGCCGTCCCAACCTCAAGGTTGGTATCTGCGGAGAACACGGCGGCGAACCCAGCTCCGTAACCTTCTGCCACGAAGTGGGCATGAACTACGTGAGCTGCTCTCCCTACCGCGTTCCCATCGCCAGAGTGGCTGCAGCCATCGCCAATCTCTGAAGATACTAAAGTAATAAATACAGCGGAGCTGATGATTCGGCTCCGCTTTTTTCGTCTCACCAGAAAAGGGGTATTTTACAAGGAAGAAAGGGGAATGTATGATGTACGATGTATGATGTACGATGTATGATGTATGATGTATGATGTACGATGTACGATGTATGATGTACGATGTATGATGTACGATGAAGAATTCGATTTGTGATGAAAAGAGAGCCCCTTGTGGGCGAGAGATCATAGCGAGGGTGCGTTAGCCCCTCGTAACGAGTCAGTTATCAATGCAGAGCCCCTTGCGGGCGACACAGAATACCAGAATTGATCTTGACAATCAAGTGCTAGTCTATAGAATGTTTGAAAGTTCATTCTGGAGGCAATAGACTATGCCATCATCATTTTGTCATGTTGCAGTTCATATAGTATTCGCAACCAAAAACCATAGTACCTGGATCAAGAAAGACCTTCAAGCTCAGGTTCACGCCTACATTGCTGGGATTATCAGTAATATTGGCGGGAAACCAATCCGGGTCGGAGGTATCGAAGACCATGTTCACATTCTGTGCTTGATACCCAAAGACCAGAGCCTGGGAGAGTTC
Source organism: Candidatus Cloacimonadota bacterium (assembly GCA_023421135.1). Lineage (GTDB taxonomy): Bacteria > Cloacimonadota > Cloacimonadia > Cloacimonadales > Cloacimonadaceae > PHBP01. The sequence goes on along the minus strand of JAEZUG010000093.1, from coordinate 6,008 downwards.
CTTGCGAAGATAAAGGCCAATTCCAGTAAATGGTTCCGCCAGACTCATTGTTCAGATTTCTCCTGGCAGGATGGATACGCAGCCTTTTCGGTGAGTAAGTCAAATATGCAAGCTGTTGAGAACTACATTAGCAATCAAGAGACTCATCATCACGATACGACAGCCGAAGATGAATTCACTGAGTTGTTGAAGAAGCACCAGAATCAGTAAGGAGTGTCGCCCGCAAGGGGCTAAGGACAGTGTTTGAGAGCGTTACGAGGGGCTCCACTTCCCAACCCCATCAAACCGCAAGCGGTTTACTGGGGACCCCGGAAGTTCCGCACCCTCGCTATGATCTGTCGCCCACAGGGGGCTTTGTTGTGAATTCTTTACGCACCAAGAGGGGCTTCCCCTAGCCTCCCTTACTATTCTCTTGCTCTCAGCATTGAGCCAATATCCAGGCTTCACTCACAGCCTTCTAAAGCAGGATCAGAGCTGCTCTTGAGCTTCTTTTTATCTGAGCTGCAGCAAGTTCCGACAGATAGAGCAGTGAAAATTGTTCTAGTAAAGGAACGGATATTGCTCTACCATAAAGCAAATATGGATGATGGAGGTTCAGAATGAAAAAGCTAATTCTTTTGGCGCTTGTAGCCTTGTTACTACTGCCTGTATCAGCTTGGGCAAGTCTGCGAATCAGCCAGCGCGAAGCTCAAGACTTGGATTTTACTTTCCAGAATGACGAGCTGTATTATATTCATGACTATAGTGAGGAAATACCCAGCTACTTGCCGGGTGAACCGGAAGTGCTGCAGAGCCTGCTGGTCCGAGAAAGGACTGTTGATTGGGATGGCACAGACAGTGGCTGGATTGAACACACTATGGATTTCACTCCCGAAGTAAGCTATAACCAAACCGGGAAACAGATTAGCTATCACAATCTCAAACCTGGCCACACAAGGGTGGAGCAGTATGACCAGCAGGGTCGTCTGGTCTCTCTGAGCCGCTATTATCCGGTGGAATACACCACCGGAAGCCGCATTCTCAGGTTTCACTATGGGGATTATGAGTATCCGGAGCTCATCACCATCGGCACACGCACCGAGGCAGGCTATGCCAGCTTTGAGAAGTATGAAAGCCAGTTCGATACCAATGGATTGAAGCTGGAGGAAATCTGGTATATGTCCAGTGACTCTCTGAACTGGACTCCTAACCGGAAGTATGTGCTGCATCACTCCGGAGATCTGCTTCCAGATACATTTATGCCAAGAAAGTACAATCCCCTCTTCGACATTAAAGTATTTTACAACAGGTACAATACTCTGCAGGATTATTACAGCCCAGGGATCTATGGCAGAGCCGTGGTGGATTCCATCCAGACTTACGATTACTATGAGGGCACCTGGTATCCCTATGAAACGCATATCTACTCTTATGGGACAAACGACAACGGTTTCAATATCGGTATTGCCGAATACGTTCTGAGCTACATGATGTATCCGGATTATCTGCCGAGTCAGTACAACTACGGCTTCACTGCCGAAGGCTACCTCACCGGTCAGTATTGGGGTGTGGATGATGGCTTGGCTCCGCCAACCTGGGGATCGATCACTTATTCTTGGGAAATTCCCACGGGCTCAGACGATCCGGTATTGCCACCCAGTCCTACACCGGTAGTTTCCGCCTATCCCAATCCCTTCCGGCAGAATGCCAAGGTGAACCTGAGACTGACAGCTTCGGGAGAGACCAAACTTGGAATCTACAATCTCCGCGGCCAGCTTATCCGCAATCTGGTAGATGAATACCGCACTGAAGGCAATCACAACATCACCTGGGATGGAAAAGACAGCAGCGGCCGTGAACTGGCTCCCGGGATTTATTTCCTGAGGCTGCAAAATAGTGGCGCAGTTAGCACCAGCAAGTTGATTCATCTAAGATAGGTTTTCGGAGAGCAAGAGCCTGCTGATCTGATACTATCCACTCGGTATATAAGCCCCCAGAGTCCCCCCTGGACTTTGGGGTTTCTTCTTGCCCGGCTCTGGAGCTGCCTTTATCCGTTGTCCTTAGCCTTTACCCAGGATTCCTCCCGCCCCAAGCAGCAAGTGCTATAGCCTCAGAATCGGCGACAGACCCGCCTGCACAGAATAATCATGCTCTCGTTACAGATTGCCTTACAGCTAATTACAAGTCTTTCTGGAATATTTCTTCTCAATCTGTAATAATAGTTCTTGACAGAAAGTACTTTGCTCCACAAAGTGCTCTGTGTGGCTAGCAGATACCAAGCTCGCCACTGAGAATAACACAATGAGAGGTAACAATGAGCCGGATACAAAAAGACTTGCTGGAGAAGATCGGAGCCCTGGATCAATTGATTCACACTCCCGCCCGCCTGGCAATCATCAAAGCACTCAACGAACTGGACCGGATAGATTGCGTTGAGCTCGCCGGTCTCACTCAGCTAAGCTGGGGTAATCTCTCGTCTCATCTTAGCCGTTTGGAAGAGTCCGGATATGTGCTCCAGGAGAAATCCTGGATCGGGAAAAAGCCCAATACCAGAGTCGAGCTCACAGACAAAGGCCGCGTAGCCTTCCTGAACTGGGCTTCGACCATTCTTTCCGCCTTGCCTTCGCAGCTCAATCCTGAGCTCTTCATTGATAAAGCCGAGAGCCAAGAGCCGGCCCTGCCCGCTCAGGCTCCCAAACTGCCGGCAGAATCAGGCTCCGCCAAGGTTCTCTGGTTTTTGCCCACCTACCATCGCTGGGACATTAGCGTGCCCCCCATAGATGGCATCAACCAACAATGCTGTTAGGAGGAACCAATGAAAAGAACAAGCAGCATACTTTCCAATTGGATGAAGGATAGAGGAAGCCTGGCCTTCGGAAAGCCCAGCCAGATCCCTACCATCCAAAAGCTAATCGACTAAGCTGATAGAATAGGAATGTGCGGGAGTGGCCAGCCCGCTCCCGCCTTCCGAACAAAATGGGTTTCTAAGCAAACAATAAAAACCGGGAGTAATTATGGATTATCTCGATCTGGCCATGAATACAGCGCTGTCCCTGGGGGCAGATTATGCTGATATTCGGATCCAAAAGACCCAAACGCAGATGATATATCTGCAGAATCTGAGCTTGAAAAACACCTCCAACAACGTCCTGAACGGCTATGGCGTCCGGGTCTTCAAAGATGGAGTGTGGGGCTTTGCCCATTCCAATGTCTTCACAGAAAAGGCCGTGGTGGCAACCGTGAAACGTGCCTATGAGATAGCCAAACTCAGCTCCCGCGCTCGCAAGGGAGCAGGATTGCAATTGGCACCCGAGCGCAGCTATATCGCCACTTACAAGACTCCCATGGAGATCGATCCTTTCGACGTACCCATGAAGGAAAAGATCGAGCTCATGATGGAAGTCAATAAAACCATCAAGAACTATGAAGGAATCCGTCAGGCAACCTTTTACATCCTTTCCAACAAGGACGAGAAGCTCTTTGCTTCCACTCTGGGTACCCGTCTGGACCTCACCACAGGCTTCATCAATCCCATGATCACCGCCACGGCAGTGCTGGATGGCGATAGCCAGAGCCGCACCTTCGACGAAGGTGGCAGAGCAGTTGGCTGGGAATGGATAGATGAGCTCAATCTTTTGGATCGGGCTCCCAGAATCGCCGAAGAAGCCCTCATCAAAGTGAAAGCCGGAACTCTGGGTGAAGAAAAACGTCGCACCCTGATCCTGGATCCCAATCACCTCGGTCTCACCATGCACGAAAGCGTGGGACATCCCACCGAGCTCGACCGCGTCCTGGGCTGGGAAGCCGACTATGCCGGCATCTCCTTTGCCACTCCCGAAAAGCTGAAGAACTACCGTTACGGCAGCGAAATCATCAACTTCGTGGGCGATAACACCCTGCCTCAGGGATTGGCCACAGCAGGTTTTGACGATGATGGCGTTCCCGGCCAGAAATGGCACATCATCAAAGACGGCATCCTCAATGAATACGGCAGCACCAGAGACACAGCCATGGAGATTGGCCTGAACTACTCCCGCGGCTGCAACCGTGCCACCTATTACTACGATCAGCCCATCAACCGCATCCCCAATCTCTATCTCCTGCCCGGCACCAAGCCTCTTAGCCCCGCAGAACTGATTGCGGACACGGAAGAAGGTGTTTACATCCAAGGCCGCGGCAGTTTCTCGATCGACCAGCATAGAGTGAACTTCCAGTTTGGCGGAGATTTCTTCTGGGAAATCAAGAACGGCAAATTGCACCGTCCTCTGAAGAAAGTGCTCTACAAATCCAACAATCCGGAATTCTGGAACAGTTGTGACGCCATCTGCGACGAACGCTTCTGGCAGCCTTTTGGCGTGGTCAATTGCGGCAAAGGACAGCCTTCCCAGACTGCCCGAATGACCCATGGTTCTGCGCCTGCAAGATTCCGCAACATCAGAGTGGGAGGTTCCCAATGACAAAGAATATCGAAAAAGCTCTCCGCTACATAGAGAAGAATTGCAAGGCCGACGACTGGAGCGTTTCCATCTGGTCCAAAGACAGTCATGAGACTCGTTTTGCCCAAAACACCATCACCCAGCACATTGCCGGTGATAACCTGCAGCTCAGCCTGGAAGTGGCTTATGACAACCGGACTGGAAAGGCCCGCACCAACCAATTGGACGAAGCTTCTCTGAAGCAACTGGTCAATACTGCTCAGAGTACAGCTCTGGAAAACCAGCCCGATCCCGAGCATATGCCCACTCTGGGCAAGCAGAAGCTGCCCAATCCGGTGAACTTCATCAAGTCAACTGCGGAGCTTGATCCCGCCGAAATGGTGGAGATCGTACGCAAATCCATTGCCAACGGTGTGAAACTGGATGCCATGGTTTCCGGTATGACCGAGAAGCATATCCAGAAGAGCATTATTGCCACCAAGAACGGTCTCTTTGCAGATAGTGAATTTACCGAGTTTGGCCACTCCATGACGATCAAAAAAGGCGTGACTGAAACCAAGGTTTCCTTCAACCACAAGGATTTTGCCAAGTTTAAGCTGAAGAATGAATTGGATCGGCTCAATGCCCAGCTTGAAAGCCTGGTGAAGTTCCAGAGCTTTGATGCCGAAAAGCTGCCCGTGATCATCCGTCCGGAAGCCTTGGTGGAAATGATCAGCTTCATGAGCTGGTTCCTGAACCGCCGTCAGGCCGATGAAGGCTTCACTCCCTTCACGGATCAACTTGGCAAGAGCTTCTTTGGCAAAAAATTCTCGCTCTATTCCACTCTCAAGGATAAAGATATGATCGCTCCGCCTTTCGTCTCGGACGGCCTGGCAGCAGAAGAGATCAGCTGGATCGAAAAGGGTAAGCTGCTCAATATGCCCACTACCCGCTATTGGGCCAAAGAGAAGAACGCCAAACCCTCGCAGCTTTACAATCTTTATGTCCCGGGTGCAGACACCACCGAAGCCGAGATGATGAAGATGGTGCCCCGCGGACTGATTATCAACCGCTTCTGGTATATCCGGGTGGTGGATATGAAACGTGGTGAACTCACCGGTATGACCCGCGATGGTGTGCTCTATTTCGAAAAAGGCAAGGTGAAACACGCTGTGAACAACCTGCGCTGGAACGAGATCCCTCACGAAGTGACCCGCCGTATCCTGGCTCTGGGTAAAAGCCTCCCCGTGGAAGGCTATGCCAAGATCCCCACGATGCTGATCGATGGTTTCAACTTCGTGGATAAAACTTCATTCTAAAAGACCAATTACCCCTGATACAAGCACCGCCTCCGGGTGGTGCTTTTTCTTTAGTGACAAGTGACAAGTGACGAGAGTGGAGGCGATATCTTGTCGCTTTTTGAAAGTGACAAGTGACAAGTTCGGCAGGTGTGAAGCTGGGAGACTGCGGCTTACCTCCATTCACGATTACCTTTTCACTATTAACTTGTTGGGGGCAGACCTGTGTGTCTGCCCGTGCCATGGTCTGCCAATAACTACAGTGGAACTCCTCCCTGCTTCGACACGCATGAGACACCCATGTGACACCCATGTG
>JAEZUG010000089.1 GCA_023421135.1 Candidatus Cloacimonadota bacterium | reverse complement strand
CCACGTCACCACGTCACCACGTCACCACGTCTCCACTCTCATCCTCTCTCGTTCGATTCCAAAGCGATCCTTTAACAATCCTTTAGCGATCCTTTAGCGAAAGCTAAGGATAAGCTTATCCTGTATTAAGTTATGGATAAGCCGTTGAATAGGAAAGCTATTTGTTTGCCTGAGTGCAGAATACAAATAGGCTGCGGGTATAGAGAGGACTTCCCGCAGATCTGGTCGGCGGGGTATTGAAAGCTCAGCCGGGAAGCTCCGTCTGGGCAGGAACCACGGTGTTTTTTGCCATTTGAGCTGGCATTACGAAGATATAGAGAGCCAAAACCACGAGAAACAGAACCACACTTAGAACAAAGAGGATAATACTGAATTTCCCCATCTTGCTACTGGCCAGAGCTTCCTTTTTTTGTGCCATAATAATCACCTCACAGATTTACTGATCCAAGCCTCAGAGCGGGCAGAAAACTCCACCCATCTCAGCTCCAGAACCACTTGAATAGTACTGCGGCAAGCCTGGATTCATCCGGAAGAGCTTCGTATCACATTTTTTTGGACCTACTGTTAAGATAAAGGCTCATCCCGCATTGTCAAGCCAGAATTCTAAATTGCAGCATAATGTACTATCTATTTGCCTTTTTTCCAACCGAGTGCCCGATATCTGCAAGGATAGACAAAGAGAAGCCGGGCAAGCAGCTCAACTGGGAGTGTCTCAGTTTTCCAGATCTGCAAAAAACACCTTGCGTGGAATATTTATTGACAAACTTCTATGGAGATTTATCCTGCTTTCAATTGATTATTTGAGCTTGGGTTGGTTCCTCAACGGCTACTTAACCGCAAGCAAAACATGGTGTTTACTAGGCATGCAGGTTTGCACTGGCAACCTGATCGCCGCAATATAGAGGTTTTAAATGAAAGACGATCGTTTCAGCCAACTGGTTCAGAATTCTTCTGATTGGATTATGATTATTAGTAAAGATGGGCAGGTGCTCTATTCCAGCCCGGCAGGTTTTAAGCTTGTGGGGCTGCATCAGATTGAAGTGATGCAGACCAGCCATGTCTTGGAAGTAGTCCATCCCGATGATCGCGCCCGCATTGAGGAGAAATTCCTGGATCTGGTTCAAAACGCAGGCAAGACGGTCACTGAAGAGCTGCGCGTCAAGACAGACTTGGGGACTTATATCTGGGTTGATGTGGTTGCTTCCAGTCATATCGACGACCCTTCAGTAGAAGGCATTGTAGCAAACGTGAGGGATATAACCTCCAGAAAACAAACTGAGATGATGCTGGAGCGTCAGCGTCTTTACACCGAATCTCTACTCAAAGCTATCCCGGATCTGCTCTATGTGATAGCTCCGGACGGCACTTTTGCCGATATCAAATCTGGCCAGGGAGAGCATCAACCTTTCCCGGCTCACGAATACATCGGCAAAAAGTTCTATGACGTCATGCCTCAGGATGTTTCAGAAGGATTCCGGGCTGCTCAGCAGAAACTGCTTCAGGGAGAATATGCCGAACCCTTTAAGTATGAGCTCTGGGTAAACGATCAGACTCTGGAGTATGAAGCCCGCTTTAGCACTTTGGGCGGCAAGATGACGATCGCTCTGGTGCGCAATGTCACTCAGATCAGCCGGGCAGAGAAGTCTCTCAAGCACCAGAATCGCTTTCTCAAGCTACTTACAGAGATGTCCACAAACCTGGTGAAGTCTGTGCTGGAAAATGTGGATGAGGTACTGGCAGAAGACCTTACGAGAGTTGGCGATTACTTTGGAGCAGATAGGGTTTGCATCAGCAGTTTCAACCCGGACGCCAAGCTCTTTATCAAGACCCATTGCTGGGATCGCCGGGGAGAATCCGCTTTGGAAGGCCTGCCCGCAGAGATATCTGCCAGAGAATTACCTCTCAGCTACAAAAAGATCCTCGCCGGAGAGATTATCATCCTCTCTGAGACTCAGGATTGTCCCGATATGCAATTTATGGAAAGGGATTTCTATCTCAATGCAGGCATCAAAACTCACGTATCCGTGCCACTTCTGAACGGTGAAGAGGTCTTGGGTTATCTGGGGCTGGATTTCATCCACACAGAATCCCACCTTTCCGAGAAAGATGTGGATAATCTGTGGGTACTGGCCAATCTCTTGGCTGAAGTGATTCAAAAGATGTCGATTGGGAAGCGTCTGGAATCCGTTTCTGAGATCCAGAACATCCTCAATCGCATCGCTATGCACTATATCAATCTTCCCGTGGAGGAATTGGAAAGCTCGATCACAGAATCTTTGGCAGAGCTTGCTGTGTTTACTGGTGTGGACAGGGCTTATATCTTTGATTATCATTGGGATAGGGGCATCTGCACCAATACTCATGAATACTGTGCTCCCAGTGTCTCCTCCCATATCTCCGATCTTCAGGCTGTGCCGCTTTCCGAGATGACCGAATGGGTGGAGCTGCATAAACAGGGTAAGCCTGTGGTCATCGATGACGTCTCGCTTTTACCTCCGGACAGCAGTGTTCTCAAGCTGCTGCAACCTCAAAGCGTGAGGAGCCTCTACACCCTGCCAATGATGAATGAAGGCAAGTGTATTGGCTTTGTGGGTTTTGACTCCGTGAGAAGGACCTATTGCTACACAGAGAAGGAGAAGCTGATGCTTCAGCTCTTCTCCCAGCTCTTTGTCAACGTCAAGAACCGCACTCTCCTGGAACAGAGACTGATCAGTGAAAAAGATAAAGCCGAAGCCGCCAGCCGCGCTAAGAGCGAATTCCTGGCCAATATGAGCCATGAGATCAGAACTCCGCTCAATGGCATCATCGGCTTCACAGAACTGCTTTCTCATACTATTATGAACGCCCAGCAGACTCAATACACTCAGAATGTTTTGAATTCCAGCTATAATCTCCTGAGTATAGTCAATGATATCCTGGATTTCTCCAAGATCGAAGCTGGAAAGATGGAGCTCAATCCGGTTGAGACTCCTCTTCCGGAGCTGCTCCTGAATATGGTGGAGGAGATCGAAGAGAAGGTAGCGCAGAAAGGCTTGGATTTCGTTGTGGATCTGCCTTACAACCTGCCCAAGAGAGTGATCATCGATGCCCCGCGTCTGAGCCAGATCCTCAAAAATCTGCTGGAGAACGCTCTGAAATTCACTACTTCCGGTGAGATTGAGCTGAAAGTGCAATGCAAGAAAGAAACCGCCCGCCAGTGGGTGCTGGAATTCAGCGTGCGGGACACCGGAATCGGGATCGGCAAGATCCAGAGGGAAAGGTTGTTCAAAGCCTTTTCCCAGGTGGATTCATCCATCACCAGAAAGTATGGGGGAACCGGGCTGGGCTTGGTGATCTCCAATCATTTAGCCGTCCTGATGGGCAGTGGCATCCTGCTGGATAGCGAAGTGGGCTTTGGTTCCCGCTTCTACTTCGATCTGGCCTTTGAGAAGCTGCCTAAAACTGAAGATGATGTATTTCAACTACCTCTTCCCAAGAAGCCGCATAAAGTTCTGGTGATAGACGACAATTCCAGGGTCAGAGAGGTCATAAAGCGAGATCTTTCTGAGCTCGGTTCGAGCTCCACTTCTTGTGACAATGTTGCCGAAGCACTCAGCCTGCTAACTCCCGATGCCAAATTTGACCTTGCCTTATTGGATAGCGGTCTGAAAAACGATGAAACTTCCAAGCTGTTGGAAAAGCTAAAGCAGATGAACTGCACTGCAGCCCTGCTTCACACTATCCTGGAGCCCAAGGATCATCTGGAAGCAGCTAAGAATGAAGGCTTTAGCCACTGCCTGCGTAAACCTCTCAGACCCGGAGAACTGGAACCAATTCTGGTGAGCCTGGAAAAAGAAGAAGAGAAGGCAACTTCCCCCAAAGCCTTTACACCAAGTGCTAAAGCACCCGGGCAAGCTCCCAAGATTCTGGTGGCGGAAGATAATTCCCTGAACCTTAGCCTGGTGCGTGAGCTGCTGCGTAAAGCCGTTCCCGGCCTGGAGCTCGAAGAAGCCCGGGAAGGAGAATCTGCGGTGCGAATGGTCAAAGAATTCCAGCCGGATATTGTGCTTATGGATGTGCAAATGCCGGTGATGGATGGTGTTAAAGCCACTCAGGCAATCCGGGAATTCTCTCTGATACCCATTATAGCCCTCACTGCCGGAGCACTCAGCGAAGAGCGCGAAAGATGCCTGAATGCCGGCATGAACGACTTTCTAACCAAACCTGTCTCTGCCACAGAGCTGCAGGACACGCTGTATAAGTACCTGAAAGTTTCTCCCAAAGCCATCAAGGCTGCTGCCCTCTCCGGAGCCGAGGATCACTTTAATATGGGTAAGCTCAGGACGAATCTCTCGGATGATGACGAAGTGATGCTTAGCCTCCTGTTGATGTCCAAATCCAATTTCCCGGATAAATTTGAGACTCTCAGCGATCAGATCCGCCAGGGTCAGGGCGATCTCGCCAAGAAGACCCTGCACACCATCAAGGGTTCAGCCATGAATATGTTCTTCATCCGCCTGGGAGAGCTGGCCAAAAACTTTGAGACAGAATACAATGACCTCCGTGCCGAAGAACACATCACCCGCCTCACAGAAATGCAGGAAGAATGGAGCAACCTGACTCAACTGATCGCTGAAGCAGAGGATATGATCCGAACTCCGCAATGATCTCTTAAGAGAGCAGTGAACAGTGATCAGTGATCAGAGCTGCGCTGCTGCCGCGCCCAATACTGGTCTGCCAAACTCCGATTTGGCAGAATCAATTCCAGAGTGAATAGAACACAGATGACGCAGATGATTATGATTCACGCAGATATCTCTCCTTCTAATCCTGTAATCCTGTAATCCTCGTGAAGGAATAGAACAGTAGAGTAGAGGCAGGGGTTTATTCCTGCCCCCCTCATCAAACCGTGCATGCGGTTTTCCCGCACACGGCTTTCCGACAAAGTTCGTCGTATGCATTCACAGTCAGTTCGCAAAGGAGTA
>JAEZUG010000034.1 GCA_023421135.1 Candidatus Cloacimonadota bacterium | reverse complement strand
CGAGACAGCTCTGGATATGGCAGAACGTGCAGCAAACCTGGCTCTGGAACAATTCGACAGAAGCAAGATAGACTTTCTGCTCTTGTGTACCCAGAGTCCGGACTATTTCCTGCCCAGTTCCGCCTGCATCCTGCAAGACCGGCTGGGCTTGAGCAAATCCTGTGGTGCCATGGACTTTAATCTGGGTTGCTCCGGCTTTGTCTATGGACTCGCAGTGGCCAAAGGCCTGATCTCATCAGCAGTTGCCAAACAAGTCTTGCTGGTGACTTCTGAAACATACACCAAATACATCCATCCCAATGATAAAGGTAACCGTAGCATCTTTGGCGATGGCGCTGCTGCCACGCTGATCTCAGCCTCAGTTGAAGAAGGTATCGGTCAATTCTCTCTGGGTACGGACGGCTCCGGCTTTGAACATCTGATTGTAGCAAGGGGAGCAGCACGTTCGCCACTGATCTTTGATCCTTCCAATCTCCCCACGGAGGATAGCGGGAACTATTTGTTCATGGATGGCTCGGAGATCTTCAACTTCACCATCGATGTAATCCCCGAGCTGGTACTGGATACCCTCAGGAAAAACCACCTTGCTGCCGACGAAGTGGATTACTACATATTTCATCAGGCCAACAAGTTTATCCTGAACTACCTCAGAGACGAGCTGGAGATCCCCGAAGAGAGGTTCTATATCGATCTGGAACACACCGGAAACACAGTCTCATCCACCATCCCCATCGCCCTGGCAGATTGCCTGAGACAAGGCCGGATTAAGCAAGGCGACAGGGTTATGCTGGTGGGATTTGGCGTTGGGCTCTCCTGGGGAGCTTGCATCATCACAATACTTTAAGGAGCATCAATGAACCTGGATAACTTTGTAAAAGACTTTATCACTACTCTGGAGACTCCCGGAGATACCACTATCACGGCAGATACCAAACTATCTGATATCAAGCAGTTCGACTCCATGGCAGTCCTTTCTGTGATCGCCATGATGCACAAGGTTTACAAGACCAGAATCAAAGGCTCAGACATCAAGAAGGCCATCACCGTGGCCGATCTCTTTGCCTTGGTAACTGAAGTAATATGAGCTATTGGGAATCCACCTTCTCGCTGCGGGACAAGGTGATCCTGATCACAGGAGCCTCCTCCGGGATCGGCAAACAGATCGCCCTGGATCTGGCTGAGACGGGTGCAAAGCTGATTATCACCGGCAGAGACAAACCCCGGCTGGAGCAGACATATAAAGCTCTGAATGGCACTGGACATCAGAGTATAGCCTGCGACCTGGCTCAGGAAGCCCAGATCGAAGCTTTGGCCCGGGCTCTTCCGCCTCTGGACGGCTTTGTGCATTGCGCGGGACTACTCTCTATCTGTCCCATCAGCCACACAGAGCGCGAATCAGCAGAAGCTGAACACAGTGTCAATTTCTTCTCAGCACTCTCTCTTTCCCAGAAGCTTGCGAAAGCCCGATTACTGAAGCAGGACGCCTCGATGGTCTTCATGTCCTCTGTGGCAGCCAGCAAACCCAGCAAAGGCTTCGGAGTCTATTCCGCCTCCAAAGCAGCCTTGGAAGCTTTCTCAAAAGTTCTGGCTCTGGAACTGGCCAGCCTGGGAATCAGAGTGAACTGCGTGGCACCGGGAATGGTGCGTACACCTATGTTTGATCTGACCAGTGATATCATCACCGAAGAACTTATGGCAGAGCACGAAAAGCTCTATCCCCTCGGTTTTGCCGATCCTTCGGACATTTCACCCGCTGTCCTGTTCCTGCTCAGCAGAGCTTCTGCCAAGATCACAGGAACCACATTAGTTATAGACGGTGGCTTTAGTCTATGACGGCCGAACCAACCCCCCAATCCCTGACTCAGGCTCAATTACTCTTTCTCCAGAAATACATTACAGCAGTAGCCGGATATCATTTACCCCTGGATGGTTTCTCTAAATCAGGAGAGTTGTTTGACTCTTTGAACCGCACAGAAGAGCGCAGCCATCCGCACCGGGATCAATGGGGAAACTGGGAAGGCAGCTTTTGCCGGGCACATCGGGAAGGGAAGCTCTTGCAGCCCTATCTTGATGAAGAGATTCTGGCTTATTCTCAGCGCTACCTGAGCACCCATCCGGAGATCCAACCCAGGGATAAGTATCCCCAGGGACACAGCTTTGCCCTCTGCATCACTCATGATACAGACAACATCAACTACTTCCCCAGTCTCCGTGCAATGCATACCATCCTCTCCCGATACCTGCGCTGCGGGCTCACTCACCCGGAAGCCTTCAAAACCCATATCCTCAAGGCTGTCAAAGACCTCCTCTGCAACCGGGGAAAGAACCTCGCACACAGAGACTTCAGCCGCTTTATCGAGCTGGAGCAGAGCCTTGGTTTCCGCTCCACTTTCTACCTGTTTTCACCTCATCTCCCCCAGCCTCATTACTATGATTCCTGCTACAATACCTCAGATGACCTGTTGTTTCGTGGGAAGCGCGTGAGCCTGGGCACCATGGCAAAGACTATCCAGCGCGAAGGCTGGGACATCGGCCTGCATGGCAGCTACAACTCTGCCTTGCTGCCGGGAGTTCTGAAGCAGGAAAAACAAGCTTTGGAAACCGCCCTGGGCTTCGAAGTGCAGAGCAGCAGACAGCACTGGCTACACTTTGAGATCAAGACAACCCCCCTCTTGCATGAGGAAGCCGGATTCAGCAGCGATTCCACTCTGGGCTTCAACCGATTCCTGGGCTTTCGCTCTTCAGTTGCCCATCCCCACAAGCTCTGGAACAGCGCTCAGGACAGAGCTTTCTCTCCCTGGCAGATTCCCCTGAACATCATGGACGGCACACTTTTCTATGGCAATGCCCTGGAGCTGGATGAAGCTCTGGCAATCTCACACTGCCTGGAAATGATGCAACGGGTTGCCGCCGTTGGTGGAGTTCTCACCCTCAATTGGCATCCGGATCATTTGAATAAAGAGCACTTCTTCCGGGTTTACGCCCGTATCCTCGAGGAAGCAGCCAAGCTCAACGCCTGGGGTTGCTCGGCAGCTCAATTGGCGGCTCACTGGGAAGCAAAAAACATTTAACCCCATGGAAATACGGATAATCAAGGGACCACTGTCCGATATACAGCTGGAAGATATTGCCGCTCTCTATGGCATGGTGGATGCCAAGTATAAAGACCCGAACTACTGCCGTTATCTCTTCAATGCCAATCCCTTCGGTTTTTCCATTCATGCTTTTGCTCACTCCGAAGAACAGGCAGTTGGACATATCTCTCTGATCCCAATGCAGATACATACTCCAGCCGGAAGAAAGCTATCCTACAAAGCCGAAGCCTTCTATCTGATGGAGGAGTATCGCAAGGATTGGATCACATGGGAAGACGACGAGCTGCCGCTGGGTCTGGCGTTACCCAAGGCTCTCTATGCCTCTGTTACCGCACTGGATACAGCCGTGATCCATCTATTAGCCGATGAAGAAATCGGCAAGATTCACCAGTTCGCAGGTTGCAAACAGGTTCCAATCGAGGCTCGGGAGAGCTTCCTGATGCTTGATCCCACAGTTTATCTGGACAGAGAGAGTTCCACTCTGAAGCGCTTAATGATCCACGGAGTGCATTGCTATCAGACTGTGGTGAACCGGCTGTTGTTCAGACCCAATACACAAGCTGTCAAGCTGAGCAACTCTCTCCCGGATGAGATGCTGCCCACCAGCCCGGAATCAACAGACGGGTGGACAATAGATACGGGGCACGACTTCAGCCGCTGGTTGCTTGATTCTCCCTATATCCGCGTTTTTTCCACCGCTGAACAGAGCTTTTGCGTGGTGAAACTATGTGAGTATCCCGGCAGAACCACGGAGATACTCTGCTACAGCAGCTCTGCAGGTTCCCCAGCTCAAACGGCAGCTATCATCGGAAAGATCGTACAAGAGGCCCGCAGCAGACAGGCTTCCTCGGTTATCTTCCGCACCTTTGGTTCCGAAAAGAGCTCAGAAGAGCTCAGAACTACCTTGGTAAAGGCAGGTTTCTTGAGCAAATCTACCCGGCTCTACTCCTATCTCAGAGCTGAAGACGGATACTTTCTGGAACCCCAAAGCCTCCGATATTCCCCCTATTTCTACAGCCAGTTTTAGGCTTTGATAGGAGATGGACCCCAGTTTTTCCTGGGATAACGGTGGAGGGTGGAGATGACTGTGGCGGTTTGGAAACCGCCAATACACAAATCTGACTCCAAGTGGCGGTTTGGAAACCTCTAATACAAGCTTAAGTTATCACCAATTCGGCACGCATAGGATACACATCTCATACCCATGTGACACGCATGAGTTTAGATGGGTGTCACATGGGTGTCACATGGGTGTCTCATGGGTGTAGTCCCAGTGAGGAGGCCTGCAAGAATCCTGCTTGACAGCAAATCAAAGGTTTTTTATTCTGGAAAAATGTAATCAGAAATCGAAAACGCTGTGCTAATGCAGCAAAGATATACAGGAGGAAAGATGAAACGCATTGTGATTTTTTTACTGATGCTCATGATTATGGCTCTAAGCATCATTTCCTGCGACAAGCGCGAAGGTGATGACGGTGTGCCAACCCTTATTGAAGTATTATTGGATCCCGACGAAGACTTCTATCTTGTGCTGGAGTACAACAAAGATTTCGACCGGGATGACACCAATGCCTATTGCTCTCTGATCACAAACAAGAGGCTGGAGGAACTCTGGATAAATACCGATAGAGTCTATCCCGATTACATGAGTTACAATAATCTCTCAGGCTACTATTGGTATGATTTCAATCTGGATTATCTGGATGGAGCTCTGCCTTCGGCTTTTAACGAAGAGATTGTTTACCAGCTCAAGCTGGAAGGCAAGACAGTGAACGGCAGCTTGGTGATGCCGGCAGAATATATACTTAATCCGCCTTCCTTTGATCCCGCCCAGAATTATGGGTTGGTCTGGACTCTGGCAGAAGATCCCAAGGCTCAGAACATCTCGATATCCCTGGAGGACACCAATAGTTACTATTATGATTATAGTTTTGAGCTAGAGCCCACAGACAGAGCCTATACTTTCAATAAAAGTCTCTGGAGCGATTATCAACCGGCTGAAGACTTTGAAGTAGATTTGGAAGCCCACAACTACCAAAGAACCAAAGGTGGAGTGGTCTGGTTCATCAGTACATATCGGTTAGAAGAATACAATTGGAATACCAAATCTCCCCATCAACTCAGGATTGAAAAGCTCCTGAGAGGAGAAGACCCTCTACCCAAGTAAGGCTTGTTTCAAACACTTTCCGGCATCAGACAAAACTGATGCCGGTTTGTTTGTAATACTTTTCTTCCATCACCCGGCTGAGATGCCGGATCAGGTTGCGGCGGATCTCCAGATCCTTGGGCAGGGCGGGATCCTGATGGGCATCGTTGATCTTGGTGCCCACCACAAAGTCGATGATATCACTATTAATCAGGATGCTCATCAGTCGTTTGACAGGGTTGTCCGGCAGGCTATCCAGATTGGCGTCTTCTTCCAAAAGCTGCAGAGCCCGGCTGATGGTGATGGTTCCCTCGGTCACCAGATCTATTCCTTCCATATCCGCACTGGGAGGCACTTCCATGCTCTTGCGCATCTCTTTGAGGTTCACCAGCACGGGAATCCCAAGCTCCCGGGAGATGATCTCGGAAGTGGTGCCTCCGCAGATCACTTTGATGCCCTGGAAGCCTTTTACTATCTCTGCCATCACTTTATCGTGTTCCTGTTTGTAGGGAGGTCCTGTGACCAGCAGCGTCCGGCGGGGTTTTCTGAGGTACAAAGCAGCGCAGGTGATATCATCGGCAGCTTTACCACCATCGAAATCTCTGGCTCTTTGTGCCAGGGCTTTACTGATCTGCCCCGCCGAGAGGCTTGGCTGGTTCTGCAGTAGCTCCAAAATATAGCTTTCAACCCCATTCTGCAGCCATCCCAGGAGCAGCCCAGGTCTTCCCATCCCGGCTTGACTGATCCCATCGGAAAAGAGAATCAGCCTGTCTTCCGGTTCTAACTGAAACTCGCTAAAATAGAGCTGGGCTTTGCGGTTTGTGCTGAGTTCTATGGCTTGCTTTTCAGGACGGATGATCTCTCCGCCTCGCAAGAGCACATAGGGAGGGTTGTCGTGTTCGATGATTCTGATCTGCCCGTCTTGCAGGGCATCAATAATGGTGAAAGTGCTGTAACCGATCTTGCGGTAAGAACAAACCGGGAGGGTTTCCAGGATCACTTCCGCAGTGCGTTTGATATCCATACGAGAGCTGATGAAGGCAGTGGCCATGGTGGTGGTGAGAGTGGAGAGCACGCTGGCTTTGATCCCGCTGCCCAGGCCGTCTGCCAGCACCAGGATAGTCCTCTCCCCCGTCTTACGGCTGAAGAAGGAATCTCCGCAGGCTCTTTGGCCATGCTTGCTGATCTGGTAGTAATCCACTTCCAGGAAGCTATTTTTCACTTCTGATCCTTTGAGCCAAAGCTTTCGATGATGGAATTGAGCAGCACTTCGCTATCGGCAGCATTCTCGCCCAAGAGGAAGGCTATCTGCTGTACAGTGCTGAGGTTCTTCTTCATCACTTCAGCAGCTTTGTCGATGATCTGCTCGCGTTGAATCACAGGCTCGGTGATATCTTGGAGGATACCACCCACCACATGCCCGGCTTGAATACTGAAGATGGTGAGCCGGATGATCTTGCCTTTGTGGCGGATATCCCGAATGCTGGCTTCACTGCCATCCCGAAGGGCTTCTTCAAAGAGATTACTAAAGGGGATCAAGCGTTCCAGATAGGCTCCTTCCAGATCGGGATCGGCCTCGCCCACGATCTCGGCATCTCCCCCGATAAGCTCGATGAAGGGAGAGTTTGATTCGATGATACGAAGCTTCTCGTCCACTATCACAACGCCGGAAGGCATCGCCTTGATCAAGGCAGAAGCCTTGTTTTGAGCCAACTTGCGCAGGTAGGAGACGCACATGGCAGGCTCTGCTTTCTCTTCCAGGAGGGCAGCAGCAAAATCCCGGCAGGTATTGTATCCGCAACCTCCGCAATTGAGCTCGTCCTCTTTGCGTTTCTTGCTGATCCGGAGCAGGGCTCCGTTGATCTCGGCAGGGCTGAATTGTTTTGTCTGAATCTCGCGGGAATGGAAGCTTCCAGTGATGTCCCAGCCTTCCGAGGGATCTGTTCCCAGGCGGGGAGTCTCTTCATAGATGGTAATACGTTTCCCGGCAGTGAGACCTTTCTTCTTGACCACCGGACCGTTTACACAACCTCCGGCACAAGCCAGCACTTCGATGAACACGGGGCGGTGATAAGTCTTAGTTTGAAGTTCCTGCAGTGCTTCACGCACGTTTTCCACACCGCTGAAACTCATATACAAAGTATTCTCCGGTGCTCCGCAGAGCTTGATCCCATCGATCATGCCACCATCCACGGGATAGAGCCCACCTTCTCCGGCTGCGCGGGGGGTAAACTCTCCTTCCTCGGAGAGAGAGAGCCAATCTGTGTCCTCCTGGGTAAACCATCTTCTTAAGTCCGAGAAGGTAAGAGCCAGATCCAGATAGTCATCCGCCTCATTCTTTTTTGCTATGCAAGGACCAAAGAAGATCACCTTGGCATCTGTGCCATATTCATCTTTGAGGATGCGGGCATGTGCCTGCAAAGGAGAGAGCACTGGCGTTACATAGGGCACCAGATCGGGATGATATTGCTCGATGAGATGAATCACAGAGGGACAGCAACTGCTGATCCAGACGGGGTTTTCCCCTTCCTCCAGCAGGCGTGCGCAGGAAGCCGACACTTCCTGCGCACCCAAGGCTGTCTCCGATACACCGGCAAAACCCAGGCTCTTGATGGCATTGATCAGCTTACCAGTCCGCAGGCCGGAGAACTCCGTGCGGTAGCTGGGCGCCAGAGAGGCATAGACTTTGGCTCCACTGGCCAGCAGAGCCTTGGCTTCATCCAGGTCATCACGTATTTTCTTGGCATGCACCGGGCAAACTTCTGTGCAGTGTCCGCACAGAATACAGGCTTCTGGAATCACCATAGCACTGCCATCCACCACTTTGATGGCTTTCACCGGGCATTCACGTACGCATTTGTAACAATCCTGGCATTGGGTCTTTTCCGTGTATATCGGTTCCATTCTATTCATATCGGTAACAACTCTTTATCCAATATCTCTTGTAGTTTTTCGGCATTCACCTGATGGTAGCGGTTTCCGTTTACGATCAGGTTTGGTCCATCGGCACATTCTCCCAGACAGAGAGAACCTTCAATCCGCACGCTGTCTTCCAGTTTGTGAGAGCGGAGGTATTCCTCGATCAAGCCCAGATTCTCACGGTTTTCCCTGGCAAAGCAGGAACTCCCCATGCAGATCAGGATGCTCTTCATCAGGCACCCCGTTTTTGAGCTTCACGGTTTAGAGCAGCGGTGACATCCTCTATTTTGGCTTTGTGGATCACCTGTTCTCCCACGGCCAGAGTCGGCCCCTTATCACATTGTTCTGTGCAGAAGGTGGCGGCTACTTCAAAGTAGCGTCCCCACCCGTTATCTTCCACAGTCTTCAGTGTGTGGGCCAGAATCTCTTGAGCTCCGCGGAGGAAGCAACTGGTGCCGATGCAAACCTTCACCTTGCAGCGTTCTTCCTGGGAAGGAGCAGAGAAATTGATCTCTTCATCCTCGATCCTCTTACGGTTTTGATAGTGAGTGTGCAGGAGTTCATGAGCTTTGTGGCTGTTGGGCTCTTCCAATAGGACTTTATAAAGCTCTGTCACAAAGGGATTGTCCTGCGCACGGTGCAAGGCCATCATCTTATCGGCGTTGTAGAGAGCCGTGGTGCGTTCCTTGCGTACCAGCGGGTTGTTGACGATGGGCTGTCCGGCTCCACCGCTGCAACCACCGGGGCAAGCCATCACTTCAACTATATCGTAATAGACTTCCCCGTTCTGGATACGGTCGGAAAGCTCTGCGGCATTCTTCAATCCATGCACCACTGCCATCTTTAGTTTACCAATGGAAGTGTCAAGCTCTGCTTCACGAACACTTTTGCTTCCGCGTACATCCTGCAGCACAATGCTTTCCGGCAAGGATATATTCAGCTTGTCGGCAGCATAGCGCAACACGGCTTCGGAGACACCGCCACTATTACCAAAGATCACTCCGGCACCGGTGGCAAAACCCATCGGCAGATCCATGGATTCAGGTTCCAGACTAGCCAGATCGATTCCCGCTTCTTTGATCATGCGTCCCAGTTCCTGGGTGGTGAGCACAAAGTCCACATCCGGCACGTTCTCGGTGCGGAATTCATCACGCAGAGCCTCAAACTTCTTAGCTGTGCAAGGCATAATGGAAACCACTATCAGGTTCTGGCGATCCGTGCCCAATTGCTCGGGAAGCTGCTCTTTGGCAATGGAACCAAAGATCTGCTGCGGTGAACGGCAACTGGAGAGATGCGGCAGGAGCTTAGGATAGCTCTGCTCCGCAAATTTCACCCAGGCAGGACAGCAACTGGTGAAGATAGGCAGGTTCCCACCCGTGGTTTTCCTCTTCAGAAACTCATTGGCTTCTTCGATCACGGTGAGATCAGCGGCAAATGAGGTATCGAATACCCGGTCAAAACCCATCATCCGGAGAGCGGCAATCATTCTACCGGTGGTGATTTCTCCGGCGGGAAGATTGAACATCTCACCCAGAGCTACACGTACTGCAGGAGCGATCTGAGCCACTACCTTCTTGTTCTTATCCTGGAGATGATTCCAGACCTGTTCGGTCTGGCTGCGGATGGTGAGTGCACCGGTGGGACAAACAGCGGCGCACTGTCCGCAATGCACGCAATCCACCTTGGCCAGGCTCTTGCCATAGGCAGGAGTCACCACCACACCTTCACCACGATTGGCAAAGTCTATGGCGCCGATGCCTTGAACTTCGGAGCAGAAGCGTACACAATCACCACAGAGCACGCATTTGTTGGGATCTCTCACCAGACAGGGAGAGCCGGTATCCAGCTCTTTGGCGGGACGGGTCTGCCGAAAGCGGATCTTATCCACTCCCAGCTTATAGGATATCTCGCGAAGCTTGCAATCAGGAGAGCGGTCACACTGGGTGCATTCCCGGTTGTGATTGGCCAGCAGCATCTCAATGATCACTTTACGCAGCTTCAGAATCTGCTGAGTATGAGTCTTCACCCGCATCCCTTCAAAGGGAGCGGTAGAACAGGAAGTCACCAGACCTCTGCCTTCGATCTCCACCAGGCAAAGCCGGCAGGCACCATAGACACTCAGTTCGGAATGATAACAGAAGGTGGGAATCTCCACATGAGCCTTGCGGGCCAGTGCCAGGATATTGGTCTCACCTTCCCAGACCACGGGACGGTCATTTATATATACGATCTTTTCAGTATCCATCTTTCTCTCCTCTTATGATATAGCTTTGAATTTGCAGGCGGCAACGCAGGCACCGCATTTGATGCAGACCATGGGATCGATCTTGTGAGCAGATTTCACTTCGCCGGAAATGGCTCCCACAGGGCAGACTCGTTTACAGAGCGTGCAACCACGGCACAGCTCCGGATCGATGGTGATGGGAGTGAGAGCTTTGCAGCTCCGGGTGGGGCAATACCCCGCCTTCACGTGTGCCAGATACTCATCCCGGAAGAACCGCAAAGTACTCAACACAGGATTGGGAGCAGATTTGCCCAGGCCGCAGAGCGAGGTGATCTTCACTGCCTGTCCCACTTCTTCCAATAGCTCCAGAGTCTCTTCGGAGCCTCTGCCTTCGGTGATGTCTTCCAGCAGCTCCAGCATCTGACGGGTTCCTTCCCGGCAGGGCACACATTTTCCGCAGGATTCATGCTGAGTGAAGCTCATAAAGTAATGAGCGATCTTGACCATGCAACTTGAGTCGTTCATCACAACCAAGCCGCCGGAACCCACCATGGCTCCCACAGCGCCCAGAGAATCATAGTCCAGAGGCAGATCAAGGTGTTCACGGGTGAGGCATCCACCGGAAGGTCCACCGATCTGGACAGCCTTGAAAGCGTCGTTATTGATCTTGCCATCCTTATCCAGCACTCCCCCGCCTATTTCAAAAACGATCTCGCGCAGAGTGGTGCCAAAGGGCACTTCGATCAAGCCTGTATTGGCAACATGTCCGGTGAGCGCAAAGGTCTTGGTTCCGGGAGATTTGGCAGTTCCAACTTTCCGGAAAGCCTCAACGCCTTCCCGCATCACCACCGGCACCAAGGCCAGAGTCTCAACGTTATTGATCACGGTAGGCTTGCCAAAGAGACCGCTTTCAGCCGGGAAAGGCGGCTTGGGATTGGGCATACCACGCTTACCTTCGATGGAGGCAAGCAGAGCGGTTTCCTCTCCACAGACAAAAGCGCCGGCACCTTCCATCACTTGAATGTGGAAGCTCTTACCGGTTCCAAACACGTCGTCGCCCAGGATGCCAAGCTCTTCAGCCACGCTGATGGCTCTGCGAATGCGGGTGCAAGCCAGGGGATACTCCATGCGCACATAGACATAGCCTTCATCGGCTCCCACTGCCGCAGCAGCGATCATCATGCCTTCCACCACACTGTGAGGATTGCCTTCTAAAATGCTGCGATCCATAAAAGCGCCCGGATCTCCCTCGTCACCATTACAAACGATGTATTTCTTTTCATTGACTTGCCGGCGGGTAAGTTCCCACTTCAGCCCGGTGGAGAATCCTCCGCCACCTCTTCCACGCAGACCAGCTTCCTGATAGAGCTTACAGAGTTCTTCAGAGCTGTATTTCTGGTAAGCATCACGAGCGGCAAAGTAACCACCGTGACTGATGTATTCATTCACATTCTCAGGATCCAGATGACCGCATTCTTTGAGCGCAGTACGTTTCTGACGAGTGTAAAACGGGATGTCTCCGGCACCCTGGCAGTGTCTGCCATCGGCGGGATTTATATACAGCAGGCGATCTATGAGCTTGCCCTGTACGATGGTCTGATCCACGATCTCTTCGGCATCTTCGGGCTTCACATGGGCATAGAGTATGCCATCCGGCTCGATCGTGACCAGCGGTCCTACCTGGCAAAAACCCTGGCATCCGCTTCCGGAGATCAGGACGTCGTGGTTGTGATCTTCATGAGCCTTCAGCTCGATTGAGACATCCAGGGAGTGCATAGCGAGGCTGCTCTTCAGAGCATTGTAAACCTTCAGCGAACCATTGGCAATACAGCCGGTTCCGGCACAGACAACTATGCGTTTCTTAAAGTGATTTCGAGCGTCCTGATAGTCCCTTTTGATTTGTTCCAGATTAAGCATTTTCCTTCTCCAATATTGCATCTATGAGCTTGATCGCTTGCTCAGGGGTTACCTGACCGTGGACTTCATCATCCACTACCAGCACGGGAGCTAGACCACAGGCACCCAGGCAGGATACCGTTTCAAAGGTGAAGAGCATATCATCAGTCGTGATCTTCTTGCTGGAAAGGCTCAGTTTCTCTCTCACGGCCTCAATCACGGCCATGGAACCGCGCACATGGCAGGCGGTGCCGTCACACATCTTGATGATGTGTTTACCTTTGGGCTCCAGAGAGAAGTGGCTGTAGAAGGTGGCAACGCCATAAAGGCGCGCCGGTGAGACCTTCAGGGAAGTGGCGATGAAGGTGAGCACTTCCTGCGGAAGGTAGCGATACTCGTGTTGGACGGCTTGCAGGATCGGGATGATCTTGTTGGCATTGAAATCGTAGGATTCCAAGATCTCCAAGACCTTCGAGAAGCTGCGGACTGCAGAATTTTCAGAATTCATCTTTGCTCCTAATCTATCTGATATTTTTACGTATTTATGGCGTAAGGGTCCTATCAGGGATTTTACTGATTTTTTACTTGTGCTGCTGGAACCCGTTTTAGCCTATAGGCTGTTCTCCAGCTCGGTTTCGCGGTGCAGCTTTTCGGCCAAACGGCGGGAAAGCACCGCTAGCGAAGCGCTCATATCGACATCTTCCACAATGATTCCGGAGGGCACTCTAAGGTGAACCGGAGTGAAGTTCCAGATCGCCACAATGCCATTATCTATCATCATTTGAGCCGTTGCCTGAGCATGCTCGGAAGGAACCGTGAGGATCCCGATATGGATATGCAGGCGCTGGCAGAGATTGGCAAAACGATCCAGACCGTAGATTTTGGTACCGCTGATGGTGGTGCCGCTCAGAGCCGGATCGGTATCGAATGCTGCCACGATGGACAAGCCCTTGCGGGTGAGTTCCTGATAACCCAAAAGGGCAGCACCCAAACGCCCCACTCCCACCAGGAAACAGGAAGAAGAATCGTTCCAATTCAGGAAGTTTTCGATGGCTTCGATCAGGTCACTAATCTTGTGCCCCACTTTGGGAACTCCCGCCACTCCGGTCAGAGCCAGATCCTTGCGCACTTGAGTCATGTGCACGCCGGTGATCTCTGCCAACTTGGTGGCAGAAACGTAGCTTTGATCCTCTCTCTGGAACTTGTGTAAGAGCTCCAGGTACTGAGGCAAGCGCTTTAGCGTTAAAACCGGTATTGAAACCATCTTTTCTCCTTATCTTGGCATCTCATTCGATACATTTATATCGATAAAAGAAAAGCCCTGTTTCTGTCAAGTCTTTTTTCGATATATTTATATCGATATAATGAGAGGGAGTTGCTATGCGATTGATGGGTAAGGTGTTATTGGATTGTTGATTCTTGTGGGATGGTAGGGATTTGTTTAAAGAAGGTATCATAAATAATATAAGATCGTTGCACATGGTGTAAAGCGTGGTGCGCATAATTGTTTTCCTCCCTGCTCCGCGTATCGTCATTCCTGCGAAGGCAGTGTGAAAACACTTTTATCAGCCCGGAGGGCGTTGAATAGCCCGGGAACCCCTCCCCCTGCTCCCTCATTCGCTTCTTTAACGCTTCCTTAACCTATCTTTAACGTATCCTTAACCCTGGCTAAGGAAAGGCTTATCCTGTATTAAGTTATGGCTACGCCTTTCAGTGAGCAGTGAACAGAAAGTGACGTGGTGACGTGTAGTGGCGCGCTCCGAAGCGCCATCCTGGTGTGGCAATGTCCTCATTGCCCCAGAGGCCGCAGGCCTCTCCAAACAAGCAGCTTCCCATCTGTCTGTAGGGTCAGACCTGTGTGTCTGCCAATAGAACGAAATAGTCGATCAGGAAGACCATCCAGGCGATATTGGTATCCACAAACTGCTGTGCCAGGACTCCTTGCGGGACTCGGCATCGATCACAGAACCGATCAAATGCAGTCTACTCCACAGTGCAGGATTTCGGCTCTGTAAACTTCTACCATGATCTCATCAAGGGTATTGGAGTTCTGCTTAGGCATAGCAACTCCGGTAGAAGGCCGTTAAGATACATAAATCTGTGTAAATCCGTGCGATCTGCGTCATCTGCGTGCTATCTAAAATAAAACGAGATTGCGGCAGATACCGAAGCTGAAAGTTCACTGACTCTTTATATTGGCAAACCAGATGAAAGAAATAAGATAAATCTTGACAAAGAATCGCAATTAATCTTTTCTGAAAATAGACGATGATTAGTATCTGCAATAACTATCGCCAAATTGAACCTTGTAAGGATGTCAGTATGCTAAGTCAAAAGCCCGCCAGCCGTTTCTCTATTAAGAATGGATCCCAATCCTGTGCTGTAGCTATCGTTTTTATTTTGATTATATTGTGGTGTTTGTGTTTAAATCTGGGAGCTACAATTACAAGTTTCACATATACCGGTGGAAACATCCCCACCACGTTGTACAATCTGCCCACAACCACCAGCCGGTCATTAGAACCGGGAGTCTTTGCGATTATCATTCCCCACATGGAAGAGATCACGTCAATCGATCTGCAGTATTCGATGACCGCGTTGGGATCCAGCACAATGGCGGAGCAGCAATCCTTTGTCTATTGTGCGAGCAACAACCAAACCGAAGATCAAGTCTCCAGCGGTTCCGGAAACAGCTCCGGAACTTATCTATACAACCGGACAGGGCTTGATCTGGCCAACGGACTTTTTGGAGAGGTAATCTTTGAGCTGCACGCCTTCCGCTCCAGTGGTGGAACAGGCTCCAGCGCTGAACACAACTATGTGGAAGGCTCATCCTGGACGATCACGATCCACACCGAGCCCCTGGACATGAATCCGGACATCATGGATCTGTATTATTATGGAGAAGATTCATACTCGATCACTCTGTCCTGGACAGATAGTCATGATCCCACCGAATTGAGCTGGGATCTGATCTGGGGCGAGGCTGGTTTTGACATCCTCAGCGAGGGCAATCTGGTGCCGTCGCTCATGGAATGCGGATACTTTTTAAACGGTTTACAAGCTTCTACATCTTACGAATACTACATTCGCCGAGTCTTGCCGGAAGGCAACAGCGCTTGGTATGGCCCCTGCGGCTTCAGGACTTTGATGGAAAATGGATACTACTATGTCAGCTTTTCCGGAGAAACGCCCACCACCTTTGATCCTGCTCCCAGCACTTCCAGCCGGGCAACAGACTTCAGCACAATTATGGTGGCAATACCGGAAGGCAAAGTGGTTGATCACATTGACGTGGAATACTCCATGATCGCCCGCAGCGGAAGCAGCATTGCCGATCAGAGATCGTTCCTGGTCTGCACCACAAACGGCGCAACGGAAGTGGAAGTCTATTCCGGAGCAGCGGCCACTCCCGAAGGCAGGTGCAGCTATCACAGAACAGGATTGAGCCTTGCCAACGGACTCACCGGTCTGCTCAGCTTTGAGCTCCACGCCTTCCGCACCAGCGGAGGTTCCGGCTCGAACGCGGATTACAACTTTGTGGAAGACGGGAGCTTTGCCATCACGATTCACTATCTGGAAATCAATGCTCCCACGGGACTATATCTGGCCAATGTGAATACCGCTTCGGCTGTAATAAATTGGGAAGAGAATTGCGTACCCCCGGTGAACAATTGGGACATCCTTTATGGTCCTCAGGATTTTGATCCTGCAACGGAGGGAACGCAGGTCTGTGCTGATTCCTACCCCTTCACAATTAGTGGCTTGAGTGAAATGAGTGAATATCATTGTTATGTGCGGGCAAATTCCGGAAATCCGGGAGTGAGCGCCTGGGCTGGCCCCCTGGTGATTAGTACTCTTGCTGCCAATGAGATAGTATATATTCATTCCGGTGACGATATTCCCACCACCTACGATCTTGAATCCTCTCTTGCGATCAGGGCAGAGCAGCCAGGTTTGATACATGCAATCATCCCGGAGGATAAAGAAATTGCTTCATTGAGGATTCGCTACTCGATGTCCACAAACAACGGTGCTTTGATGAGTGAGCAGAAGTCTTTCCTACTCTGCAGCACCAATGGTATCAGTGAAGATCAGCTATGGTATGGAAGTGGTGGTGAGGGAGTGTATAACTACAGCAGAAACGGGCTAGCAATTGCCAATGAGCTTACAGGTGAAGTAGATTTTGAATTGCATGCCTTCAGAACCCAGGGTGGCAGCGGCTCAAATCCGGATTATCAATACGTGGTTAAAAGAACCTGGCAGCTAATCATAGCATTGACAGACCGTCCAGCGCTTAAGACCCCGATAGAACTTGCTGAGCAGAATATTGAATATCAATCAGCAGAGTTGAGCTGGACAGATAGATGCTATCCTGAAGCCTCGATGTGGGACATTGTCTATGGCCCGATGGGCTTCGATCCCGAAACCCAGGGGACATTGATCAGCAGCATTGACACCTGTCCCTATCTGCTCTCGAATTTGCAGGTATATACGAAGTATAGCTGGTATGTAAGGGCAAGTAAAGCGGATCTTGGCGTTAGCGCTTGGGCGGGTCCACACACGTTTACGACTCTACCGGAAGGTGTTATCGTCCTGACCTATAACTTAGGAGACATCCCCAGCACATATTATCACACCCCCACACTTGCCAGCCGGGCGCTTGAACCGGGAAATCTGTCGGCAACCATTCCAGATAATATGCATATTGTATCTGTGGATCTAAGCTATTCCTTTTCAACGAACAATGGTCGTTGGATGGATGAGCAGAGGTCATTCATGCTCTGCGCAACAAATGGCGTAACCGAACCCCAAGTTTACAACGGATTCGGGATTGGCCCCGGAGTCTGCAATTATAACCGTACCGGACTATCAATTGCGAATGGGCTAAGCGGAAATGTGGTTTTCGAGCTCCATTTACTCAGGATCCTGACGACGGGCACCGGATCGTATTCGAATACTACTTACCAATATGGTGTTAACGGAACTTGGCAACTAATCATCTACTTGGGAGGAGGTTCCGCTCTCGAGATTCCCACAGAGTTATCAGCAGATAACATCGAATACGATTCAGCAGATTTGAGCTGGAGAGATATCTGCTATCCTTACGCTTCGAGGTGGGACATCATCTACGGCCCTGCAGGATTTGATCCTGATAATGAAGGAACACTTATCAGCAATATCGACACCTGCCCCTATCAGCTCACTGGTTTGGCAGACTATACGGACTACAACTGGTATGTCCGGGCAAACAAAGCAGATCTTGGCGTGAGTGAATGGGCAGGACCCGGCATGTTTTCTACTCCATCTGAACACTCAATTGTCTTCGAATATGACCTTGGAAACATCCCCAGCACCTATAATACAAGTGTCACCCTGGAAAGCCGAGCCACTAATCCGGGGATTTTGTCGGTTACAATACCAGAGGGTAAACAGATTGTCGGAATAGATCTTAGTTACTCAATATCCTCCGAATATTCCTTAATATTTATGAGTCATCAGCGCTCATTCCTGTTATGCGCAACCAATGGCGTTACAGAACCTCAAGTTTACAGCGGATCGGGAGATGAATTGGGGGTCTTTGATTATCATCGCACCAGGCTCTCAATCGCGAATGGACTTAGTGGAGTCGTGGTTTTTGAGCTCCACCAGTTCCGGGACAGGTTCTGGCCCAGTTCTAATGATAATTACCAGTATGTGGTGAACGGAACTTGGCAACTTGTGTTGCACTACGCCGATATTCCAGTGGTTCTGGCCACTCCAATTCTTGCGATCTCAGCAGAAACAGGGCATCCTGTGATAAGCTGGGAACCGGTGTATAACGCGTTATCTTACAAAGTTTATGGCTCGAGCGATCCTTCCCCAACAGCTTCCTGGAATCTGCTCACTACCGTCCCGGACTCAGTGTTGAGCTATAGCCACACCGGATCTGAAGCAATGAAATTCTTCAAAGTAGTGGCTTGCTCGGAAGCCCCCTCGAGCCCTGCGATGCTGCTTCGGGCTGATAGTCTAAAGCGGTAAAGGAGCATAAGAACACAGTCACCAGCAGAATCTATCTTTTACGACTCAAGCTGTTTTCGGAGGTCTGTGCGCCTATCGGAAGTGGTGTCGTGGTGCCGTGGTGACGTGGTGCCGTGGTGCCGTGGTGACGTGGTGCCGTGATGTCGGGGTGACGTGGTGCCGTGGTGCCGTGGTGCCGTGGTGTCGGGGTAGTATGGTTTCTGCAGATTCGGAGAGTTCAGGATCCCCGACCAATCCAATACCAAACCCCTTAAAAATCCGTGTAAATCTGCTTAATCTGTGTCATCCGTGTTCTATTCTAAAAAGTATAATCTATAAAATCATAATCATCTGCGTCATCTGCGTGCTATCCTATCCAGCAAATCCCAGCGATCCAGGCATCTGCGTGCTATTCGCTCCCCAAAAAGTCCTTGCCAAAAATGGGCGGTAACCAATCTTGTACGGAGCAAGCTTTTGTATATTGGGAGCTGTAGATTATATTGTAGTTATATAAGTAGAGGAGTGCTTAATGGAAAACCAAAACAGTAGAATTCCCAGAACCTTGCCCGTGCTGCACATGAATGGGGTGGTGATGTTTCCCTTCCTGCTCATGCCGCTGGTGGTTTCGGATGAAGAATCCAAACTGGTGGTGGATCACGCCCTGGCCAATGACAAGACCTTGGGCTTCTTTCTGGAAAGAGATAAAATCAAGCCGGGTGATCTCGGACTGCACGAGATCGGCACCGCCGTCACGATCCTGCGTATGCTGCGCAATCAGGACGGCACGATCAGCCTGCTATTGCAAGGCAGCTCCCGGGTGCGTCTGCAAAAAGTGATTCAGCGAGAGCCCTTTATGATGGTGGATGTGGAGACTATCTCCGAGCAAACCACTGAAGGCACAGAGATTCACGCTCAGCGCAACATAGCTCTGGAACTGCTGGATAAGATTGCCAGCGAGAGCAGCCTGCTCAACCGCGAGATGATCAATGGGCTCGGGAATATCAAGCAGGCAGGACGTGTTGCGGATATCATCGCCGGAAATATCGAGCTGCAATTGGAAGACCGTCAGAAGATACTGGAACTGATCGATCTGGAAAAGCGCTATATGTATCTGAACAACTGTCTGGCGGAGCTCATCAAGCAGATGCGGGTGGAAAACCACATTCGCAACAATATCCAGCTCGAGATGAGTGAGGATCAACGCAAATACTATCTGAGAGAACAGCTTGAAGCGATCCGCCGGGAACTGGGAGAGACCGATGAGGTGACCAGGGAAATCCAGAAATGGCGGGAACTGATCATCCAGAATGATCTGCCTTCCTATGTGGAAGATGTTGCTCTGGAAGAGCTGGAACGGCTTGCCTCCATGCAGCCCGCCGCCAGCGAATATGGCGTGATCCGCAACTATCTGGAGTGGATCGTCAATATCCCCTGGACTCGTCAAAGCAAGGATCGCCTGGATCTGAACAAGATAGAGAAGATTCTACGCAGTGATCACTACGGCCTGGAGAAGCCCAAAGAAAGAATCCTGGAATACATTGCCGTGAAGAAGCTCAAGGGCCACCTGAAGGGGCCTATCCTTTGTTTCGTTGGCCCTCCCGGCACCGGGAAGACCTCCATCGGCAAATCGGTCGCCCGGGCACTGAACCGCAAGTTCATCCGCATGTCTCTGGGAGGAATCCACGACGAAGCAGAGATCCGCGGGCATCGGCGCACCTATATCGGCGCTATGCCGGGCAAGATTATCACCGAGATCAAGCGTCAGGGCACGGCCAATCCCGTCTTTATGCTGGATGAGATCGACAAGCTGGGACGGGACTTCCGGGGAGATCCTGCTTCCGCACTGCTGGAAGTGCTGGATCCGGAGCAAAACAACAGCTTTGTGGATAACTATGTAAATCTGCCCTTTGATCTTTCCGAGGTGATGTTTATCACCACTGCCAACAGCCTGGAGACTATCCCTGCTCCCTTGCGGGACCGCATGGAGATCATCGAATTCAGCAGCTACCTGGAGAATGATAAGATCGAGATTGCCAAGCATTACCTGATCCCCAAGGAACAGGAAGAAAACGGACTTACTGACTATAAAGTAAGGCTGCATAAGAGCGCTCTGCAAGAACTGATCCGCTATTATGTGAGAGAAGCCGGAGTGCGTAATCTGCAGCGCCGGATCGGCTCTATATTCCGCAAGATCGCCAAAGAAGCTGCAAGCGGGAAAGAGATAAACTATCTGATCAAAGATAAAGATATCAAGACCTTCCTGGGTCCGCGCAAGTTCTCTCTGGAGCTGGCCAACCGCAAGCCCGAGATTGGCATTGCCACAGGGCTGGCCTGGACATCCTACGGCGGAGAAATCCTCTTCTGCGAGGCTATCCGCATGCCGGGCAAGGGCAACATCGTGCTCACCGGTCTTTTGGGTGAGGTGATGAAGGAATCCGCCCGGATAGCAGTTAGTTACCTCAAAGCTCAGCACAAGGTTTACAAGATCGATACCAAGGACTTTATGGCCTATGATATCCATATCCACTTCCCCTCTGGGGCAGTTCCCAAGGATGGCCCCTCCGCAGGTGTAACTCTTGCCACCGCTTTGGCTTCGCTCTACAGCGGAATGAAAGTTCGGCACGATATCGCCATGACCGGAGAGATCACCCTGCACGGAGAAGTGTTGCCCATCGGCGGAGTGAAGGAAAAGCTTTTGGCTGCCAAGCGGGCTGGTATAAATCAGGTCTTGCTGCCGGAAGAGAACCGGGAGAGCATTTCGGACTTTGCTGAAGACATCCTGGCTGGTCTGGAGATCAGCTTCGTCTCCAAGATCTCGGAAGTGCTGGAACGCCTTCTGATCCCTGCCCCGAAACCTGCACCCAAGCTGGGAAAAAGAACTAGAAAAGCCGAATAAATGGAAAGATATCCGACAATCAGGATAATTCTGAACTTGCCGCCCAAGTTCATTCCCAAGGCGGAGTTTGTGCTGCGCACTTTCTGCTATATCCTGCGCTTGAGTCCGGCCTTCACCTATGGGACCTATTACGAGGGAGCACACCTCTATTATGGACCCGAGATACCGGTGAACGTGCCTATTAAGATCTTGCTGGATCCGGAAACTCCCGGATTCTTTGAGAAGCAGGAGCTCTATCCTTTGGAAGGTGTGAACTTCTGTAAGTTCAAGAGCGAGAAGATCCCCTTTCTCTTCTCTCCGGGTGGAGCTATCTTCAATCTGGCAGAAGACCATTGCAATATCCGCAAGGACATTGTGGCAGGAGGCTTCTACTTCCTGAGTTGCTGGCATGAATACATCATGGGCATACACGGACAGCGCTCCAGCCGCGTGGACTTCAAGCAGTCTCTGCAGTATCGCTGGGATTTCACAGAAGTGCCGGTGGTGGACGTCTATGCTCAGGTTTTGCTCTATGCCTTGCAGCAGTTTTGTCCGGAGTTTATCCGGGATATCAATTGGGCAGAGAACAAGCGCTTTGTGGTTTCTCTCTCTCATGATATAGATTACTGGGACTACTGGGACAAGAAGCAGAGACGCGACAATCTGCAATATAATCTCAGCACCCTTACTAAGCGTCCTGTGAATGCCATTTACAAGCTGATAGCCCATAGCATCCATAAACGTCTGATCCACAATCCCTGGAGGATAGTGAAGAACATCGCCAGAGATGAGGCAGAAAGCGGCGTGGGAGCTACCTGGTTTCTTCTGGCCCGCAAAGACTTTGAGGATCCCCGGCAGAACTATCTCTTTGACGTGGTAGCACGTGAGCAGGTTTTGGACAATCTGGGACAACTTGAGATAGGCTTGCATGGCTCTCCCGAATCTGCTTTCGACCAGGATGTTCTGGAAGAGGAGCTGGATCAGCTCCGGGCCCTGGGCTTTGATCCGGTGGGCTATCGCACTCACTATCTGCACTTTGACTACCAGGAAAGCTTCAGCATCCTGGAGGCAGCAGGCATCAAATACGATTCCACTCTGGGCTATTGGGAGAATGTGGGCTTCAGGGCAGGCATATCATTCCCCTTCTTCCCCTTTAACATAGAGGAAAATCGTCCGTTTCGGGTGCTGGAAATACCTCTGATTGTGATGGATACCACCCTACACTCCCACAAGGCCATGAACCTCAATCCTCTCAGGGCTGCCAGAACGCTGCGCCGATTGATAGATATGGCAGAAAGGTATCAATCCCACGTCTCTCTCTTATGGCACAACACCACCTTTGATCCTGTGGATTACCCCGGCTGGGGCAAGCTTTATTGGCGCACAATCGACTATGCCCTGCGCAAGAAAGGCTGGGTGACTTCTTTGCAGAAGATCTATGAAGAATGGGTGAATCTAAGCTACTAATACTTCCGGAGTTAATATGATTATCAGCCTCTTATGGCAAATCTTCTTTGTGATCTTTATGATCTTTTGCCTGATGGCACTATTGGGATACTACATTCTGCTGCCCCTGTCTTCCAGACGCAGAGCCAGACGCATGATTTACCGCTGGGTACGCTTTTGGGGCAGAGTGACTGTGCTTTCCACAGGCAGTAAAGTGGAGATAGAGGGACTGGAGAAACTGCCCAAGCAGCGGAACCTGTGTTTGGTAGGGAACCATCAATCCTTCTTCGATATCCCGGCACTGCTGGGTTGGATTGGCATCCCGGCAGGATTTATCTCCAAGCAGGAACTCAGCAAGATCCCAGTGCTCAGCCATTGGATGCGGCTCTTACCCTGTGTCTTTATCAACCGCAAAAACGCCCGGGAAGCCATGAGGTCTTTTCAGATGAGTGCTGAGGTCATAGCAGCCGGAAACCCCATTGTGCTTTTTCCGGAAGGAACCCGTTCCAAGAGCGACACATTGGGAGAGTTCAAACCCGGTAGCCTGAAACTGCCTCAGATGGCAGGAGCCATCATTGTGCCTTTTGCCCTCAGCGGCACTTGGCGTATATACGAGATAGACAAGCGTATTCATGCCAGTAAGGTGCGCATCCGCATCCTTGATCCCATCTACCCGGACAACCCTTTGTACAAGGATCGTGACGCTTTGCTGGAACATCTTTTCAGTAGCATAGCTCAAGCCAAACAGGAACTTTTGGAGAAACCTTGAAACAAGCACTGCTGGTGCTCCTATTTCTTAGTCTGGTGCTGGCAGTAATGGCTCAGACAGCCAGTATCAGCTACGGCACAAAAGCTGGCTTGAATCTGGGGATGCATTACGGCACAATGGTTGAAGAGGATGTCTATGAAGTGCGTCCTGGCATCCGTCCCGGTTTTATCGGCGGAGCCTGGCTGGAGATGGAATTGCTGCCATATCTGGGGCTGAATTATGAGCTGCTCTACGTCATGAAGGGTTCTCGGGAACGCATCCGCATCCTGAAACTGGATGGAGAGGTATTGGAGCGTCCCGCCCGGATGGACGTGGACTACAATGTGGACTATCTGGAGCTGCCCATCTACCTGAAAGTGAAGACTTGGGAGAAAAATGGCTGGAGCCTTTCAGGCCTCACCGGTACTGCCATGAGCCTGAAGATCAGGGGAGACTACGCTCTGGATGGCCTTGTCTATATGCCCAATGGCGATGACTGGGATGAGATTCCCATCCAGGAAAAAGGCAAGCTGGATGAGCTGAACTTCTTTGATTTTGGCTTGGTGTACGGAGCAAGTCTCAACTACTCGGGCAAGCTGGATGCTTCCCTGGAATTCCGTTTCACTCTGGGCTGGGACTATCTTAATTTACCCACCTCAGAATTCACCGAACCGGTGGAACTGCGCAATCAAAGCTACTCGCTCCTTATGGGGCTTAAATTCTAGGAGGTAATTGTGTTCAAGCGCTTAGTAATAGTATGTTTACTCTACTGCCTGGCAGCAGGGCTTACTGCTGATCCACTAGATAAAGTTTACTTCTCTCCGGGAAGTGACACTGATCCATATATCAATATACTATACAATGCCGGAGCCTATTTGGATATTTACTATCTGGATCAGTTTGGGCTGCTGCAGACACAGAATGCGACCCAATTCATGGGCAGTGAAGAGTGGAGCTATGGCACCATAAGTCCTCTCCCCTCGCATACCTGGATCGGTCTGCAGGGAACCTACGCCATCCCAATGAGCCGCAATCGTTTTGGCATGGCAAACCCCATCTTCTTCCCACAGGCACAGGGAATGCCGGATCACAGCAAATTCGTTCCAGTGGAGAGCGATTTGAGCGGAGATCACAATTTCAATCTGGCTCATCTGGATATCTTGGAGAGCAAGATAGCCTTCAGTGAAGAGAAACTGCACTTCGCTCTCCGAGTGAACGCCAATAGCTTCCCCACCAGCTCCGGCTTCACTTTTTATTCCTATATGGGAGTGCTGGGAGATCCTGCTGCTGATCCGAACTCCAACCCCATTGTTTTCGGCCTGATGAACACCGTCAGTGTGGCCGGTGTGATCGGACCCGGTCTTTACAAGATCACCGGCACCGGAATCAATGATCTGGAACAGATTGGGGAGATCGAGGTGACCAACTATGAAGCCGATGGCGTGATGGTGCTTTCCTGCAATCTGGCAGATCTTCTGGCGGATCCGGATTTCAGCTCCTGGTATGATCCCCAGTATCCTCTGATCTCGACCATGGCTCTCACCAGCAAGATCACGCTCACAGGTGGCACCCAAACTGCTGATGAAACTGCCGGTATGAGTGTGTTGCTCAAGCCAATTGAGCTGGATTACAGCAATCTGCACACGCCCCAGATCAGCGGTATCAACACGGTGCTGGAAGGCTCCAGCCTGAGAGTGAGCTTCGATTACACCGATCAAGATCCAAACCACCCCACCTGGATCAAAGTAAGAGTAGATGGATCTGCAGATTACCACCTCTACCCCACGATAACCGGTGGTATTGAGCAGGGTATCCGTTTTGAGAGTGTTGAGATTCCGGTTGAAGCAGGCTGGCAGGAGCTGGAGATTGACTTTGTGGAAGGAGGAATCCACCACCTGGTTACATATCAGAATCCCGTTTCCAATCAGGATCAGCACGCTCCACGCCCCACACTTCAGATTTATCCAAACCCGGCTGGCAGCAAGCTATTCTTCAGCCTGGAAGATTCCGGTAGAGCTGGAGAAGCTCTTCCTGCTCTGAGGATATATAACCTTCGTGGACAACTGATTCACAAACAGCTCTCTCCCCCCAGCAGCGGTTCGATCGATCTTTCTCAGGCTCCTTCCGGACTGTATTTTTTGCGCTGGGGCGAGCAGCATAAACGCTTTGTTCACTAAAATCCGGAACTATTTGCAAGGCATGATAAAGAGCCAAGAAATGAAGGAAAACAGGTGATTCGGATGCCTCTGCTTCATTTTTCCCTTGACATATATCTAAGCTGATATTTTTGAATACCTTATTGATTAACGAGCCTAATACTATTTGCGTAATGTAAAATATAATAACTAAGGAGTTAGGAAATGACCAAAGCAGATTTAGTAAAAATCATCTCGGAAAATACCGGAATCATTCGCAAGGATGTTGGTGTTGTTGTGGATTCCCTTCTGCAAGCCATCAAAGATAGCTTGGTGAAAGGAAATCATATCGAGATCCGCGGATTCGGCACCTTCAAGCTGAAGACCCGTAAGCCTCGTGTGGGCCGCAACCCCAAGACAGACGAGAAAGTTCCTGTACCCGCCCGTACAGTCCCCACTTTCAAGTTCTCCCGCGAATTCAAAACCTCAGTCGTTGACGTTAGCGCCGAGTAAAGCAGGTTAGTATGCCTTGCGGAAAGAAGAAGAAACGTCATAAAATCGCCACGCACAAGCGCAAAAAACGCCTGCGCAAGAACCGCCACAAAAAGAACAAATAGGTTCTAAACAGCGGAAATACCGCTAGAATATAATGAAGCGCTCCTTTATGGAGCGCTTTTATTTACTCCTCGAGATGGCACTCCCGAAGCTTCTGCTCTGCTCTCCAGAAAGAATCACACCCCTCCAATAGCACTTTACTCACCTCTCAGACCTGCAGATAGCTATCTTATTAAGTGGATTAGCCCTAAGTTAATACAGGATAAGCCTTTCCTTAGCCACGGTTAAAGATAGGCTAAAGATAGGTTAAGGATAGGTTAAAGAAGCTAGTGAGAGAGCAGGGGGATAGGGAAAGGGGCAAAACAGGGTTTTCCCATAGTGTGACAGATGATAACAAGAGACTACATGGAAGCAGAACCCCTTGTGGGCAACATAGATCAAGAGTGCACGATTTATGAATAAGTGAAGTGTTTGAAGAGCCTCAATGCCGCATCTGAAAAGGATACTGCCAGAGTGTCAGGTTATGATAGAGACACTCATTGATGGGACTGTGGATGGATTTCCTCAGTAGAAACTTGTAAACAGGGGGGTATAGGGCAAGTTAAGGCTTGACTATTCTGAATGAAAAAGCAGGCTTGTGATATGAAGATGAGAAATCTATCCCGATTAGCCAACGACTACCGATCAACCTCGGAAGAAGGCGCTTATGTACTATATTGGATGCAGGCTGCACAAAGATTTTATTACAATCCGGCTCTGGAGGCTGCGGCTCTCACTGCGGCAATCAGAAACTTACCACTATTGGTAGTCTTTTGTGTGGATCAGGATGTACCGGAAGCCAATCTGCGACACTACACATTTATGTTGCAGGGTTTGGAGGAATTGGCTAATGAGCTGAATTCGAAGGGCATCGCAATCCACATTTGCCAGGGATCAGCTCTGGAGGTGCTTCCCTATTATCTGAGAGAATGCATCGCTTTGTTCTGCGACAGAGGATATCTGAACTGGCAGAAGGAACTGCGCTTACAGCTCAGAGGCTGGTGTCGCAGCTTGGAGAAGAGCTATTATGAGATTGATACGGAGGCGGTGGTGCCGGTTCATCTGGCCAGCACTAAAGAAGAGTATTCTGCCGCCACACTCCGCACCAAGATACTAAAGCTCTTACCTTTATACCTGGAACGGGAAGACCCGGAGACTTATCTGAAGGATCTCCCCCGCTTCCAAAACCAACCTCTGCTTCATCCCGGACGTCCCTGTTTTGTCCCCAAAAAGGGCAATCCACACTTCCTGATCCAAGACCTGCTCCCCAGCTTGAAGGTAGATCGCTGTGTTCCGCCCAGCCAGTTCTATTATGGCGGGAGAAAAGAAGCTCTGAGACTATTGCAGGAATTTCTGAAGCACCGGTATCCGAGTTATGCAAACAGACGCTCCGATCCAGGCCTGAATCTTCAGGCAGAGCTTTCCCCCTACCTTCATTTCGGTCAGATCTCTCCGGTGGAGCTTGTTCTTGCTGCCCAGGAATATACTAACATCCCTCTTGATTCACTATCTGATCTGATTAAGACCAAAGACGGGCTGGAGATGTGGGATGCCAATCTGGCAGCATTCTGTGAGGAGCTGATCGTCAGAAGAGAGCTGGGCTTCAATTTTTGCCAATACAACCCGGACTACGATCAGTATTCTGCCCTTCCCCAATGGGCTGAGCGAACGCTGGAAGAACACAGCCCGGATCCCCGCCCCACCCTCTATTCCATTGCCGAGCTGGAAGCAGCCAAGACTCACGATACCTATTGGAATGCTGCCCAGAAGGAGCTGCTAATCACCGGGAAGATGCACAGCTACATGAGGATGTATTGGGGGAAGAAGGTGCTGGAGTGGAGTCCAGACCCTCAATCTGCCTTCTATCATCTGATTTATCTAAACAATCGTTACAGCCTGGACGGTCGCGATCCCTGCAGCTTTGCCGGAATCGCCTGGTGCTTTGGCAAGCATGATCGTCCCTGGCAGGAGAGAGAGATATTTGGTTCTGTACGCTATATGAATTCTGCTGGGTTGGAAAGGAAGTTCGACATGCAGGCATACCTTCGGAGGATAAAGGGTCTAAATTGATAAGTTCAAGCAGTTTTGGAGATAATTGAAGTGAAACAGAGCATAGTCCTATTGTGCCTCATGCTGAGCCTGGGTTTTTGTAATCTGGCAGCCAAACAGCAGGAACTGATCATTGGGGGAGATATCAGCTTTCCTCCCTATGAGTACATTGATTCCAAGGGGCGTCCTTCCGGTTACAATGTGGAACTGAGTAAGATCATAGCCGATGAACTTGGCATGACACCCATCTTCCGCCTGGCAAAGTGGAGCCGAATCCGTGAAGATTTGGATTCTGGTAAAATCAACCTGGTTCAGGGCATGGCGTTTTCTCCCGAACGTGGCAGAACGGTCACTTTTTCAAACCCTCACACCCGCACCTGGCGAGCTGTCTTTGTGCCCAGGAGCTCCAAAGCCAAAAGCATCAACGATCTATTGGATTCCAAAATCCTTTTGCAGGAAGGAGATATTGCCAAAGAGTTCTTCCTGAATCAGGAGTTTACCGGTGAACTGATAGAGCTTCCCAATCAGGACAATGCCCTGCATCTGGTGAATTCCGGCACCGGAGACGCTGCCCTGGTGAATTATATGCTGGGCATGTATCTGATCAAGAGCCTGAATTTGACAAATGTTAAAGCCCTGGAAGGCGAGGTATTCTCAAAGTTTTACTGCATGGCTTCCACTGATCCGGCATTGATCGAAAGAGTCGATGGAGTGCTGGAGAAGATATCCTCCGATGGCAGGCTGGAAGCGCTTCATGCCAAGTGGTTTGGAGAGTATGACCGGGAGCATCTGAACATCAGCAACCGCTTGAAAGTGGTAAGTCGGGTTCAATTCTATCTCTGGGCTCTGTTTGGTTTAACGTTGATCGGTATAGCCTGCTTCTACTATATCATGTACCGTCGCCGTCGGAAGCTGCTGAAACAGCTTGAGAGCAAGAACAAGCTTTACAATGACCTCCTGCTGGATTTTACAATCTTCCACCGGGGCCCCCTGATTGCTTACAAGAACAAGATAGCGCCCTATCGCCTGCTCTACGTCTCTGAAGGGCTCGCAGCCTGGGGCTATAACCCTGGCATAGCTCTGTCCCGCACAGAGGGTTATGTGGATATCGTATATCCTGAGGATAGAATCTGGCTGGATAAGGAGCTGGACAAACAGGTTGCCAATAAAGTGGAATCCGAAACCCGTCAGTTCAGAATTCTGACTAAAGATGGAGAGATTCGCTGGGCAATGGATTTTAACCTGATCCTTTTTCCGGATGATGGTGAACCTATTGTCTATGGCTACATGGTGGATATCACCAGGATCAAGCTGATGGAAGCAGATCTGCTTGAGGCTAGGGAGAAAGCCGAGAATGCCAGCGTTGCCAAAGATCACTTTCTGGCCAGCATGAGTCATGAGATCCGCACACCCTTAAACGGCATTCTGGGCTTCATCCAAGTGCTAATGCAACTGGATGCTACACCTGAGCAGATGGAGTATTACAAGATCATCTCCAGCTCCGGGAACAACCTGATGAAGATAGTGAACGACGTGCTGGACGTCTCCAAGATAGAGAGCGGGAAGATGGAGCTGGTGATCAGTGAGTTTGACCTGGCCTTCCTGATGAAAGACGTGATCAAAGGCTTTGCCCACAACCGCCAGAAGAGCTCTGTGGATGTTCGGTTGAATCTTAGCGATAAGTTGCCTCCTATCCTCTATGGAGACATGATGCGCTTGAAGCAGATCCTGATCAATCTGCTGCAGAACTCCATGAAGTTTACAGAAGAGGGCTATATAGAACTCACGGCAGATATCTATAACCAAACTGGAACAGATGTCCGTATCCTGTTTGGCGTGGCAGATACAGGCATCGGAATAGACCCCAAGAAACAAAGCGATATCTTCGACAACTTCTCTCAGCTTGACAATTCTCTCACCCGCCGATATGGTGGAACCGGGCTCGGTTTGGCAATTGTGAAGCGTCTGGTTGAGCTTATGAACGGCTTTATATGGGTGGAAAGCGAGCCTGGTGAAGGATCGCAGTTCTTCTTTATAATACCGTTTAAGAAAAAGAACGAGGTAAGAATGAGTTCTGTCGAACTGACGATTGATGATCTGGAGCAAAATGAGAAGTTGCCCCCCTTGAACCTGTTACTGGTTGAAGACGAGCTTATAAACCAGAATGCCACTAAGAGACAACTGGAGCGTTGGGGGCTCAAAGTCACTGTTGCCTCCAATGGTGCTGAGGCACTGGGCTTAGTCGAACTGATGAATTTTGACTGCGTCCTGATGGATATCCAGATGCCTGTGATGGATGGCGTCACCGCCACCCGTAAGATTCGTGAGAAAGAGAAAGAAAGCGGTAAGCATCTGATAATTTATGCTTGCACTGCTCTTGCTTTGTCTGGCGATAAAGAGAGGTTCATCGAAGCTGGCATGGATGATTATATCTCCAAGCCCATCAATCTGGTGCATCTCTACAGAATGTTGCAGAAGGTAGAGATAAGCGAGGCTTAAAGACCTGTGAAGAGGGTTCATTTCCTGCTGGCACTGCTGGCTGTTGTGACTTTACTTCCCGGCCGGGATTTGATTGTCAGACGGGACGGTTCTCCCCTGAGATCCGGCCCGGGTTCCTACTATCCCGTTCTGATGGAATTACCTTCCCAGAGCAGAGTGGCTTTGATCGATAGCCTCTTCCAATGGTACAAGATTCGCTATCAGAGTGATCTGGGCTATCTGTCTCAGACTGCAACGCTTGCGCTCCAGAGGCGAAACGATGTCTTCAGTGGGATGCAGTCCAGCGGATCAACTTCCGTGAACCGGCACAGCATCACTGCAGGAGTGCGGGGCTTTGCAGATCAGTTTAATGAAGAGCTGCGGGGGGATTCTCTGTTTGTTATGAAGGTACTATCTGATAACCCGGATCCACAACCCTTTCATGAGATGATTCTGGCGCACGACCGGGAGATGAATCTGCAGCGTTACCGGGCTCAATATCCCCTGGCTCCCAGAGAGTTTCAGGATTATTTCCTGGAGGCTCAGGAAGGCTTTGGCTTAGCACTAGCCTCTGTGATAGCACAGCAGGGGCTGTACCAGGAGCCGGAGATCAACCAATACATCAATGAAGTGGGAAACCTGGTGGCATTGTGTTCAGATATGCCAGATCAGAGATTCCGGTTCTATATCCTGGATATCGATGCTGCCAATGCCTATTCCTGCCCGGGCGGTTTCGTCTTCATCAGCCGGGGAATGCTGGATTTCCTGCAAAATGAGGCAGAGCTGGCCTTTGTTTTGGCTCATGAGATTGCTCATGTGTCTCGTTTTCATGGCATCACCGAGATTCAGAAGAGGCAGAATCAGATAGCGTCAAGCTCTGCCTTCGATGAGCTGGATGCTGCCCTGGGAGAACGCCTCAGCCCCGCCACCCGGGTTCTGACAGCCTCCCTGGAAGCAGAAGTCTTTGAGATATACAACACTCTCATTTCCGGCCGCTTGGATGCCTATGAAGAAGAAGCAGACCGCCTTGCCCTGAGCTTCATGGCCCGGGCTGCATATGACTATCGGGTCTCCAGTGGGCTCCTGAACAGGCTCCTATCTTCCAGAATTGAATCCAACAACCAGCATTACAGAAAAGAAAGCTTGAGGCAGAGGCTAGCTTTAATCCGGGAAAACCTGAGACGCCTGGAGCCCGTTAAGCTCCCACTCAACAGCTTTTCAGACAAGTTCACCGCTCGCATGAATAACAGGGGAAACAGTGATCAATAACTGCCGACTGATCTTGATCGGAGGAGGCACCTGCTCCGGTAAAACTACCATTGCCAAAGCCATTGGCCGTCGTCTTGACAACCTTAAGACCGTCATTATCTCTCACGATAACTACTATCATGATCTCAGCCGCTTCAATCCCGAGGATTGTAAGAACTACAACTTCGATCATCCTTCCGCAATAGACGCGACACTGCTGGTGGAAGACGTTAAAGCCATGCTAAAGGGAGAAGCCGTAAACGTTCCGGATTATGATTTCATTTCTCATCAACGCAGCGAAGGAACTCTCTGTGTGGCCTTTGCAGATGTGATAATCCTGGAGGGAATCTTCGCACTCTATTACCCAGATCTCTTGGAACTGAGTGACCTGAAGATCTTTGTGGATACCGATGCTGATATCAGGCTCACCAGACGCTTGATCCGGGATACCAAAGACCGAGGCTACGACGTCGAGGGCGTGCTGGACAAATATCTGGAAACGGTGAAACCTTCCCACGATGCCTTCATTGATCCCACCAAGAAGAACGCTGATATCATCATCCCGGGAGATCGCGACTTCGACAAGGTGCTCTATATGCTGAATGGCTACTTACTTTATGAACTGGTGAATAACTAGCCCACTGGCGGTAACATGATAAAGAAAGCAGGACTGATACTGATCACTCTCTTTTGGTTCTTTCAGCTCTTCTCCACTATCCACACGATTGGCACTGGAACCACAACTCAATATAATCAACCCTTCAATGCCCTGATGAACTACGGCTGGAGCAAGGCAATCTACAGAGGTCTCGAACTGGAAGCTGCAGGCTTGACAGGCGGCTCCGCAATCTACGGTCTGGGCTTTGAAATCAGTTCTTCGGCTAACCTCTATCAACTAACAAACCAAAGAATATACCTCAAGAACGCAGCCCAAAGCTCTTACAGCAGCTCCGAACCCTACCCCAATCTGCAAGACTATACTTTGGTTTTTGCTTCAGACTTAGCCATCGGTGCTCCAGGATGGTTCTATATATGCTGGGATCAACCCTTTATTTACACAGGCCAGAGGCTGGAGGTAGTTTGGGAAAATCGCTCTGGTTCAAGGTTATCGACCGCACCCTTCTTCACTAGCACTACCTACACAGGCCAGAATATCTGTGCCTATGCCTCCAGCAACACAGATTTTCCCTCCGGGAATGGCTCTGTTCAGTACTCACGAGCCAATCTGCGCCTGATCAGCTCAAGCCCGGATCTCCCACTCCCGGCTCAGCTCATCCAGCCCTTGAACAATCAAACCTTAATCAATCCGGTGAAACTGGCCTGGCATAGCCCCTCAGGACAACAATCCTCCTGGGATGTCTATCTGGGGACAGCATCTCCTCCCCCACTACTGGGGAACCAGATCTCCAACCTACTGAATGTAGAGCTCGAACCCGCCACTACCTACTATTGGAAGATAGTACCTCACAATAGCGCAGGCGAGACTCCGGAAAATGAGATATGGAGCTTCAGAACTGCTGCTCAGAACCAGCTT
Source organism: Candidatus Cloacimonadota bacterium (assembly GCA_023421135.1). Taxonomy (GTDB): domain Bacteria; phylum Cloacimonadota; class Cloacimonadia; order Cloacimonadales; family Cloacimonadaceae; genus PHBP01. Next base: position 64,255 of record JAEZUG010000034.1, on the reverse strand, counting down.
GCTGAAAGCTTTGAATCCAGCCTCTTCCCCCCTCTGGGCTGGCTCTCTGATCCTGACATTGCTTTGGATCTCACGGGGAAAGCCTATCATGGCAATTCCGCTGTATTTACACAAGCCAATTCCACTCCCCGCAGATTGATGAGCCCGCCCCTTGTTATAGACGGTGATTCTTTTGTTCAATTCTGGGCAATGCCCAGCGCAGTAACTGGAAATGGCAGAATAAAGGTGTCTATCTCAACGGGAGAAGACACTTGGCAGGAACTGACGGTCTTTTCGATGCCTACTTCAAGCTCGTGGACTTGCTTCAGTGTGGGGCAGGAGTATCTCTCCGGGATGCAGGGAGAAGCCCGGATAGCTCTGGATTTCTATAGTGCCGGAGCTTCCACCGGGATCTATATGGATCATCTGGTTGGTCCCAGGCTGGCTGGCACTCTCGGCACTCCGCAGAATCCCCAGATCCAGAGAACGTCCACCGAGATAATCCTGAGCTGGAATCCAGTTCAGGGAGCAGGCTCCTATCTGATAGAATCCACGACCGATCCCTCTTTGCAGAACTGGGAAGAGCTTACCGAATGTGAGAGCACGGATTACAGCTTCCCTGCACCAGTTGTTCGTGAAGCATTTTACCGCATTATAGCAAAGCAATAGGCACAGGCGGTCGCTGTACCGCCTCACCACTTCACCACATGAAGGGCGCTACGGCGAGCGCTCCTACTGTATCCTTCGCACTACCCGAAAACCAAGATCGTTTTTCTTGGTCGTGGGAGCAGAAGAAGCCCGGTGATGCACCGCCAAGAGATTGTTCCCGGGTGTCCAGCTTCCGCCTCTGTGAACCCTTGCAGTACCCGTCACAGGGCCGGTGGGGTTGCTCTGCGCTTCTTCAGGATATGTTCCAAAGAGATCCCAAACCCATTCGGACACATTCCCGGTCATGTCTCTCAGGCCAATTTCATTCCCCAGCTTTGTGCCGACCAAGTGGCTGCGTTTGGCTGCATTTGCCCCATACCAGGCAACCCGATCCAGGATGTTTGAGCCACTGTAGGTGTAGCCATCACTTTGAGAGCCACCTCTGGCAGCAAATTCCCACTCCATCTCAGTGGGCAGACGGTAGCCGGAAAGTCCCCAATCGCAGCTTAGATAAGTTTGATTGGAAGCCAGTTCTTTCCAGCCGGAAGGCCAGTTTGCCGGATCGGAGCCAAAGCTCCCATAGCTATAGACGGGCTCAAACCCATCCAAAAGGCTCCTGCGGTTGCAATACTCAATGGCATCAAACCAGGATACATTGTAAACTGGATAGGAGCTACCTTCTCCCACGCCTGTGGCAGGATTGCTGCCCATCACAGCCAGATACTCGCCCTGGGAAATCTCATGGCGGGAGCATTGGAAACTAGCCAGGCTCACATCTGAGCTTCCGTTATTGAATCCTCCGCCCGGGACAACAGATAAAATGAAGGCAGCCGGACTGAAGTAGGCGGCATAGACTATCTTGCTTCGTTTCATATTCAGCTTGGTGGCAGCAGCCTTAACGGTGGTGCCAGGCTCAACTCTGAATGGCTCTGTATAGATGATGTAGTTCGTGTCCAGGCTGGAGCCATCGAGGTTGTAATGAATCTCGGCTCCCGGGGTAGGGCAGTTTAGCACAACTGTGACCGGAAGTGTGTAATAACCTTCCGGAGGATCAAAGACAGGCTCCGCCACCTGATCTTCTTCTGTACTCAGGATTCCGCAGGAACTGATCAGAACAACCAGCAGCACCATAAACAGAATATTTAAGCTTCTATACATCAGTTTCTCCCATCTTGTTATTCTTTTCTTGTAGTATCTTTTCCACAAGTTCAACCGCAGTGGCGATGCAATGTGGACAATTATCATCAAAGATTCCTTGCTCTTTGGCAAGCTGCCTGCGCACGGGGATGCTGGGATTGATACCCAGGATCTCTTTGCAATCGGTCTGACCAATATTCTCTTTCCAAGCTGCTAGCAAATCCAGCGTTAGCTTTTCTGTATCTTGTTTTGCTGCAAGGTCATAAACACTATATCCAGCTGCCAGACCCAGAACCATCAAAGCTCCGGTCAGAGCTCCGCAGGTGGCTCCCATCCTCATTCCTCCACCAAAACAAGAAGCCAGCTTCATCATCTGTCCATTATTCATCGATAAATCTGCTGCAAATGCCGAGCAGACTGATTGGGCACAATTCATTCCCTCTGAGAATGTTGTGAGTGCCAGGCTCTGTCTTCTTGATAACATCAAAGCTCCCTTCTTTCGAATGATTTTCACAATGCCGATCTACCCTGCTTTTGTCAAGTCCGTTTACTGCTGCTTTTCGTCCACAAAGCCTCACCAGGCCTTTTAAGATAACTATTGACGCCTTGTGGTCTGCTGATTAGCTTGTATGCATAAAATAAACGCACGAGGTGAGATCATGAAAAAGCTCATGCTAGCTCTTTTACTCAGCACTTTTTCGCTATTCATTTTCGCTCAAAGCGAAACTATCTTGAATGAAACTTTCGAGGGAGCTTTCCCCTCCGGTTTATGGAGCCTTTCCGGCAGCCCGACCTGGGATGACGAAAATGTTAGCAGCAACAATGGCAGTTGGGCAGCTTGGTGCGCTGGTAGCTCACTGAGTCCCTCAGACAACCAGTATGAAGACAACATGCAGGCCGACATGACCTATGGCCCCTTCTCTCTAGACGGAGCCAGAAACGCTCAACTTAGCTTTGCCTCAAAAGTTGGCTCAGAAAGCGGATATGACTACTTCAAAGTGATAGTGAAGTATCGTAGCCGGGGAACCTGGAGAGAACAGGAAATACACAGCCAGGATGGCACTGACGACAACAACTGGCAGACCTTTGAGTATTCCCTGAATGATTACCTGGACAACGACGAGGTAAAAATCTCCTTTGTCTTTACTTCCGACGTTTCAAACTACGAATATGAAGGCGCTTGGGTGGATGACGTTGTGATCTCCAAGAACAGCTCTTCCAATTCCAGAGATTCAATCTATCAATTAGACTTCACCAATTCCGAGATCAGCCTGTCCCGCAACCTGAGTAACAGCTCCAGTGCCAATTGGTTCCGTTTCCGGGGAAATGCCGATACCACATACTATATCTATAGCTCCGGAGACATCGATACCAAGGCATATATCTATGAAGACAATGGCAGCACGGAACTCCTGAATGATGATGACGGCGGAGATGACACCAACTTCAGCATCTCTTTCACACCCACACGCTCTGCGAATTACAAACTCAAAGTGGAAGGCTACAACGGAGCTACCGGCAGCTATACTTTGAACTACAGAAAGAGCAGCAACTCTGCCAACCCGATTGATTTGCAGATCACCAGATCACTGCAGGATCGGGAGGACAGCATTGACCATACCAACGATGAAAACTGGTATAGCTTCCGGGCCGAGACCGGGAAGACCTATGTTTTCTACACTGAAGGCTCTCTTGATACCCAAGCCTACATCTTTGAGGGCAACAACCAGCTCATGGAAAACGATGATGACGGAGATGAGACTAATTTCAGGCTGGAATTTGTGCCCTCCAGCAACGGTAATTACAGATTGAAGGTGATTGGATACGGCAGCAATACCGGTTCCTACACCCTGTTTTACAAGCATCAAACTCAAGCTACAGACGACTATGAACCCAATAACAGCCATAGCCAATATACCAATCTGGAACCCAGAGATGGCAATAGAAGCATGGAGCTCACTCTTCACCAGGGTGATGAGGATTGGTTCAGATTCCGCGGAGTAGCCGGCTCCACCTATAATTTCTTTTCCACCGGAGACATAGACACCAGAATCTATCTCTATCAGAATAGTGGAAACACCTTGATTTTAGAGAATGACGACGGTGGTGACGTAAACAACTTCAGGCTCAGCTTCACTCCCACCAGCACCGCATACTACAAGATCAAGATTGTGGGATATTCCGGAGCTACCGGCACTTATCATCTGCACTATAACAAAGACTAAGATATTAACCACTCCAAGTATAAAGAGCGACTTCTCCGGAGGTCGCTCTTTTTATCTCCCGGACGGAGATAGTATTTGACAAAAGGACTCCAATACAGGATACGGGTAACATAGAAATAATATGCATATATAAGGAGTTACAATGTCCAAGATGCCCTACGCTGAACCTTGGCGGATCAAAATGGTGGAAGCTGTGAAAATGCTGAGCCGTGAAGAACGCATCCAGAAGATCAGGAAAGCAGAATTCAACCTCTTCAATCTTGCTGCAGAAGACGTGTTTATCGATCTTCTCACAGATTCCGGAACCGGAGCTATGAGCGACAAACAGTGGTCGGCTCTGATGCTGGGAGATGAGAGTTATGCTGGCTCCAAGAGCTTCATCAAGATGAAGAATACGATCAATGAGCTGCTGGGCTTCCCCTATGTGATGCCCACCCACCAGGGTAGAGCGGCAGAAAACGTGCTCTTCTCAGTTCTTATCAAGGAAGGGGATATCGTCCCAGGAAACACCCATTTTGATACCACAAAAGGCCACATCGAGTTCAGACGCGCCAAAGCGGTGGATTGCACTGTGGACGAAGCTTTCGATAGCACTCTGATCAGGCCTTTCAAAGGCAATATCGATCCCCAAAAGCTGGAGCAGTGCATCGCTCAATATGGCAAAGACAGGATTCCAGTGGTTATCTTAACAGTAACCTGCAACAGTGGTGGTGGACAGCCCGTCTCTATGGAGAATATCAAGGCTGTATCTGCCGTATGCAAGAAGCATGGTATCCCCTTATTCTTCGATTCAGCCCGTTTTGCCGAAAATGCCTACTTCATCAAGATCCGCGAAGAAGGCTATGCCGATAAATCGATCAAGGATATTGTAAAAGAGATGTTCAGCTTTGCTGATGGCATGACCATGAGTGCCAAGAAAGATGCCATCATCAATATCGGCGGCTTCATAGCCATGCGGGATCAGGAGATCTACCGTAGTTGTTCGACCTTCAACATCATGTTTGAAGGCTACATCACCTATGGCGGTATGAGCGGCAGGGATATGGAAGCTTTGGCTGCCGGGTTAAGGGAAAGCACAGAATTTGACTATCTGCATGCCAGAATCTCCCAAGTGGCATATCTGGGAGGCCTGATCAAAGCCCACGGAATTCCTTTGGTAGAGCCTTTTGGCGGGCATGCCATCTATGTGGATGCCAAGAACTTCTTTCCGCAGATTCCCCAAACGCAATACCCGGCTCAGGTCTTGGGCGTGGAGCTCTACATAGAAGCCGGAGTGAGAGGCGTTGAGATAGGCACAGTGCTGGCCGATCGCGACCCTGTTACCCGCGAAGAACGTCCCCCCAGCATGGAACTGCTTCGACTGGCCATCCCCAGACGCGTTTATACAAACAATCACATGCAGATAGTAGCCTGGGGACTCAAACAAATCTGGGATAGACGCAGCGCTTGCACAGGTTATAAAATCACCTACGAAGCTCCGATTATGCGGCACTTTACCGCCACATTTGAGCAAGTCTGATTGTAAGAAGCAGATAACTATTCGCTTGAAGCCCGGTTATTGCCGGGCTTCTTTGTTATCTGCTGCTTCTTGATATGACACTTGAACAAAGCTGCATACCCTCTGTTCACTGGTCACTGATCACTGGTCACTGGTCACTGAGAAGACACGCATGAGACACCCATGTGACACCCATGTGACACCCATGTAAACTCATGCGTGTCACATGGGTATGAGATGGGTTTTCCATGAGTGAACAGTGATCAGTAAACAGTGATCAGACTCGAATTGTATATATGGGAGTGAAATCACCTGCTTGGGGTTCATTGCGGTTGTTCTTGCTTTACACAACCAATAAGTAACGGCTCTGCAATGGACTTCCAGCAGGAGAAGCGAAGCAGTTGGAGTGAATACGTCCTCAACCTCACAAAGGGCGCAGACCTTTTCTTCAGGCAACTTGCTTCCTCTGCCAAGCTGGAGCTTGGCAGCCCAGAAAGGATAGCGAAGCAGCAAAGCTCTGTTCACTGATCACTGTTCACTGTTCACAAAAAAAAAGGCCCTGCCTTTTGGAGGCAGGGCTTCTGTGTATGTGTTGTCTAGTTTGTATTTAGTTCATACCCTTGGCAATGGCATCACCGAGGTCGAAGATAGGCAGATAGATCACCACAATGATGGAGCCCACCACTGCGGCCATCAGAACGATGAGCAGAGGTTGTATCAAGGATGTCAGACGTTCGATCACGGAATCCACTTCCTTCTCATAGAAGTTGGCGGCTTTGCCCAAAAGCTTGTCCATGTCTCCGGTTTCTTCACCGGTGGAAAGCATTTGTAATAGCGTCGCAGGGAAGACACCAGTGCGACGGAAGGCATTGGCAACGCCGTATCCTTCTTTCACCAGCACTCTGGCTTTACGCACAGCACCTTCCACCACAGCGTTTTGCACAACGTTTTCGGTGAGTTCAATCGTGTCCATAATCGGCACACCAGCGGCCATCAGAATGCTGAAAGTCATGGAGAATTTACTCATGATGGAGTTGTTCTCCACAGCTCCCAAGACTGGGATTCTCAGCTTGATCGTATCCATGATGTAGCGTCCTCTATCTGTTAAATACAGCAGGAAGAGGGTGATAATCGCTGCAATAAACAGCAGAACTGAGATAAAGAGATGGCCTGTGATAAAGGTACTGATATTGATTGCCAGCACAGTGGGAGCAGGAAGCTCGGCATTGAAGTTCTCATAGACCTGTTTGAACTGAGGGATAATGTAGTAGAATATACCCCAAGTCACGAAGATCAGGAAGATCAAAATGAAGATCGGATACACCATGGCTGATTTTACCTTTCTTTGAGTGTCTTCGATCTTTTCCAGGTAGTCAGAGAGCTCTGTCAACACTGTGTGCAATGTACCGGATACTTCACCAGCTTGCACCAAAGCAACATAGAGCGGGCTAAAGACACCTGGATGCTGCTCCATGGCCTCTGAGAGGGAGAATCCTTTACGGATATCATCGGAGATGCGGCGCAGCACTTTGGCAAACTTCTTGTGACGTTCCATCTTTTCCAAGTCTGATATGGCTTTCTCGATGGTGAGACCAGCAGAAAACATGGTGGAGAGCTGACGTGTGAAGAAGACCAGGATACGCAGGGAAACACCCGTGCGGAATTTGTATATGGTCAGCATCACCTTGTCAAAAAGTGACATCTTTCCCTTGAAAGCACCTTCAGCAGCCGCTTTCACAGCTATGATGGTGTTCCCTTCCTTCCCCAGCTTCTCAACCGCTGCGTCGAGGGTTTCAGCCTTGATGAAGCCTTCTACTCTGGCTCCCTTGGCATCCTTTACTATGTACGAGAAATTTGGCATAGGCTTAACCTTTATTCCTTAATTATTATCAATCGGAGATGGTGAGCTTGATCACTTCTTTGATGGAAGTGAGGCCCTGTTTCATCTTGACCAGAGCGGCGTCGTGCAGGGTTCTCATGCCAGCTTCCAGAGCGGCATCACGGATCAGATCCTGGTTTCCGCCTTCATAGATCAGACGGCGTACTTTGGGATCAACCGTGAGAAGCTCAAAGATACCGGTACGACCGGAGTAACCAGTGTTATCGCAGTGGACACAACCGGTGCCGATCTTGAAATTGATGCCCTGTGCTTCTTCCAGAGTAATACCCGCATCAAGGATCTCTTGCTCGGTGGGCTTGTAATCGGTCTTACAATTTTTACAAATCTTACGCATCAAGCGCTGAGCCATCACCAGAGACAGTGAGGAACCCACCAGGTAGGGTTTGATCCCAATATCGATCAAACGTGTAATCGTGGCAGGAGCATCGTTGGCGTGCAGGGTGGAGAACACCAAGTGACCGGTGAGTGAGAACTTGATAGCTATATCAGCGGTCTCTTCGTCACGAATTTCACCGATGAGCACAATGTCCGGGTCCTGACGCAGAACTGAGCGCAAGGCTGAGCCGAAGGTGAGGCCAATCTGTTCTTTAGTTTCGATCTGGGTGATTCCCTCGAGGCGGTATTCCACGGGGTCTTCCACAGTGATGATATTGGTTTCGGGGTCTTCAATCTCTTTCAGAGCAGCATGCAAAGAGGTGGATTTACCGCTACCGGTGGGACCGGAAACGATGATGATGCCATAGGGACGACGGATGATCTTGTGGAAAATCACCATGTCTTCGGGCTCAAAGCCCAAAGTCGTGAGCTTGAAGCCAAATTCACCCTTGTCCAGAAGACGCATCACAACCTTTTCTCCCAGCACTGTGGGAGTGATGGACACACGAACGTCCACGCTCTTGATGGAGGTTTTGAGGGCTATGTGGCCGTCTTGAGGAAGACGACGTTCTGCTATATTGAGCTTGGACATAACTTTGATCAGAGAGATCACACCCATGTGCATCCCAATGGGAGGGGTCATTGCTTCACGCAGGGCACCATCGACACGGAAACGCACCCGGGTGTTCTTGATCAGGGGCTCAATGTGAACGTCTGTGGCACCAGCTTTGATGGCTTCGTTGATAATCAGATTCACCAGCTTGACGATGGGGGCATCGGCATCCTGAGAGGCTGAAGAGATAGTGATCTCGTTTTCTTCATCATCGATGGCCACAAAGTCAAAACCACCCACAGCGTCTTCCACCTGAGAAGTGGTGCGGATGCTTTTGTAATACTTTTCTATGGTATCCCTCAAGGCTGTATCGCCTATCAGGAGAGGCTTCACATTTTTACCCACCAGCTTCTTGATTCCATCAATGACAGTGAGGTTTTCAGGATCTGTGGTGGCAACCACAATGGCGTCCGGCTCATTACGCAGGGCAATCACGTGGTTTTCGGTGGCAAACATTTCGGGTATCAGCGAGACAACGTTGATGTCCAAATCTACCAGTTCGTTTTCATTCACCAGTTCATAAGGCAATTGCAGCATTAACGCCTTGAGGAGGTTTCCCTCTTCCAGGTGTCCCAGTTTGATGAGGGTCTCGCCTATCTTGAGGCCAAAATTTGTTTGTTTGATCAGGGCTTCTTTTACTTGGTCCTCGGTCACGTATTTCTCGTGCACCAGAATCTCACCAAGTCTTGCAAACTCGGGGTTATACGTCATTCGGTTTTCCTCGTTTAGATTATTCTTAAAAATCGTCTTTCTCGGGAAAGAGAAACAGCTTTGCTTCGATAAGGGCTCCCTTTTTTTATTATTGGGATGGGAGCTATGATGCTCCCATCCCATATTACTATTTGATCTTTAGAACGGAGGTTGAGGCAGCGGGTAACGCCAGACTTGAATGTCTGCATCGTCGAAGCCGCCTTCCATGTTTGGAATAGTAGCTGTTACAGTAATTACCAGGGATCCGGGGGTCATCGGAGGATAATCCGGGATGGGAACTTCCACACCGTAGATTCTGATCTGTCCAATAGCCCTACCGGTGGGACCGGTAGTGATCTTTGAAGGAGGATCCAGAGGATCGTTCCAGTGCTCGCGGTCGTCTTCAACTCCAGTCTCTGAGCCAACAAACTCAAACTGCCCGTTTGCACTGGCAAGATCAATCTTTTGACCTTCCACCGGTGTCCCTTGTCCATCTTGAAGCTCGGCAACGAGGTGAGCCCACTTATAGGCAGGAACTGGAGTCATGTTGGTTGAACTAACATTACCAAAGTTCACAACTGAGGGTTCCGCCCAGAAGGTTAGTCTGGCAGGGCCAACAAAGGGCAAGACCAGAATTGCTTCTCCACTGACAATAGAACCATCTTCCTTAATAGTTTCCACCACGATCTTAACAGAATCGTTGATATTCTCTCCATTGTATGTAAGAGTGGTAAAAGCTACTCCGGGAAGGGAATCACCAGCAATACTAACGTTACCAACGAAAGCATCTGCTCCGACCTGGACACTGAGGTCAGCATAATCCGGATGGACATAGAACCGTACTGCTGTACCACGTTCTACTGAGTTACCCCATTGGTCTTTAACGATCGCACCGGCAATAACTCTCCAGACACCACCGCCCATACCGGCACCTTCATTCACGCTGTTGATATCGATGAAGGGGTGCAGATAGTAAGGAGGTCCGGCCTGGATAATGATATTGGGTTTGGAGGCATAGACTACCTGAGTGCCGTCGTCGTTGTACCAATAAGCTTTCACGCTCAGCACACCAGGGACGCTACCAGCGTTGACAGAGATCTGAGCTTCACCACCGCTCGACCATACCGTGAGGCTATCGCCCGGTGCAAAGACTGTGTTGTTCAAGTTTGCACCAGCGGGAACCACTTGATTCAGGAAACGGAAGCTGACACGCTTGGCTTCGTCAACCAGGTTGCCACTGATATCTTTGAGTTGAACTCTGAGGATGGCAGAGGAGTTACCACCGGTATTAGCAACGGCAAGCTTTATCTGCTCTTCCTGAGTCCATTGAATGGTATGCACTTCATCACTGAAAATGGTGAAGATGGAGGTTGTAACCAAAGTATCATTATTGGCAGAAGCTGTGATCGAAGCCACGCCGGCTTGCAGACCGGGAGTGAATTTGGTGGTGGCCCAACCGTTGATATCGGTATTCTGATTTGTGGTATTGGTTGTGTTGGTAAAAGCACCCAAGTCTGTAGTGAACTTCACTCTCTGGCTGGGGCAATAGTTACCATGCATATCAGTGAGCCGGGCTCTCATATAGATGTCGTAAGGGCTTCCGACAGAACTTGTATCCGATTCAACGTACTCATTATTGATGAGCAGGTTTCCCAAAAGCACGATATTGGCAGGACGACCGGGATTGACCACAAAAGCACGTGTGTCAGATTGACTGCTTACTTTGACAGTGATCAGGCCAGGACCTGTTGACGTGCCTGAGTATAGCTGTACAGAGGCTCGACCATTGATCGTCCTGATTACCACCGAATCTCCCAGAACGTTATTCTCGGGATCTACGTAGTTGCCTTTACTGGTTATGAAGGTCACCAAGGTATTATCTGGCACGTTCTGGCCCAGTGAGTTTGTCACTCTGGCTTTGAAGGCAATCTTCGTGTTTACAGTCATGGGGAAAGGATCATTCATTTCGGGAGGTAGATCTTCCACGACAACACTACCAATTGCTGGAGTTTCAAGTATTTTAACTACCAATGAAGTATCTGCATAAGCTACGATACTATCAGCAATGCTCTCATGGAAGTTTCGAACAATTGCCCAAATAGTGGCTTCACCCTGATCTCCATCATCCCAGAAGGTAGTGGTGGCAACACCGGTGCTATCTGTGGGGATGTTGGTGAGTATCTTTCCCAGATTAGATTTGAACTGAACCACTTGATTGGTGGCAGGGAAGCCTTCACCATCTTTGACAGTAACAGAGATCTGAGAGAAAGTGATGTTGTTATCAGCATAAATGGATTCCGGGCTGGCAATCACTTTGGTTATGTGTCTCTCTTGAGAAGGGGGAGGTGGAGGGGTCACTTCCGGAACGATTAGCGGCGGCTCTCTTCTGTCGCAGGAGCTGGACAGGCCAACCAAGAGCAACAGCAGGAGCATGAAATAGGGGCTTAATGAACGGAGTTTTTTCATTGCTGTGTCTCCTCTTGTTCATTTGAATCATCTTCGTATTCAATCAAAGTACGGGTAAGACGTTCATCAACGATAGGAGCAGGGCTGGTTTCAGTGGTAGAAACCAAGCGAGGAGTAATCTCCATGATCAAATCGGTATTTTCTATCATCTCATAACGATGTTGGAACAGCTTACCAACAAAGGGCAGGTCGCCCAGGAAGGGTAGTTTATTGGTTCTTTGTGTGATTGTGGAATTAAGCAGTCCACCCACGATGATGCGTTGCTCATTGGGCACTGTTACCCGGGTGGAAATCCTGCGAACTTTAGTGCGGGGAACATATCCGCCCACCAGATCGGTCACAGAACTTACTTCAGGAGCGATATTGGCAGTGATCTGTCCAGCAGCATTGACGGTGGGGGTCACACGGAGCATGATACCGACCTGTTCGCGTTCGACCTGGATCTGACGTTCATTATCGGTCACGACAAAGGGAACCACTTCACCGATGTGAATCTCAGCTTCGACACCATTCAGAGCAGTCACTCTGGTATCAGTAAGAAGCTTGGCGGCGTTGTTTTCCAAGAGCCAATCAATAGTGATATCAAGAGCGGTAAGCTGACGGCTGAAATGGCCGATGTCCTTCAGGCCGTTGATTCTTTGGAAGTATTGCTGATCCGGAAGCACACCGAGGTTGGTGGGGTCGCCGTGAGGCAAGTAACCGGTCTCATCACTATAGTTGTAGGGAAGGCCAGTTCCGTCAGCATTGCTGGGATCTTCGGCCAGGATAGTGGTGAGATGATTTAATCTGGACCAATCAATACCGTATTTCTTGGCATTGGAAAGATGGACTTCGATCAGGCGAACCCGAATCTCTATCTGCTTTTGTTCTTTGTCGATACTGGTTATAAGCTCATTAAGCTGGTTGTAGGTTTCGGGGTTACCATAGACCATCAGAGCGTTCTGACCCTCGAGCGGGACAATTCTGCCACCGGCACCTTCAAGAGCGCGGGCAACGATAGCGGCATCAAGATTGTTCAAATAAATGATATTGCTGCGTTCGCCGGCTTCTTCATTGATGCGTTGACGATCGCCAACCAAGAAAGTGTTTTCTCCAATTACCCGATAAGAAAGACCGACTGCACGAGCAACCAGGGACACCGCATTTTCGATGGGGACGTCTCTGATGTTGATTGTTACACGTCTTTCTGAACTCTGCTGTGAACCTTGTTGGTCAACAGCCAGAACGATATTGGTGTTGCTCAGACGGGAGAGAGCATTCAAGACAGAAGACAGGGTGGCGTCGTCCGCATTGAAGGTTACTCTGGTCGTCAAAGGAGATCTTGTCTGGGCACCGAGCACTGTGAATGCCAGAAGCATAGTCAGCAGCAGGCTCAGAACCAGAACCTTGTTAGAGCTTACCATTTTTTTCATATTAACTCCCAATTATATATTCCTTTTAGTAATTATCGAGATTGGAGAGTCCGATCTCTTCCTCTTGCTGAGGACGTTCCGGACGGGGTTGTACGCGGGTGGTATAGGACTGACCACCATAGTAATAAGTAATAGTGCTTTCACCGATGGAGGTAATGCGACGACCTTCGATCACGTCGCCCACTCTGCCACCATGAATTCTATCCTGATATTCAATATAGGCAATCTTGTTGCCATTCTCATCCAAAGCTGTCGTGGAAAGACGGAACATGTTGCGCACCATCTCTTCAAACTCGGCCATACGGTCCACTTGATCCTTGATAATGTTACCTTGGCGCAGTGGGTCTCTGGTCGTGTTGAACACGAACATCTTTCTATCCTGAATGGAGTTTTCAATGGTCTTGATTCGATTCAGAAGGGTATCGGAGACTGATTCCTCTGTGTGAACAGATTTAGCTGGCACATCCTGAGTCTTGGTGTACATAGTATAGAGCTTGATAGCCATGGCAAACAGGACGATGAAGATCAAGGCTATAGCGAAGTCTTTTACATATCTGTGTTGCATTTATGCCTCCTGTTTGACCTTGAATATTGAGAGCTCAAGCGTCACACGATAACGGTTTGCGCCGCCAGTGGCATTGGTTCTCTGAGTATTGACCTGAATCGGAGAAATATCCAGAGAGTGAACCTTGATCAGGTTGTCCATGGCTTCAATATCCGATACAAACTGACCCACCTGCACGTATGTCGCTTCAAGCTCCAAGGTATAGGTGGTCTCAATCAGACCGGGCAGGGAGAACTTGTTGCTATCTGCCAGACGGGTGATGGAGATGGAGCGTTGATGCGCCATTTCGCCAATCCTGGTCTTGAAAGCATTGATCTCATCGACCGAGAAAGCCGGAGACTTGGTGAGGCTGTTATCTATAATCAGAGCAAACTGGGAAAGCTGTTCTTCCATGATTCTGGAGCTATTCAGCTTTTCCTGGGCAGTCTTGATCTGAGTGTCGTAGCGACTGATCTGTTTCAGGCTGGAGCTAAGCATATTGGAGCTAACCGTGAAGAAGATCACTGTAAACAGGATCATCAGCAGAATGAATACTAGGTACTTCTCTTTCATCTGGTTTGACTCCTTGTATATCCGTGTTCAGCGGAATAACACTCGATCACAAATTCCAGGATCGCAGTATCTTTAACTATCTGACGGCTGATCTGACCGGATTTGATTTGAGGGAAATCATTACTAATCTCAGGATTCGCCTTTAATCTGATGATGAAGCTATTGATCAAATCGAGCTCCTGCACATTAGAATTGACCGGGGTGATACCATTCAGAGTGAGTACTCCGTTGTTATATGAAAACTTACTGACAGCCAGTTGATCATTGATCTCTTGCCCCAGGGCGACCATCTTACGAGCCCAGAAGATGCGATTATCAAAGGTCTGTGCCAATCTGTCCAGATCTGCAGAAGACAGATAGTCTTCATTGGTCTGGAAAGCATCCAGTTGTCTCTGGGTCTCAGCCAAGTACTTACGCCGGGTTTCCACCTTAGTTTTAAGCTGACCATTGACGATGAACAAGCCGACTATCAGAATAATGAAGCCAATCAGGAAGGCAACAATGGAGTTTATAAAGGTCTTCTTCTCCCGTTCTGCCTGGAGTTTGACTTCCCCGTATTTATTGAGGTTTACTTTAAAGTAGAAGTTATGTCCCATATCTCTCTATCCTCCCCTATTCCATCCGCATCGCCAAACCAATGGCCAAGGCGAGTTGGGGATCCTTCTTATCCTGGAATTTCTCAGGCATTTCGACGTTGATAAAAGGAACAAAGACTTCGGTAGGTATATTCACCTTTTCCTGAACATACTCGACCAAACCTTTGAGTTTGGCTGATCCGCCCATAATATATACCTTTCTGTAATCGCTGTTTCCGGCTTCTTTTACATAGAAGCGCAGAGCGCGACGAACTTCTTCCACGATGGCATCCTCAGTGCTCTTTTCGGAGATATCCAGCATGGATATGGTGGTAACATCTCCGGCACCGGGCTTATCGTTTAAACCCCATTCCAGCTTGTAGTTCTCTGCATCTTCCCATTCCATCTGGCGTTTACGCATGATGTCTCTGGTAAAGTGATAACCACCGTAGGGGATATCGCGGGCAAAGAGCTTGCTGTCTGGTCCCCAGATCACCATATTGGTTCTGTGAGCACCGATGTTGAGCAATACATACACGCCTTCTTCGACAAAGGCATTGAGTGCAAAGCTATTGACGACAGCCAGGGAATCGATGTCAACGATGTTGGGAGCCAGGCCGGCGGTAACCAAAACATTCGTGTGCTCGTTCAGGATCTCTTTGGTGCTGGCTGCCAGCAGGATATTCATGTTGTTGGTCTTTTCTTCGACGTTAATCACCTGAAAATCCAACACCATATCGCTGCCACTGATGGGGATATGCTTCTTGGCTTCAAAGAAGAGGGCGGATTCCAGCTCATCGTCCGGCAGAAAGATGGTCTTAATCTGCTTGATGCTGGTGTTATCGCCACCTATTGAGGTAACCAAGTGCTTCACACTCTTGGGACTGATGTGCAGAGTCTTCAACATCTCAATCAAGACCGGAGCAAAGCGCTCGGGACGCAGGTCGGAAGGAATATATTCTATCCCTTGCGGAACTGTGGGTCGGATCTCGTAATTGAGGAGTTTAAATCCATCGTGCAGTTTTTTAAGGTGTACCATTTTCACGCTGTGCGTACCGATATCGATACCCAGCGTTTCTTTGAACCTTACCGTTTTAGTCTTCTTCATAGTTCCTCTTTATTCTATGACATTAATTAATGCAAATCGCGGGGAGGCTTCTTGATCAGCCAGCTCTCAGAAAGCATGGGGGCATCACCTCCCTGGAGGTTCACCTCCGGGAAGTTCAGGGGAGCTGTGGTATAAAATCTTGTATCGTAATGATAGTTCTTGGCATAACCAACGCCAGAACCTGTGGCTCCAGGATAGTTCCGCGTATTCATCTGAATGCCCAGCACTGGATCAGCATAGTTCTGTACGGCTGTAGCGCCAGTAAAGTCTATGGGGATGTTCCAAACGCCTCCGGAGGGGTACTCCGTGTCATAAGGGCTTCTGTGGACAAAGCCACGTCGCCTCTGAGCTACTGAACCCCAGAGATTGATATCACCTCTCTCCATATAAGGCTGCCGTTCAGGCCACAACGGATTGTACCAGGGAAAATCTATGTTGCCGGGCCAAGGGTTGGCAGCATTCTGAGGCCATCTTCGCCGGTGAAGATCGATTTTGTCCCAATACTGACCGCCAGCAAAGACGGCTGGGACAGAGGGATGGGGTCTTTGATACTCAAAGGTGAAGACACCATCCTGCTGAGGAATGCTACCTTTTCCCAAGGCACAAAGAGCAGCGTAGATATTTATCCCTGCCGCAGCACCAGTGTAAGCCTCTCCAGTTCCACCACAATTTGGGTGTTGTCTTCCAGCCAAAGAATCTGCTGGGTTGATATAACCATACTTTATAATGATACTCTTTTCCGCTACCAGACCTACGATGTCTGTGCGATTACGAGGGCTTCCGTCTGGTGGTTGGCCGACTATTGTATCTTTGAGGAGAATGTCTCCAACCAAGTACATCGTATCGCGGGTTGCCCAAGTCTGCTTACCAGAAAATGTGCCCTTGATCCAGAGTTCTTGAGGTGTCCACATCGTCCTGCCGTAGCTTGTACTGCTTCCAGCAGGAGACCAAACTGTATCCTGTATGGTATAGGTATTTCTAAACAAGGGATCTGGCAATGGAGCAGCAGGATAGGGGTTGTAAACAAAACTATGTTCAGTCATTGGATTAGACTTCAGCCCCTTGTAGGAATGATAAGTAGATTGATCTACTTCCACATACATAATGACCTTGTCATCAGAAGACTGACCTCCAAATTGTGTTCCATTCCGACGGATGGAAAGCATGTCCTCAGGATAATCATACTGATTGTATCCTTCGGCATATCCTCCTTGAAAAACATCTTCCCAAGGAATCACTCCGCTGGGAGATTGAAACTCTCCAGCCGTTGTGACCAGATCGTAGAAAGTAGGCCAACCGCCATTGGGTCCGCCGCCACCGTTCTTGATCCAGATATCGGTATTGCTGTGCACCCGGCCATGAATCACGTCCGGCCCCCAGAAATAGACAGGCGTTCCATTGGTGGATTCATCAGTTTCTGTGAAATACATAAACTCAGAGTAACGTTGCTTCCTGAGATAGAATTCACCATAGCGGCGAACAATGGAATTCTTACCGGAAAAAAAGGCAGAAGCACCAAAACCACTCTTGGCATTGATTAGGGACTTAATCACGAAGCCTTCAGGAGTACCGATCGCGTTAATGCTGGATCCTTGATCCTGTGTCGCTTCGTTGAAAAGCTTCTTCTCTATCTTGGATTGCAGCACAAAGGTTCTTTGCATATTGGAATTCTTTATTCCAATAGTGCGCACAGGAGTGTAAAGAGCTCCTTCCACATCCCCGGCTGCTTGTAGAATCTGCTGTCCGCGCATGGCTTCGCTGCGCAGGAAGAAGAGACACTGCAGTCCCTCATAATCCCAGTTGGCAGAGACTACGTCACTCATAGCAAGATTTGTGAGAGTCAAGCCACTCATCACTGCCATCACGGCCAGCAGCATCGCGATAGTGATGTTTCCTCGATTACTTGTAAACATCTTGTTCATAAACAGCTCCTTGACCAAGGTAAATCATCAATTCTTACCCATTATGGTACTGTATCTGAGAGTTTTGTAATAACCCTCGCGGATTTTCACTCGGGCTTCCAGGACGACTTTAATCAGCTCAACTTCCTCTCCCGGATTAGCTTGCCAGATGGCAAACTGCAGCACTTCATACTCGTCCAATTGCCCACGCTCCGGAAAAAGGTATGCAGCAGTGGGGGGTGAATAACCCTTGTAAACATAGTTTACACGTACTGCCTGACCATCAAAGTAAAACTCAGATCTGTCTGAGGCCTGGATTAAGCTGGCTTGCGGCTGGTGACAAATCACTCCCTCAGCAGGATCATTAGCCGAAGCAGCACCTATCAACTCCAATTCCTCAGCATTGATCACACCGTAGAAACTGGTCTCGGTCTGTGTGCCCACCGGAGTACCCACTTTCATGGTATTCAGGCAGTTCATGGCATCCTTCTGAATGGATACCCAGGTGTTGAGTTCCCGGTTTTTAACGAAGAAAGCATTCAGACCCACTGCTGAAATCAGGATCAGGATCGTGGATATGGCTAGCACGGAGATCAGCTCTATTATGGTAAAGCCCCGTTCGTTCTTGAGTATCTTAAGCATATCCATTCCTAGTAGTAATCTTCCCGCATTATTATGAAACGCAGTTTGTCTGTATTGGGGTCACGCCACTGGACTTTTACCTCGAGAACTGTTATCGGGAGGGCAACTCCGGCAACGTTGTTATCGTTTTCCATACGCGTAGCTACTGTCATTCTGCCCATCAACCTTCTGTTTCTGGGCAGATCTTGAATCAATACATCAGCGCCATTGTGCAAATTGAAACCGCCGCGCTTAACAAAATAGTAATGCTGCAGTTCCAGTTCGCCGGAAGCCAATAGAGAGGCAACCCGATCCCTGTAGTTGTTTGTCACCTGGCTTTCGGCATAGACTATTCCTATATATATAGTGATAATCGATACCACCATAACCAGAGTGCTCACAAGCACTTCGACAAGGGTGAAACCCTTCTCGGACCTGATCGGGGCAAACATATGGCTTCCGGAATGAACGGAATTTGTATTGCTTTTCATGGATTTAACCGTCTTCAGAATCCAGCTCCAGAAGCAAACATTTTGGGATTTTCAGCAACTTCTTCAGCAACCGTGCGTTCCACATGGTTATTCATCACTAGATTGTACAGAGATTGATCTCTGGTCTGCATTCCTTCCTTGGTGCTGGCCTGAATGACTGAAGGCAATTGATAAGTCTTCTCCTCACGAATGAGGTTGCGGACGGCGGCATTGGCCACCATGATCTCAACTGCCGGCACCCGGCCTTTGCCATCCTTGGTGGGAAGCAAGGTCTGGGAGATAACTGCTTCCAGAGATTCTGAAAGCATGGAGCGAACTTGTTGTTGCTGCTCTTTGGGAAACATATCAATGATACGATCTATGGACTTGGTGCAGCTACCGGTGTGAAGGGTAGCAAAGACCAAGTGACCTGTCTCGGCGGCCGTGAGGGCCAGGGAGACCGTCTCAAGGTCGCGCATTTCACCCACCAGAATCACGTCCGGATCTTCACGCAGAGCACTACGAAGTGCAGCGGTGAAACTCCAGGTATCGTGACCCAGTTCACGCTGGTTGATCAAAGAGTTCTTGCTTTTGTGCACAAACTCGATAGGATCTTCCACAGTGATGATGTGGCAGTAACGACTGTCGTTAATACTATCTATCATCGTGGCCAGAGTGGTGGATTTTCCGCTTCCTGTGGGCCCTGTAACCAGGATCAAGCCCTTTTCCTTGGTGGTGAGCCGCTTCAGGATCTCCGGAAGCTTCAGCTCATCGTAGGTCTTGATCTCATTGGGGATCACACGGAAAGCCGCAGAGATACCATTGATCTGGTGGAAAGCATTGACACGGAAACGAACATCATTGCTGAGCTTCGTTGAAAAGTCAATTTCCAGATTCTTTTTGAACATTTCCTGCTGAACTTCGTTCATCACTCCATAGACGAGACTTTCGATCTCTTCCAGGGAGAGAATTGGCAGGTTCAGACGTTTCATTCTGCCATGGACACGCACCATGGGGTGTGCACCAGTGGCAATATGAAGATCTGAGGCTCCCGCTTCAGCTGTGAAGCGGAGTAATTCGTGAATAGTCAATTTTCCGTCCTCCGATTAGTCGGCTTCGACTCCTCCGCTCTCCGGATTTGTCCATTGGTCAATTCCATAACCATGGAATTTGGCTTCCGTAACATCATACCAAACCTGCTTACCTTCGCCACCGACGAAATCCTGGGTGGAAGTAGCAATGATCTTCTTGGGGGGATTACCGACAACTTCAAACTTCCAGTTCTTCTCTGTGCTTTCGCCCAGTCTGGCATCCTTTCTGGCCATTTCAAGGTTGTAACCTTCTGTAGTACCATTGGTTTGCAGATAGACGTCGTAAGACTTACGGATTGTGCTGATAGCGGTTTGAGCTTCTGTGGAACGGGATCTCTCGACATAACGAAGGTAACGTGGCACGGCCAAAGCTGCCAGAATGGCAACGATAATCACGACCACCAAGACTTCGATAAGGGTGAAACCCTTTTGGTTCTTCACGTTTCTGAGCATTTGTTTTCCTCCTACGGGGATATTTTTATTGCTGTCTTGCTTACTATGCACGATATGTGCCAATAGGTCACATTCTTTGCATTTTTAATGCCGTTCAGGATCTGCAAAATGCCGATATCTGTCAAGAACAATGTGCCTTTGTAGTTATTTCCCATAGATTTAGTGATTGTTCTGGGATGCGTTCATTTTTTTGGGAGAGCGTGGCATGGTGCGATCCGGGAACAAAGCTACCGAATACAACGGTGATGACGCAGATTAAACGTCTTTCACACTAATGGACAGAATGGATAAAGTGGACACTATGGACGACATGGACACTAGCTGCCTAATCCATCCACTCATCTGATCCTGTGATCCTCGTGCAGAGAAACGTCCGTTTCCTTGCTCAGCAACTGCCTGCCTTGTCACTGGTTACTCGTCACTCGTTACTCCCCATATACATAACTTAATACAGGATAAGCCTTTCCTTAACCAGGGTAAGGATAGGTTAAGGATAGGTTAAGGAAGCGTTAAAGATTCTAATTAGAGAGCAGAGAGGAAGATTGAGTGGTGAAGTGGTGAAGTCGTGGAGTGTCACAGGAAGGGGAGTTGACGCTCTATGTCTGGGTTCGCTTATCATGTGAGCGCAAATTGTCTTGACGGATTGCATTTGGTTTTGATTTTTGCACCTACATGGCAAAATAGCTCAAACAGACTATAGGGAGTAATAGATGAAACATGCTTTCAAGAACTTGGTTGCACTACTAATCTTAGTGTCATTTGTCGGTAATGTGCTGGCAGTGGACACAGCAGTGACGGTTAGTAATCCCACACGTATTAATGATGCAGATATATTGGCAGAATATGACGGTGGAGTTATCACCCGGGCAGACATTATGCAAAAGATCGATGCTTTGCAACCCCAAGTGCAGGGTCGCTACAAAACCACTGAAGGTCAGCTTCAGGTTTTAGACATCACAGTCGCTGAAAACCTGTTTTACAAAAAAGCTCTGGAGCTGGGAATAGACCAGAATCCGCAAGTATTGCAACGAGTTCAGGCTGCCGAAAAGCAGTTCTTCGTTCAGGAATACTATCGCCGCATGGTTTCCGAAATGACGGATGTCACAGAAGAAATGAAGCTGGACTATTACAATAACAACCGGATACTTTACTACACTCTTCCTTATATTACGATTGATTATATTCAAACTGCCAGCGAAGCTCAGGCAGTTCAGGCTTTGGCGCTGCTGGGCCTGGGCACCAGTTTTTCGGCTGTATCTGATTCTTTAAACCTGAACACCTATGCCAAAGGCTTAGAGGGCAGAATCCGCAATATCCGCCTCAACGGAAATATCCCAGGCGTGGGCAATGATCCCGCTCTGGAAGATCTGATCCGCAATGCTGAGGTGGGCGAAAGTAACTTTGTAGGCCCCAATCAGACAGTAACCGGTTGGTCTGTCTTCCGGGTTGTAGAGCTCATCCCCGGAGAGCAAAGAACCTATGAACAAGTCTATGAAGAGCTGGAGCAAAGAGTTCGCCCCACTGCCGAACGTGCCAATCTGGATCGGATCATGGCCGGTCTTAAGACCAAGTATGCAGTCGAAGTGGACAGCACCAACCTCGCCAAGCTCAATTTCCGCGCTCCGGACGAGACCATTCCCTTCCAGGATCTGGTGGTAGTGCGTTCCAACAACGAAGAAGTTCAATTGACCATTGGTGATTTGCTCACTGCTTATGGAATGACATCCCCTCAGGAACAGATGTATTTTGCCAGAGGTGGAGCAGCAGGATTTGTGGATCAGGAATTGATTCGTAATCTGCTCTATACAGAAGCCAAAGCCTTGAACTTCAGCCAATATCTGGAGCAGGATCCTCAGTTTATCCAAATGAAGCGCTATCACATCCTGAGCAATGCCTTCCGCATTCTGGTGCGTGAAGCCACCCAGATCACTACTGAGGATGCCAGAGCCTATTATGAAGAGAATATCGATTCCTATTCCACCCCAGCCTCACGTGATATCCAAGTGCTGTGGTTCACAGATATGGATGTGGCAAACCGCACCTGGTCTCTGTTTAATCTGGCAAATCGCATCCGCAATGAGAACCGCATGACCGAGCTGATCAATCGCTATTCCACACAACCTGCCAGAAATGAACTGCCCAACCAATATAACAATGGCACTGTCACTGGAGTTGGCCCCGATGCAGAATTCTCCCGTTTGATCTGGTCCACAGATGTTAATGCTGTGAGCCCTGTCTTCACAACCGCCACCGGAGAGATTGTCTTCTTCAGGGTTTTAAGAGAAAAACCAGTCTCGGCTACACCGTTTGTTGAAGTGGAACCCCGCATCCAGGGTGCTATCAGGCAAACCAAGGAACGCGCCAAGCAAGACGAAATGATCCAAACCCTTAGCACCGAGTATCATCTGCGTAAATACCCGGAAAGAATCACTCTGCTGCTCTCGGCCGATGATCTCTTCGAGCTGGCCAACACCGCCGCTCAGCAGAGGAACTATAACGACGCCATCACCTACTATGATCAGATTATTGGCAGCTACAAGAACAACATTGACGACTACAAAGCCAGCTTTATGAAGGCTTTCCTGATCTCTGAAGAGATGAATAACAAGCCCAGAGCCCTGGAGCTGTTCCGTCAATTCATCGCCGGGTTCCCCCAAGGCGATCTGCACGAATCCGCCCAGTTCATGATCGATGTGCTGGAGGGAAACGTTGATCCCCTGCCCATGATAGAAGAATAAGATTCTCAAACCATGACAATAATTAAGGCTCTCCCCGGTGGAGAGCCTTTTTTTGTGGGATTGCACTTGACAGACTTTCAAGGCTTTATTTAGTCGTTAAGATACAAGAAGAATACGCCCCAGGAGACGTAATATGATCAAAGTAAACATCAACGGAAAGATTGTAGAAGTAGCCAGGAACACCAAGGTTCTGCACGCTTGCGAGAAAGCCGGATATCCGGTGCCACACCTCTGTTATCATGAAGACCTGCCTGCTTTTGGCAATTGCGGTGTCTGCATGGTGGATGTTAACGGCCGGGCTGTCCGGGCCTGCTCCACTCCCTGTGAAGAGGGAATGACCATCGTCACCAAGACTAAGAAACTGCTGGATCTCAGAAGAGAAGCGGTGGAGATCATCCTTTCCACACACCCCAACAACTGTCCCGAATGCATCAAGAACGGACGTTGCGAGCTGCAAAAGCTCTGTGAAGACCTCGCTATCCGACACACAGGACTGAAGAAACTGAAGAAAAAATACAAAGGGAGAGACGAAAGCTCCCCCTCCATCACGCTGGATCCCAGCTATTGCATCAATTGTGGACGTTGTACCTATGTCTGCAACGAGATTCAAGATGTACACGCTCTGGAAAGCTCCGAACGTGGTTTCGAAACCTTTGTGGGTCCTACTTTTGGGCGCAATCTGGAAGAATCTGAGTGTGTCAAATGTGGACAGTGCTCCGCACATTGCCCCGTGGCTGCCATCTACGAGAACGACGATAGTGACGACGTCTGGAAAGCTTTGGACAATAAAGACATGGTCTTGGTGGCGCAGGAAGCCCCTGCTGTTCGCGTGGCCCTCGGTGAAGAATTTGGCTTTAAACCCGGCACCAACGTGGCCGGAAAGATGTACACAGCTCTGCGTGAGCTGGGTTTCCAATATGTCTTCGATACAAACTTCGGAGCCGACCTCACTATAATGGAAGAGGCCAGCGAGTTTGTCGATGTCTTCAAGAATCATCCGGAGCGCTTCCCGTTGATCACCACCTGTTGCCCTTCCTGGGTGGATTTCCTGGAGAAGTTCCATCATGATCTGATCCCACATTTCTCTTCTTCCAAATCTCCACATCAGATGGTGGGCACCATGGTGAAGACCTATTGGGCAGAGAAGATGAAGATAGACCCCAAAAAGATTTTCCTGGTGAGCGTGATGCCCTGCACCGCCAAGAAATATGAGATCGAACGCATGGAAGACATGTATGCTTCCGGCGAGAAGGATGTGGACCTTACCATCACCACCCGTGAACTGGCGCGTATGCTCAAGACCCGCAGTATTGATCTGGCCAAGCTGGAAGATGGCGTCGTTGACAATCCTCTGGGAGAATACAGCGGTGCCGGCACCATCTTTGGAGCTACCGGCGGCGTGATGGAAGCAGCACTTAGAACTGCCTATTTCTTTATCACCGGTGAAGAGCTGCCCACTCCCAATATCAACTTTGTGCGTGGCCACAAAGGCATCAAGACAGGTTCCATAAATATTTTGGGACATGAGATCCGGATAGCGGTTGCCTCCGGCTTGGGCAATGTGGTCAAGGTCATGAACCAGATCAGAGATGCGAAGCTCAAGGGTGAAGAACCGCCTTATCACTTTGTGGAAGTGATGGCCTGCCGCGGTGGTTGCGTGGGTGGAGGCGGACAGCCCTATCGTTCCACCACCAAAGTGCGTCTGGCACGTGCCAAAGGTCTCTACAAGGAAGACGAAGGCCTGGTACACAGGGAATCCCACAATAATCCTTCGATCCAGAAGCTTTACAAGGACTTCCTGGGCAAACCTAATTCTCACAAGGCACATAAGCTGCTTCACACCAGCTATATTGCCCGTCCGATGGAGATCAAGAACAAGTAAGCAAAGTAGTTTAGGTGAGATGGCTCTGCCGGAGTGCCGGGTTCATCTCACCTTCTTCTTATAGATAGGACTTAAGTATGGCAGCAATCATCTTTTTTCGCACCCGTGATCTTGAGAAGATCAGTAGTTTCTACCAAACACGCTGCAAGATGGAACTCTGGCTGGATCAGGGCGGATGCCGAATCTTCCGCAGTGGAGAGCAGCTTCTGGGCTTTTGCCAGAGAGAGGAAGCCGATACGGGCGGAACCATTACTTTCTTCTTCCAAACCCGTGCTGAAGTGGATGAGGCTTATCAACACAATCGGGATCTTGCCCTGGATCTTCCACGGGAGAATCCTGCCTATCGGATCTACCATTTCTATGGCCGTGATCCCGAGGGCAGAAGCATTGAGTTTCAGAGCTTTGATCACTCTCTACCAGGCTATTGGTAAAAACTGATGTGTGGAATCAGCGGCATCCTGAGCCTGAATTTTCAACTGGGAGTAAATCCCCGGCTGCTGAAGAGCATGACGGATCTGATCCGGCACCGGGGTCCGGATGATGAAGGCTTCCTCTTCTCAGCTCCGGATGGGATGCAGTCCTTCTCTGGAGAAGAATCAACTCCCGAGGTAAAAGCACTTTATCCGGATATCAGAGAAGCTACAGCAGCTAAGCTGGGTATGGGCTTCAGACGTCTGAGCGTGCTGGATCTGAGTATTTGCGGACATCAGCCTCTGGTAGATGAAGGACTCGCCATTACTTTCAACGGAGAGATCTACAACTATCTGGAATTGATGCAAGAACTCTCTGCCGCTGGTTATGTGTTCCGGGGACATTCGGATTCCGAAGTTATCCTCAAAGCCTATCGCCACTGGGGAGAAGCCTGCGTGAAGCGCTTTGTGGGCATGTGGGCCTTTGCTCTCTGGGACAGTGGTACCCAGAAGCTCTTCCTCTCCCGGGACCGCTTTGGCATCAAACCGCTTTACTATTCCAAAGATCGAGACTTCCTCTATTGGGGCTCCGAGATCAAGCAAGTTCTGCTCTGCCCCATCGACAAGAGCCTGAACTACGCTATGGTCTGGCGATCCATGAAGATCAATTCTCTCCTGGTGCACGAGGACGAGACCTATTTTAATAATATCAGGCTGCTGAGACCAGGGCACAATCTGGTGATAGAGGGTGGAAAGTTCCGCTATCAAGAGTACTACAGCCTTAATCTTTCAAGCTTTGAGAGATCTTCTCTTTCCCTAAGTGAGGCCACAGAGCAGTATCGTGAGCTTTTTACAGATAGCCTGAAGCTTCATCTGCGCAGTGATGTGGAAGTTGCTGCCAGCCTTTCCGGAGGCCTGGATTCTTCTGCTATCGTCTGCCTGGCACACAAGCTTCAGGGCAGCTCCATGCAGACTTTCTCTTCCTATTATGGAGAAGATCCTGTTCTGGATGAGAGGAAGTGGATCAAGCTGATTGTGGAGCAGACCGGAGCCCGGGCACACTACGTTTCACCCTCTGCCAAGGATGCGGCCGGCTGGCTGGAAGAGATCAATTGGTACAACGATTTGCCCACCAAGGCAGGCTATGCTTCTCAATGGGCGGTGATGAAAGCAGCCCGGGCAGAAGGGATCAAGGTGATCCTCTCCGGGCAGGGTTCAGATGAACTCTTTGCCGGCTATAAACACTCCATCTACCGCTATTTTGCCGATCAAGTGCGAAGCGGAAAGCTGCCTGGCTTTGCCCGGGACTTTGCTCGCTACTACCAGGGAAAAACACCCCTGGAGAGCCTTGCCGGCTTGGGCAAGAGCTTCCTGAGTGCTCTGATGCCGGAATCCAGGCTCTACGAACTGGAGTTCCGCCACTACCGTTTTGAGCCCTTTGCCCCCAGCTTCCTGGAGAGCAGGAAACTCTCGCCTGATGGCATCTTATCTGGCATCCACGACATCCCCGGCAGCAGGGTCTCAAACTTCCTCTTCAACATGCTGCACAGCACTTCTATCCAGACTCTTCTGCATCTGGAAGACCGCATGGCGTGCGCAAACTCCCTGGAATCCCGGGTTCCCTTCCTGGATCACCGCATAGTGGATTTTGCCTTCAGCCTGCCCTCCTCTTACAAGATTGAGGTGCCAGTTCACAAACATGTCCACCGCCTGGCCATGAAGAACGTGGTGCCCAGAGAGATCTATGAGAGGAAAGACAAAGGCATCTTTTCCTCTCCCTTCTACTCCCTGTGGATGAGAGGCGAGATGCGGGAGATGATCTCGGACGTCTTCAGCTCTCAGGCTTTCCTGAGCCGGGAGATCTGGAACCACAAGCTGATCCGCCGACACTGGTTTGAATATCTCTCCGGCACAAATAGCCAGGCAGAGATGCTCTTCAATTGCCTTTCCCTGGAACTCTGGTTCCGCCGCTTCAAAGATTACTTATAGAGGTTTAAATGAAAAAAAGCATTCAGTTACTAGTCTTGCTCCTGCTGCTGCTTAGCCTCAGCTCTTGCAGAATGTTCAAGAAACCCACCATAGAACGCATTCACGATCTCAGGATAGTTTCCATGACACCGGACAATACCAGTGTGCTGATCAGCGTGCAGGTGAACAACCCCAATAGCTACAAACTCATCCTGAAAGAGCTCAATCTCAAGCTGCTGGATCGGGACCGCGCCGAAGTGGGCACCGCCACTATGAACAACCGGATCATGATCCCCGGCCGAAGATCCACCAATATAGATTTCACTGTGCAGTTGGAGACCAGAAAAGCCGCCCGCATGATCAGTCACACCGATCAGGTGCTCTTTTTCTACATCGTGGGAGAAGGCAAAGGTAAAGCTTTGTATATGAACAAAAGCTTCAGCTTTGAAGAACCCTACGAGCTCAATCTGCACGATTACCTGAGCGATTTGGTCTCCCGCTTCAATGTGGGCACGGAGAATCTCTTCCGTCTGCAACGCACCCAGATTGTGGATTGGGGGCTCACATCCACAGATGTGCACTCCAATTTTATCCTGATGAATCCCTATGGTTTCAGTTTTGTGCTCAGCAGCTTCCCCGGCGAGGTCTATATCAACGACCGCTTGGTAGGCACTGCCAGCCTGGTGCGTCCTCTGCACTTCACAGAGGATGTTTACAGCCGGGAGGGAACTCTGTTGCTGCGGGTGCAAAACTTCCGGGCAATCCTTAATGCCCTGGGTGGAGTGTTGCGGGGCGAGATCCCCTATCGAGTGAGAGGAACGGTGAATATCAACGCCTTTGGCATGGAGATCAGCAAGCCTTACGAATATCGGGGCACGGTTCCCTTCGACATCTCAGAGCTAATCTTCTGAAGACAGGTGGCGTTTCCTAGGGTGATTGTCTGAAGCGTGTGGAAGACTTTCAATGCGCTAAGGATTATTCACTCTGAACTTTGCAAGAAATGCCTTGACGAAAACCTGCCTTCCAAAATTCATGGTGTCTTAAGTCGAAAAGTATAAATAAATCCAAGGAGAAATAATGGTCAAGCTGAGACTGAGACGGATGGGAGCAAATAACCAGCCTTTCTATCGTATAGTCGCTGTTGATGCCCGCGTGAAACGCGATGGCAAATACATCGAATGCGTGGGTTGGTACGATCCCAAGCCGCAAGATTTGAAACTCAATGTTGAGACAGATCGCGCCATATATTGGCTCAGTGTTGGTGCCCAGCCTACAGATACAGTACGTTCTCTGCTTCGCAGAGCCGGTGTCTTGCAGATTTGGCACGAACAGAAGATCGCTCAACAGAAAGCACAAGCTGCAGAATAAGAGCCCTGTTATAGAAATTGTGAGGTGAATACATGAAAGAGCTTATTGAATTTGTAGTCAAAGCGTTGGTCGATGACCCCAGTGAAGTCAGTATCACTGAGATCGCTGGAGACAAGATCACTCTTTACGAACTTCGTGTGGCCAAGAGCGACATCGGTAAAGTGATAGGAAAGCGCGGCAGAACTGCCGGTGCTATTCGTACAATTATCAATGCAGTCAGCACCAAACAAGGAAAACGAGCCGAACTCGAAATCATCGAATAAATGAATAGCCAAGACCTCATTTGCATCGGCAGGCTTGGCGGTCTCGATACTGAAGGCTTCTTTCATCTGATGATAAAGCCTGATTATAGAGAGATGCTGCCAGAATTGCGAGAGGTCTTTCTGATCTTTTCCAGCCATAGAGTGTTTTACGTTAATGTCAGCAGCATAAAAGAAGCTGATAAGAAACTGTGGATCAAGTTCAAAGAAGACGGGATCAAAGAAGAAAGAAACAAGCATAAAGAAGCTCATGTGGCTCTGGCTCCGGATGATCTGGAAGATGAAGACTCTGAGCTGGATGCCTATCTGGGATACACGGTCTATTTCCAAGGAAAGCTACTGGGAACCCTAAGCTCATATTTTCACAATAATGCCCAGTATGTCCTGGAGATACTCACTCCCAGCGGTGCTGAACTGCTTGTCCCCTATGTGGATCACTATCTGGCAGAGCTCTTGCCCGAGACCGGGCAGATTGTTCTGCAAAACCTGGATCCTCTTCTGGAAGACGCAGGCCTGACTCTTGAAAATTGAAGTTCTCACTCTCTTTCCCGAAATCTTTGCCGGTTTCAGGGAAAGCAGCATGATAGCCAAAGCTCTCAAAGCCGATGCCCTGAACCTGAACTTTAGCAATATCCGGGATTTTTCCAAGGATAAGCACCACAAAGTGGACGACTATCCCTACGGCGGTTTTGCCGGGATGGTTATGCAGGCAGAGCCTCTTTATGAGGCAATCAATTCCGTGCTGTCAGACGGCCCGGCGCCTGTGATCTATTTCAGCCCTCAAGGCAGAGTTCTCAGCCAGGAGATCCTGGAAGATTACTCCCGGAGGGAGAAGCTGATCCTACTTTGCGGCCACTACAAGGAGATAGACCAACGCATCCGGAACCTTGCGGTTTCGGACGAGATTTCCATTGGAGACTATGTGCTCTCCGGGGGAGAACCTGCTGCAATGGTCTTTATCGATGGTGTTTCCAGGCTCCTGCCCGGTGTGCTCTCCGACATAAACTCGGCAGAGACCGATTCCTTCAGCACCGGAAAGCTTGGCTTCCCCTGTTACAGCCGGCCCGAAAGCTTTATGGGACAGACTGTGCCGGAAGTCCTGAGACAAGGCAATCACCGGAAGATCATGGACTGGGCGGAAACAGAAGCTCTGCGCCTCACGCGCAGCCGTCGCCCCGACCTCCTGAATCGTGGCTAAAGTTTACCTTGCCCTGATCCACTATCCCGTCCTGAATAAGAGAGGCGAGCGAACCCTGAGTTCGGTCACCAATCTTGATCTGCACGACATAGCCCGCGCTGGCGAGTGCTATGGAGTATCAGCCTTTTACGTCATTACGCCTGATAAGTTTCAGCAGCAATT
The DNA here is from genome assembly GCA_023421135.1 of Candidatus Cloacimonadota bacterium. Lineage (GTDB taxonomy): Bacteria > Cloacimonadota > Cloacimonadia > Cloacimonadales > Cloacimonadaceae > PHBP01. The sequence goes on along the minus strand of JAEZUG010000034.1, from coordinate 33,990 downwards.
AGTCTCGCGCATCACCCGCTTTTGGGAGAGCTCCGAGGCCTTGCTCTACAATCCGCATCGCAGCGAAGCGCTCGATCTGATCTCTTGCTGCGACAGCCTGGAATTGTGCCAGGAACAGATTACAAATCAGGAAGGGGTGCGGCCCCTATTGATAACGACTACTGCCAAACCCATGCCGGGACAGCTCAAGTTCCCGCAGCTCAGAATCCTCGCTCAAAGTAGCAATCCTGTTCTTTTGTGTTTTGGAACAGGTTATGGACTATGTTCTGAGATTCATGAGACAGCAGACCACATCCTCGAGCCCATCACAGGCCGGGGGCACTATAATCACTTGTCTGTCAGAAGCGCAGTTGCAATCGTTTTAGACCGCAGTCTTTCCGAAGATATAAATGGGAGGAACCATGGATATTCTGCAAACAATCGGCAGAGACCAAATCAGAACCGACTTCCCCGATTATCGCGTAGGCGATACGGTTAAAGTCCATTATAAAATTAAAGAAGGTAACAAGGAACGTATTCAGGTATTCCAGGGAATCGTGATCCAGAAGCGTGGAGCCGGAATCTCCAAGACCTTCACAGTACGTAAAGTGTCAAACGGTATCGGAGTGGAGAGGATTTATCCCCAGCACTCACCCAATATCGACAAGCTCGAGATCGTTCGTCACGGTCAGGTTCGCCGCGCCAAGTTATTCTATCTGCGCAGCGCCAAAGGTAAAGCCGCCAGAATCAAAGAACGCCGCAGATTTACCGAGAAGACAGCGTAAAACACAGATTAAAGCCCCACTTGTGGGGCTTTTCTTTTATCTCACATTAGTTTATACATCCACACAAAGAAAGAGATAACCATGCTATACTCACACCAGTTTATTCACCTCGAGATAGTGATCTCGCAGGAAGCCATTTCCAGGATTAGTTTTGTAAAAGATACCCAGCCAAGCCCTGCCTCCACCCCCTTGGAGAAGCAGATCAAACAGCAATTGGACGAGTATTTCGCCGGCACCAGAACCTGCTTTGAGCTGCCGCTTTGCCCCCAGGGGACAGTATTTCAGAAAGCCGTCTGGCAAGCTCTGAGTGCCATCCCCTATGGTCAGACTCGCACGTATGCCCAGATCGCAGCACAGATTGGCAAACCCAAAGCCTGCCGCGCCGTGGGAATGGCAAACCACAACAATCCCTTGCCCATCCTAATTCCCTGCCATAGAGTGATCGGAGCCGATGGCAGACTCACAGGCTATGCCGGGGGACTAACGATCAAGCAGTTACTTTTGGATTTAGAGAGGAGAGCATGATCCTGGGAATTGGAACCGACATCATCAAGGTGGATAGACTCCAGCGCAGCATTGAGAAGAACGAACGCTTTACCGAAAAGGTCTTCACCCCCACTGAGATCAGCTATTGCGAGGCTCGAGCTTCCAAATACCAGTCCTATGCCGCCCGCTTTGCCGCCAAAGAAGCGGTGATGAAAGCCATCGGCACCGGCTGGGACGGCACGATCAACTGGACAGATATTGAGGTTGTGCTGGATCCCCTGGGCAAACCCGGCATACTCTGCCACGGAGCTACTCTAGCCTTCATGGACAAGCACAGGATCACCCATATCCACCTCTCCCTCAGCCATGAACAGGACTACGCTGTGGCGTATGTAGTTCTGGAGAAGTGAGAAGGGTTTTAGGGTTTTAGAGGGGGCGTGAGGACGTGGTGGCGTGGAAAACCGAGATATATGCCGCCCAACCCCTCGTTTCGTCATTCCTGAGAGTTGTTTCAAACGAGCGAAGCCGGTTGAAACAACGAGTCAGGAATCCACGGAGCTTGTTCACCTACTATCAGAGAGACTCTGCTTTAGTGATACCTCGGTACTACAGGCATAGTCTTTCTGGATTCCGGGCAATTCTACCCCAAAGCCTCTCTCAGTTCGGCTTCGGTGACCCCGAATTCCCGGAATGACGGCATGTGTAGTCTGGGAGGTGAAGGTTTGGGGACAGAATTGCCCGGAAGCCAGGAGAATACAATCAATCACATCGCACAGCGCCACAGGTCGGAACCACGCGAAGTGTTTTTGCACTCTACGCAGCGCCACCACGTCACCACGACACCATGTCACCACGTCACCACGCCAAAGCGCTACATCCCCGAACCCCGCTTTAGTGGGGTGACATCTGCGGAGCCCACGGTGAAGCGCAGCGAACCGTGGGTCAGAGGAGCCTGATACCACTCTTTTTCTTATCAATCCCCACCCCTATCCAAAGCGCTGTGCGCTTTGGATAGGGGTGGGGATTGCCTTTTTCAGCAATCCGTTAATACCGCCATTACCCATAGTTCCGGCTACGCCTTCACTATGGGCTTATGCAGATGCCACCCCGCAGGGCGGGGTTTGAGGCAATCGCGCAATCTGGGAGATTGATAACCTGAAATCGTCGAACTACATCAGTTTTCCAACGGGTTTTCCAGATACATTCATCAAGGTGCATAACCCGTAAGGATTTCCAGACTGCAGGCGGTGGTTTCAACCACCGTGCCTGATCGGGTTGTTGCCCAACACCATAACCCGTGAGGGTTTCCAGACTTCGGGAGGATTTTAATCTGACCTTCACAGACGCAGTTCGGCACAATTATCGAGGAGGGTGGTTGAAACCACCGCCTCAAATCTGAAAACCCGATAAATCGGGTTGGTAGTCCCAAACATGTGAAGCAACGCAGCATTTGTCACTCGTCACTTGTCACTCGTCACTCCCCAAAAGCGACAAGATGTCGCTTCCACTCTGTTCACAGTCGTAGCTTGCGGGCAGACACACAGGTCTGCCCCTACAGGACTTGGGCTTTAGTCTCCCAGCTCCACACACACTCTCTTGTCACTTGTCACTCGTCACTCCCAAAAAGCGACAAGATGTCGCTTCCACTCTGTTCACAGCCGGAGCTTGCGGGCAGACACACAGGTCTGCCCCTACATTTCATGGCTCTCTGTCGCATATTCTGCACCCATAAAAAACGCATGTCATACCCATAAGACACGCATGAGTTTACATGGGTGTCACATGGGTGTCACATGGGTGTCTCATGCGTGTCTTCTCAGTGACCAGTGATCAGTAAGCAGTAAACAGAATGGTACCTGACGAGCAAGTCCCCGTTGACAAGACGACATTATCGACAGCAGAAGCTACACCTACAAAGGTCTGCTTATAACAACTGCTAGAACTTACTTCAACTTCACAATGAAGTCTTTTTCAGGGCTGAAATCCAGAAACTGCCAATGAAAAACCTGGCCAGAAGCACTGGAGCTTAGGCTGGGCGAAGGGAAAGGAAGCTCCTCCAGTTCAAGGCCGGGAGCCAGGCTCAGAGTCATATCACAAAAAGGCAGGGGCCTTCCCCAGGAATTTGCAGTCAACAGCACATAGTGGGCAGTCTTACCGCTAATCTTCTGGAGATAGCTGATGCGGAGCTGGGCAAAACTACGGGCCGGCAAATCCAAACGGAAGCTGAAGCCCTTATCGTTCCTCCCCACCAGCTCTACCTGCATGCTATCCTGGGGCTCGATCAGTTCCAGCAATATCCTCTCGGCACTGCCAATCTCCAGAGTGGCAGGAACCGGAAATGCAATAATCCGGCTGAGAGCCTCACTATGCAGATTGCTCATGAAGTAGTCGCCACAGACAGTCCAGACCAGAGTATCCGGAGACATGCTCCGGTTCAAAGAAAAATCGAGCTTTTCTCCTTCGAAGGCAAATTGCGGCTGAGCAGCCAGCCAGACCGGTAGCAGAACCAGGAGACACAGAGCAATAATCAGCTTCATTTGAAGATTGTGATCCTGCTCCGGGCCAGGATCCTGTCGTTCTGGGTTATAGAGATGAAATAGATCCCGCTGGGTAGATCCGGCAATTCCCAATGCGTCAATCCGTAGATGGGCATCTCTTTAGATGATATATACCTGCCACGCAGATCGTAAAGGCGCAAACTCGCCACCTGGCTCAAGGGGATGACAGATTCATAGTTCAAGGTTAGAGAGCGTTCTGTAGAGGGGCCAAAAAGCGATGGATACAGATTTAGCTTCCCGGCAGGAAGTGTGTGCAACGGATAAGTTCCACTCAGAGAGCCTTCCAGATGGATTGACTCCCCGGGCTCAGGATAAAGAATTTCCTGGATCACAGTATTACCTGTCTGCAGATCATTTACCAGAACGCTTTTGTGGATGGCGTAGTCTGTTCCAAACCAGTTTCCGGATTTATCTGTCGAACCAGAGAAGTCCTCCACAGCAGTCTGAGCAATTTGCCAATTGTTGCTGTAAACAGGTATAGGCCAGGCCGGAGCACCATTGGAATCCTCCAGATGAATTGATAAAGTGCAATTGCAGGCAGCTTCATACTCATAGGGTACCGGTCTTGTGAGCTGGTTGTCTTTAGCCCAACGATAAACTGCACCTGTTACATAGGGGTAACCATAATCGGGGATCGGAATCGCAACATGAACAGCGGCTTGCCCGGGTGTCAGAGGCCGGATATCGTTATCAAAATCGTTCGGAGGACCCCAACGTAAACCTTCCCATATTTCGTGATTGGGGAGCGCAAGAGTTAGGAAGTCTTCGCTACGTTGGATCGTGAAACCGGGAATCTCCTGGTTCAGGTTAATGATGAAGACCTCTTCATCCGGCAGTTGATAGTCATCGGGCAGATAAAAAGTACCCGCGGAGGTGGTAAAGCTCAGATCGTGGACATCAAAACCTCCCCACCAGGCCTCTCGTCCAAACATCACGTGGCAAGCGTCCGAGTCGTCAAACCAGACTCTGGCGATATACCGGGGGAAATATACATTTGCGCTCAGCCCTGCCCAGAGCAGGAATAGCGCAGCGATAACCAATAACTTCTTCATTGTACCTCCACCGTATATAGATAGAAAATTGTAGTCTGCAATAATGTCAACTATTATTTATCAAAGATTTACGGCTCCCAAGCCAGGGGCAGCAGCGAGAAACTTCCCCGGGCAAGAGGACACTCCTTCCTCAAACTTGAGAGAAGTGTCCGAAGACCATTCCGGAGCCTAAAAGAAAATGAGAATCTATTGGCATATCTTACAGCATGTTAGGCTCCTGGATTGAAAAAAGATCAAAAAAAGCTCTTGACAGAAAAAACGGGCTAAGGGATATTGACCTCAGCCTACAGACCCTACATAGAATGCCCTCCGAGTCGTGGGATGCACCGCCCGGTGTGTCCCACGGTATTTTTTTGCCCATCAATTCAGGATTTATCACGATACTTGGAAAAAAGCATTGACATCCCGGCGGCTCTGGAATTCATGGCAACAAAGATAGATAATTTAATACAGGAGTTATGATAAATGAAACAGGGAATCCATCCTAAGTATGAAGTGGTGACCGTTCGTTGCGCTTGTGGAAACACCTTCGAAACCAGATCCACCAAAGGTAACATGCAGGTTGATATCTGCAACGTCTGCCATCCTTTCTACACCGGCAAACAGAAGATTATCGATACTGCCGGTCGCGTTGAGAAATTCAACAAGAAATACAACATCAACGAAAAATAGCTCGCGAGCTTTGTTTTTGCGCCATTCTGCCCCATCCGGGAAGGTGGCGTTTTTTATTGTAAAGAGGATTTGATGTCAAAAGAGAAAACCATCAATGTGGGCGGACAGGCCGTGATCGAAGGCGTGATGATGCGGGGAGCGGACAATCTTTCCACCGCCATACGCCGGAAAGACGGCACCATCGAGCTGTATCGCCAGGATTTTATCAGTATTACCACCAGAAACAAAGTTCTGGGTTTTCCGGTGATCAGGGGTTTCGTATCTTTGATTGAGATGATGAAGATCGGCTTCTCCACTCTCACTTTCAGCGCAAACCGCTTTGAGCTGGATCTGATTGCGGAGGAGAAAGAGAAAGGGAAGGAGCAAAAGAAGCAATCCCAGACCTCTCAGAAGCTGGGAGAGATCTTCAGCTTTGTTTTTGCCTTTGGTCTGGCCTTTCTGCTCTTTGGTCTGCTTCCCTACAAGCTTTCGGATTGGATCGGTCTGACCAAGCAGAACTTTTATTTCAATCTCTTCGCCGGTTCCATCAGGATAGTATTCTTTGTGCTTTACGTCTGGCTGATCAGCCTGATGAAAGATATCAAGAGGCTGTTTCGCTACCATGGCGCTGAGCATAAGAACGTCTTTGCCTTCGAGAAGGGAGTTCCGCTGGAAATCCCCCATATCCAGCAGCAGACCACCATCCATCCCCGTTGCGGCACCAGCTTCATGTTTCTGGTGCTTCTGATCTCCATCCTGATCTTTTCCATCACCGATACTTTGGTCTCGGTCTATATTCTGAAGGCCACTGTGCCGACTCTGCTGCGCTTGAGTTATCACTTTTTGATGATACCCTTGGTATCGGGCTTGTCCTATGAAGTTCTGAAGTTTTCCGGACGCAACCCCAGGCACATCCTGGTGCGTATCTTTACGGCGCCGGGAATGGCTCTGCAAAGGCTCACCACCCAGCCGCCGGACGACAGCATGGTGGAGACTGCACTTGTGGCCATGAAATCTGCTCTGGATATGGACTACAGCAGTCATAATGTAAGAGTGTTGGAGACGCCCAATGATCCCGCGTGAGAAGCTGGAAGGCCTCTCTACTGAGCTGGAAGAGCTGAAGCTGGCAGTGGCAGACGTCTCACTGATGAGCGATGCCCGCAAGTATCGGGATCTGATGCGTAGGTTCAAGGAACTGAGCGATATCACAGATGCCTGGAACCGGCTCAAGAGCTTGGAACAACAGATGGAAGATGCCAAAGAACTGGCAGCAACTGATCCGGATATGGCGGAACTGGCAGAGCTGGAGCTGGAAGAATTGAGTGCCAAGCTGGAGACCTGTGAATTGAAGCTCCGTGACCTTCTCATCCCCAGCGATCCGAACGACTCCAAGAATGCCATCATCGAGATCCGGGCCGGCACCGGCGGTGAAGAGGCAGCTCTCTTTGTGGCAGATCTTTACCGTATGTACAGCTACTATGCTGACCGTAAGGGCTGGAAGCTTCAGCTTCTGGATACCAACGAGACAGGGCTGGGCGGCTATAAAGAGATCATCTTTCAGCTCAATGGCGAAGGTGTCTTTGGCATGATGCGCTTTGAGAGCGGAGTGCACCGTGTGCAGAGAATCCCGGTTACCGAATCCGGCGGCAGAATCCATACTTCTGCAGTAAGCGTGGCGGTGCTTCCCGAAGCGGAAGAGATCGATTTTGAGATGAGTGAGGCGGATCTGCGCATCGATGTCTATCGCAGCAGCGGTCACGGCGGCCAGAGCGTCAATACCACAGACTCTGCAGTCAGAATCACCCATATCCCCACCGGGATCGTGGTGACCTGCCAGGATGAGAAGTCTCAGATCAAGAACAAAGCTAAAGCCATGAAGGTTCTGCGTTCCCGCCTGCTAGATCTGGAGATCAGCAAACAGGAGCAGGAGATCGCCCGGCAACGTAAGGCTCAGGTCTCCACCGGAGACCGCAGTGCGAAAATCCGCACCTATAACTTTCCCCAATCAAGGGTTACAGATCACAGAATTAACTTGACAAGCTATAACCTGGATGCTTTTTTGGCGGGCGAGATCAATGAGTTTATCGAATCTCTCAGAATTGCCTGGAGAAACGAGAAGGTGAATGAGTAAATGATAGTGCAGCTTTTGCTGACAATATGCGTTCTTATCCTGTTTTTAGCCTTGTCTTTCCTGTTCTCAGGTTTTGAGACGGGAATCATTTCAATAGACCAGATTAATCTGGAATATGATGCCCGCAAGAACCGGAGCAAGGGCAGGCTGTTGCGCTTTATCCGCACCCCGGATAAATGCCTGGGGACGACTCTTTTGGGCAACAATGTCGTGAACGTTTTGCTCTCTTCCATCTCCACCTATCTGATCCATAGCCTGCGGCAAAGCTTTGCTGTGATTGATCCTGTCTGGACTTCTCTGATTGTCGGATCCATCGTCCTGATCTTTGGAGAGATCATGCCCAAGGCAATCTTCAGGGAGCGTCCCGAGATACTGGTACCCCGCTTTTTCCCCGTGATCCAGGTGACCTACTTCCTGCTGCGTCCCATTGTTTCAGTGGTGAGCGGCATAAACCGGGCTCTGCGCAAGCTTCTCAAGCTGGCTGATGACGACAATTTTAACTACCTCACCAAAGATGACCTCAGTTTGCTGCTCTCCGAAGCTTCCCACACCGGGATGAGCAATCCCGAGCTGGAGATGATCGAAGATGCTCTGGATTTTAATGAGCTGGATGCCAAGAATGTGATGGTTCCTCGCACCGAGATCATCGCTCTGCCCGAAACTGCAACAGTGGAAGAAGCGCTGGAGCTGGCGCGGGAAGAGGGTTTCACCCGCTATCCGGTCTATCAGGGTTCCATCGACAACGTGGTGGGCATCCTGATCATCTACGATGTCTTCAAGAAGGAATGCACACCTCAGACGCTAGTGGGAGATCTGCTGCACGAGCCCTATTTTGCGCCGGAAAACACAGATCTGGACGTGCTGCTCAAAGAGATGCAACGCCTGCATCGCAGCATGGCGATCATCGTGGATTCATATGGCGGAACTGCAGGACTGGTGACCATTGAAGACATCCTGGAAGAGATCGTGGGCGAGATTGAAGACGAGTATGACGAGGAAGAACCTAGCACCGAAGTGGTGCAGATCTCTCCCAACACCTGGCTGGTCGAAGCAGACGTCGATATAGACGTTCTGGCAGATGATCATGATATCATCCTGCCCGAAGGTGATTATGAGACTGTAGCAGGGCTGATTCTGGACCGTCTGGAACAGATTCCTCACCAGGGTCAGATCATCAATTGCGATCACTTCCGTATCCAGGTGCTGCAGGCCACAGACAAGAAGATAATCAAAGTAAAAATTCATAAATTAACCGATAAAGAGGTAAAGCAATGAGACTGATGGAATGCGTCCCCAATTTCAGCGAAGGCCGTGACCGGCAAGTGCTGGATGCCATCGCAGCAGCCATTCGTTCCGTGAAGAATGTTGCACTGTTGGATGTTGATCCCGGTGCAGATACAAACAGAACCGTCTTCACCATGGCGGGAGAACCCGAAGCTGTGGTCGAAGCAGCCTTTTTGGCCATCAAGAAAGCCGCCGAACTGATCGATATGAGCAAGCATCACGGTGAGCATCCCCGCATGGGTGCCACGGACGTATGTCCCTTTATTCCCATCAGTGAAATGAGCATGGAAGAATGTGCCGAATATGCCCGCAAACTGGGTAAGCGCGTGGGTGAAGAGCTGGGCATCCCGGTCTATCTCTATGAGCAAGCCGCCTCCAAGCCAGAATGGCAAAACCTCGCCACCGTTCGCAGTGGAGAATATGAAGCCCTGGCCGAAAAAGCCAAGGATCCTGCCTGGAAGCCGGATTTTGGCCCTCATGCCTTCAATGCCCGCAGTGGTGCCACCGCCATCGGAGCCCGGGAATTCCTGATTGCTTACAACATAAATCTTAATACCAGAGACAAAAAGAAAGCCCACGATCTGGCTCTCACCATCCGCGAAAGCGGCAAACCCGCCCGGGATGCAGCCGGAAAACTGCTCAAAGACGAGCAAGGCAACAAAATAAACATCCCCGGTCTCTTCCAAAACTGCAAAGCAGTGGGCTGGTATATCGATGCCTACAATCGTGCCCAGATCAGCATCAACCTCACCAATTACAAGGTCACTCCCGCTCACTTGGTGCTGGATAAAGTGCGAGAACTAGCCTCCGAGATGGGTATCCAGGTCACAGGCTCCGAGCTGGTGGGACTCATCCCCAAAGCTGCCCTCTTGGAATCCGGCCTGCACTATCTGAGGAAGATGAATGAATCCACGGGTATCCCCGAGCGGATGATCATGGAAACTGCCATCCAATCCATGGGTCTGGCAGAGCTGGCTCCCTTTGATCTGGACAAGAAGGTGATAGAATACTCTATTGCCAAGCAAGACAGCCTCAGCGAGCTTACCATAAGCAAGTTTTGCGATCTGCTTTCCACAGACGCTCCCGCACCCGGTGGAGGCAGTGTGGCTGCTCTCTGCACGGCTATCTCCGGAGCCCTTTCAGCCATGGTCTCAAACCTCACCATAGACAAAAAGGGCTATGAAAAGGTGCGTGAACAGGCTATGGATTTTGCTCCGATGGGACAAGACATCAAGCTCAAAGCCATCGCTTGCATAGACAAAGACACCGATGCCTTTTATGAGATGATGGATGCTATGCGCCTGCCCAAAAAGACCGAGACAGAGATCGAGCTGCGTAACCGTGAACTGGAACGCACCACTCAGAAGGCCATCAACGTACCCATGGAAACCCTGGAGCTCTCTTTGGATGCCCTGAAACTGGCAGATAAGGTCTGTGCCATTGGCAATATCAACGCCATCAGCGATGCCGGCGTGGCAGGACTCACCGCCCTGGCCGCCGCCAAAGCAGCCTATTACAACGTTCTGATCAACCTCACATCCTCTACCGATGATAGCTTCAAAACTGCAACTCTCAGCAGAGCTCAAAGCCTTATCAAAGATTGCGAAGCCCTGGCATCCAAGATAGAGACAGACCTACTGGCCAAGCTGAGCTAAATGAAGCTCTTAACCTAAGCCTTTGCGGCCGGCAGAACCCTCTGTCGGCCGTAAGTCACTAAAAGGAGTAGATATGTTTTACACAGATGCCCAACTTAAAGCCGAAATGGCCAGATGTGAATTCTGCGAAGAAAAGCCCTGCAAGACCGGCTGTCCCTGCGATTGCTCTCCGGCAGATTTCATCCGTGCAGCATCCGGATTTATGCCCTCAGATTTCAAGCGTGCCGCCGGCATCATCCTCTCCAGCAACCCCCTGGGCGGGGTCTGCGGCTCCGTCTGTCCGGATTACCACTGCCAAGCCCGCTGCACCAGAGAAGATTTTGACACACCCGTGAATATCCCCGCCATCCAGGCCACCATCATCAAAAAAGCCAAGGAACTGGGACAGTTACCGCAGTTTATCCGTCCTGAATCCAACGGCAGGAAGATAGCAGTGATCGGTGCCGGTCCTGCCGGCCTGGGTGCTGCTACTTCCCTGATCCAGATGGGTTACGAAGTGAGCGTCTATGAACCTGAACGAGCCGGGGGACAGGCCAATCTAATCCCTGCTCAGAGGTTGGAACCCGGCGTGATGGAGAGTGATCTGGCCTACATCAGTGAGGCCTTCGGCATTACACCCCTCACTCAAGCTCCTCCTTCTGCCAAAGAACTTCTGGCTCAAGGCAATGCTGCCGTGATCGTGGCCACCGGACTCACCAATCCCATCCATTTGAACATCCCCGGAGACGAATACATCCATTATGGCATGGACATCCTGAAAAACCCTCAAGGCTATAACTTCACCGGCAAGAGAATTGCCGTGGTAGGCGGAGCCATCGCCGCTGATCAAGCTCTCACCGCCGCTCTGAACGGAGCTGACTATGTGGAGATGATCTGCCTGGAATCCTACCCCGAGATGCCGCTTACTCCGGATGAAAAAGCCGGACTTTTCCAAGCCGGAATCCAAGTTTGCAACCGCCACAGAGTCACCGAACTGGTGCACGAGAATGGCATTGTCAAAGGAATAAAGACCATCCCTGTGACTCTGCCCGCCGGCACAGCTTTCCATCCTTCCAAGCTCCAGGATGAAAAAGGTGCCAGCCCCTCTTTCCGTGCCTTTGACATGCTGATTGTAGCCATCGGAAACCGCCCCGGCTACGCCGAAACGGGAGAAAACATCTACTACTGCGGAGATGTATCAAATGGCCCCAGCACAGTCGTGGAAGCCGTTGCTGCTGGAAAGAACGCTGCTCTCACCGTGCATGCCAAGCTGCAGAACGAAGCAGCTCCCAGCATCCCCAAAGCCACCAAGAGCTGCATCCCGGTCCTGGGCTGGAAGGAATATCCCGTGGATCTCTCTTGTGAGTTCTTTGGTCGCCAGATAGAAAGCCCCTTCCTGCTTTCTGCAGCACCACCCAGTGATGGCTACGAGCAGATGAAGCTTGCCTACGAAGCCGGCTGGAGCGGTGGCGTGATGAAGACTGCCTTTGACAACCTCGATATCCACATCCCCGGCGAATATATGTTTGTCTTCAATCCGGATACCTATGGCAATTGTGATAACGTCTCCGAACACTCTTTGGACAGGGTTTGCGAGGAAGTAGCGCGCTTGGTGAAGGAATACCCCACCAAGCTCACCATGGCCTCCACAGGCGGACCCGTTACCGGTGATGACGAGAGTGATAAGCAGGTCTGGCAATCCAACACCCGCAAGCTGGAAGCCGCCGGTGCCATGGGCATCGAATACAGCCTCAGCTGCCCTCAGGGCGGAGATGGCACCCATGGCGACATCGTGGCGCAAGATGCAGCCCTTTCTGCCAAGATTATCGATTGGGTGATGCAGATCAGCGATCCTGAAATCCCCAAACTCTTTAAGCTCACCGGCGCAGTCACCGCCATCTATCCCATCATCGATGCCATCCGCAAAGTCTTTGCCCGCTATCCCGGAAAGAAAGCCGGGATCACGCTGGCCAATACCTTCCCCAGCCTGGCCTTTCGTGAATCCGACGGCGCTTGGGATGAAGGTGTTATCGTAGGTATGAGCGGAGCCGGAGTGCTTCCCATCAGCTATCTGACCTTGGCCAGAGCTGGCAAGATGGGCGTGCAGATCTCCGGAAACGGGGGTGTGATGAGCTATCTTGACGCTGCCAATATGCTCGCTTTAGGCGTCTCCACCGTGCAATGCTGTACCGTGGTAGAAAAGTATGGGCTTGGAATCATCCGTGATCTCAAACAAGGCCTCAGCCACTACCTGGAGTTCAAAGGGATCAGCAGCATCAAAGACCTGATCGGAATAGCTCAACCGGAGCCGGTGACGGACTTCATGGCTCTGCCTCCCAAGCGCAAACACTCTGCTCTTACAAAAGAACTCTGCGTCCACTGCGGCAATTGCACCCGCTGTCCCTACCTGGCTATCAAGCTGGATGAAGATAAACTCCCCGTGATCGACACCGAGCTCTGCGTGGGCTGCTCCCTCTGCGTGCAGAAATGCTATGCCGAAGCTCTCTACATGAAAGATATCGAAGCCGGAGATTGATATGAAAACTGCCCCAGACTTGGTGCAAGCCCTGGAGATTCTTGCCGATCCCGCCCGGGCTAGCGAACTCTCCCGCTTCTTCAAGACAGCACCCGGCCAGTATGGCGAAGGCGATATCTTCTGGGGACTTACAGTTCCCCTGCAACGCACTGTAGTGAAGCAGTTCTACAGAGAGCTCAGCCTCAAAGAGATTCAGAAGCTCTTGCCTCATAAAGTGCATGAAGTGCGCCTCACTGCCCTGATGATTATGGTGGAGATCTACCGCAAAGCCAAGACGGAAGAAGAGAAATTGGCGGTTGTGGAGCTCTACCTGAAGAATCTGGACTATGCGAACAACTGGGATTTGGTCGATCTTACGGCTCATCGAATCCTGGGAGACTGGTGCCTGAGCCACGGCTGGGAAGAGCTGGTGCGTCTGGCAGAAACAGAGCATCTCTGGAGCCAGAGAGTAGCGATGGTGGCAACGGCTGCCTTCATTGATCAAGGCCGCTTTGATGCTCCTCTGAGGATTGCCACGATCCTGCTGCATCACTCTCACGATCTGATCCACAAAGCCGTGGGTTGGATGCTGCGCGAGATTGGCAAGAAGGATTATTCTGTGGAGTACGCCTTTTTGAGGGAGCATTACAGCACCATGCCCCGCACTATGCTGCGCTATGCCATCGAACGCTTTGACGAGCCGGTGCGGCAGAGTTTTTTAAAAGGGGCTATATAACAGATAGATCTCAGCTCAAGATTTAGCTTGACTGTATATTGCCTTATAGATGTTCATGCAAATTAGGGAATGCGTTCCCTGATTTGCATGAATAGTGAGGATAACATGTATAGAAGAAGCATGCAGGATGCCTTAATGACTGTAGCCAAAGGCTTTCCCATCATTACAATCACCGGACCAAGGCAGTCCGGAAAAACAACCCTGGCTAAGATGCAGTTTCCAGGTCACATATATCTGGATCTGGAAAACCCTGAGCTGAGGCTTATCCTGGAGCATGATCCCAAGTCGGTTTTTACTGCTCCTGATGGGTCTTACATAATCGATGAGTTTCAATATGCTCCGCAGGTATTATCTTACATCAAGATGATGGCCGATGCCAATCCGGGAACTGCCCGGTTTATCCTGACGGGCAGTAATCAATTCAGTATGATGAAGCATCTCTCACAGTCTCTGGCAGGCAGAACTGCCATCTTTCAGCTTCTGCCCTTCTCCTACCAAGAGATCTATCCAGACCACAAACATGAGATTAACGATCTTCTATTCAGAGGCTTTTATCCCAGATTGATCGACAAGGAAATGGATCCGCAAATCTTCTATACATCGTACATAACCACATATCTGGAGAGGGATGTGCGTTTACTAACCCAGGTGCAGGACAGAGATCTATTTTTCAAATTTTTGGGTTTGTGTGCCGGTCGAACCGGATCACTGCTGAACAAATCGGCTCTGGCAAACGAGACCGGAGTAGATTTTAAGACAGTGAACAACTGGCTCTCAATCCTGCAGACCAGTTATATCATTCACCTGTTGCAACCCTGGCACAAGAATCAGAACAAGCGATTGGTAAAGTTTCCAAAGCTCTACTTTCTGGATACGGGTCTGGCTTGCCGGTTACTCAGAATAAGAAACGCAGAGGACTTGGTGAATCACCCTCTGAAGGGACAGCTCTTTGAGACCTTTGTGGTCTCAGAGTATATGAAGATGTTTTACAATCAGGGAAGTGATGCACCTCTCTATTTTTACAGAGAGAATAGCGGCCTTGAGATAGACCTGATAATCCAAAACGGTGCAAGCCTAATACCCGTGGAAATCAAATCTGCCAACGTCATCAATCCCAATATGATAAGCAATATAAAACTCTTGGCGAAGTCTATGGACTACAAATCCCCTATCCTGATATATGGAGGAGACATGAGCTTTAATCTGGAGGGCACACAAATATACCCTTACAATCAGATCCATCTTCCAATGTGAGTGAACGTATTTCCTGCGGGTAGATAGATACACCATCCGGTACTACATGGAAGAAGCCTGGCATCTGGTGTCTAATCTGGGAGTAACAAGTAACCAGTGACAAGATCAACTGGATCAACAGGATGGAAGGGAATGTTGAATTGAGAATTGAGAATTGAGAATTGAGAATGTACGACGTACGATTAGGACGCTTCGCAGGTTGGTCTGGGAAATGGAAGAGGAGTTTTTCATCTAAAACAGAGGGAAAGAGTAAAAGAGAGTTAGGGATGGACGTCTGGCTGATAGATTAAAGCCATGTATCTGTAGGGGCAGACCTGTGTGTCTGCCCCTACAAGTTAATAGTGAAAAGTTAATAGTTAATAGAGGCTCAACGTGCAGCTGGGAAACTAAAGGCTCTTTATCACGAGGATTTCAGGATTAGAGGATTAGGAGGGATTCTGTGTTAATCATAATCATCTGCGTCATCAGCGCTCTATTGATCCTGTTTTATCCCCTAATCCCCTTCTCCGTGTTCAATGTTTATCCAGTTGATCCCGTCGATCCAGTCATCTGCGTTCTATTCGGTAGCTTCTTCGCGAGGACAGCAGTGCAGTTCACTCCACCTCTTCACCACTAACAAGGCGGTACGGCGACCGCCTCTACAAAGCGCAGCAGCGCAGCTCTTGTCACTCGTCACTTGTTACTCGTCACTCTCTGTTCACTATCGTAATCATGCATCCTTGAGCAATTCCTGCTCCGTCACTTCGGTCATGAACTGGTTCATATAGAGCTGGTGGTATCTGCCCCGCATTTGCATCAGGTCTTTGTGATTCCCCATTTCCAGGATCTCTCCCTGATGTAATAGCAGGATACGATCCACCTGACGGATGGTGGAAAGCCGGTGCGCCACGATGATCCCGGTGCGTCCTGCCAGAACCTTGTGCATGGCTTCTTGCACCAGTTGTTCGGTCTCGGTATCGATGGAGGCAGTGGCTTCATCCAGGATCAGGAGAGCGGGATCCGCCAGCACCACCCGGGCAAAGGCCAGCAGTTGCTTCTGTCCCGTGGAGAGCAGATTGCCGGATTCTCCCACCTTATAGTCGTAGCCTCCGGGCAGGTCTTGAACAAATTCATCGGCTCGCACCAGTTTGGCAGCTTCGATCACTTCTTCATCTGTGGCATTAAGTCTGCCATAGCGGATGTTTTCCATGATGCTGCCCTGAAAGAGGTGCGGCACCTGTTGCACATAGCCCAATTGCTTGTGAATCCAGGGTAGCGGGATATCTCTGTAGTCCTTTCCGTCAATCAGGATGGCACCCTGCTGAGGCTCGTAGAACCGGCAGATGAGGTTAACCAGCGTGGTTTTACCGGTGCCGGTTTCTCCCACCAGAGCAATGGACTCTCCTGGAGCGATCTTGAGGCTGAAATCCCGAAAGACCGGCTTGCCTTCTTTGTAGGCAAAGCCCAGGTTCTGTAGCTCGATCTCGCCCCGCATTGGCAGAGCATCCCACTCGGGGGTATAGGGTACAGTGCTGATGATCTCGGGCTTCAGTGCCAAGAGGGAAAAGACCCGCTCCGCGGCTGCCTGGGCGTTTTGCATCTCGGCAAAGAGCCGGGCGACGTTTGAGATGGGCTCAAAGACGTGCATTACGTAATGTGTGAAGGCTACCAGGGTTCCAAAACCGATCAGCCCGGCACTCACCAAGCCTCCACCGCGCCAGATCACAGCAGCGGTTCCCAGCGAGGAAACCAGCATGATCAGCGGCATAAAGAGCGCAGAAGCCACGGCTGCCTTCACGGAACTGCGATACATCTTGCCGTTGAGCTCCACGAATTCTGCCAGGTTAGCTTCTTCGCGCACCAAGGTCTTGGTGGTCTTGGCACCGTGGATGCCTTCACCAAAACTACTGGTGATCATAGAGTTCAGCCTGCGCACTTCGCGGTAGGAACGGAAGAGGCTGATCTGAAACCGGATGCTGATGAAAGCGATTAGAGGCAGCAGAGCTATCAGGATCAGAGCCAATTGCCAAGAGAGCACGAAGATCACTCCCAGCACAAAGATAATCATCGCCACACCCCAGACCAGATCGACTATGCCCCAGGCCACGATGTCTCCCAGCCGGGAGATATCCGAATTCATCCGGGCCACGATCCAGCCGGTGGGCGTGCGGTCGTAATAGCTGAAGCTCATGCTTTGCAGCTTGCGGTAACAGGTGTTGCGCAGGTCATAATTCATGCCTGTTTCCACTCTTCCAGCGATATCGATCAGCAGGAAAACCAGGATGAACTGCACTGCTATCACACCCAGATATATCGAGCTGAAAGCTATGATATTGCTGGTGTCTTTGGGGATGATCATGTGGTCGATTCCGTAGCGGGTAAGCAGGGGCAAAACCACGTCTATCATGGCGTTCAGCACCATCACCACTCCCAGGATGATGATCAGCTTGCGGTGAGGCATCGCCTCTTTTAGGAGGCTGAGCCAGAGCTTGTAATCAAACTTATTGGTAAATTCTTGTTCTTTATGTATATCCATATTATTAACCCGCTTCCTTTTCCAGCATGTGCTGGATGTTCCAGATGCGTTGGTAAACACCGGGACTATCGATCAGTTCCCGATGTGTACCGGATTGTACGATTCTCCCATGCTCCAGCACCACGATGCGATCTGCCAGAGACACGCCTGTGAGCCGGTGCGTGATGATAATAGTCGTAGCGCGGCCTTTACGATGCAACAGAGCTCTTTGGATGTCCTGCTCGGTTTCCGAATCCACGGCGCTAAGAGCATCGTCCAATATTAGTATGGCAGGATCGGTCACCAGAGCTCTGGCAATGGCAGTGCGCTGGCGTTGACCTCCGGAGAGAGTGATGCCGCGTTCACCGATCACGGTTTCATATCCCTGCTCAAAATCTGCAATGCAATTGTGCAGTGCGGCTTCGCGGGCAGCTTCTTCGATGCGTGCCTGATCCTGCTGAGCCAGAGCCATGCCAATATTGGCAGAGAGACTGCGCGAATAGAGGAAAGGCTCTTGCAGCACGATGCCGATCTGCTTGCGGAGATCCTGTCGGTGATAATTCTGCAGATCCAGGCCATCCACCAAGAGGGCTCCCTCATAATTGTCAAAGAGCTTGGGGATCAGGTTAGTGAGCGTGGATTTCCCGCTGCCAGTGGCACCCAGGATCACTATGGTTTCTCCTGCTGCAACTTTAAGGTTAATCTTGTGCAGGATGGGGTTTTCCGGGCCATATGCAAAGCTCAGGTTCCGGAACTCCAGTTCGCCCCGGAGGCGTGAACCCGCAGGGATGCGCACAGGGGCTTCCATGGTCTCGACCGGGCTGTCCAGAATCTCCCGGAGCCTGCCGATAGAAACCAGGGCTTTGCCCATATCGGTGAGAATTCGACCCATCTCGCGAATCGGCCATAAAAGCATGTTGATATATGTACTGAAAGCCAAGAGGGTTCCCAGCGAGATATCTCCCCGGATGGTCCAGCCGATACCAAAGATAAAGACCATGGCCATCTGCGTGAGGCAGAGAAAATCCGAAGAAGCCCAGTAGTAGGCCAGGATGGTGATCAGCTTGCGGCATTTGAGACGATAGTCGCTGGCAGCCTTCTCAAACCGACCGATCTCATAGTCCTCCCGGGCAAAGGCACGCACCACGCGGATGCCATTGAGGGATTCCTCCAGCACGGTGGTGAGATAGCCTTCTGCCTCATCGGCAGCCTGAAACTTCTTCTTCACTTGCTTGAAAAAGATGAAGGCATAGACAAAGATCACCGGCACAACCACAGTAGAGACCAAGGTCATGCGCAGATCCAGAGAAAGCATGATAGGCAGGATCAAGAGCGCCATAAAGACACCTCTGCCCAACTGCACCAATTGCAGGCCGATGAATCGGCGCACGGTATCCACGTCTGAGCTGCAGCGCTGGATGATATCCCCGGTTTGTACTTTGCTGTGCCAGATATAGGGCAATCTTTGGATATGGTCATAGAGCCGGGTGCGCATTCTGCGAGCCAGTTCTTCGGATACTTCCGCGCTCAGCTTCCCTCTCAGGAAGGTGAGGCTGTGAGCCAGCAGGCTGAAGAACACTATGGATAGCGCTGCCAGAAGCAGGCTTTGACTGAGGTGACTGCTGAAAAAGCCCGAATCTATGGGCATGGTTATCCCAAAGGGGAGCTCCGCAGCTTTGCCACCGATGATGGAATCCACCGTGAAACGAATCACCAGAGGTGTGATAAAACTAAAGATAGCAGCCAGTATAATGCAAAGTATCGTAAGCAGATACTTCAGCTTCATGGCTTGCATAAAACTCAAAACAAATCTGAGAGCAGACATTCTTTCTAACTCCATGTGCTAAATAAAAGGGTTAACGGGTCTGTTGATTTGATCTTGATGGTGAGGAACTGGTGTTTCCTGGTGGTTTAAACGGGATACCCGGCGGAAACGCTACAATAGAGCTTTGTTTACCGGTTGAGCGGGAGGGGTGAATTTAGAGTGAATCCCGGGGGATTCAGAGCCCGGCAGACCCGATCAGGGGTAAGAAAACTACACTTATTTGCGGCTGTGCGAAAGAGCTAGTATTTTGTCTCATGGATATTTACCTCCTGATACGAGAAATATTTGCACTACAATAGTAAACCCCTCTTGGATGTCAAGACAAAGATATTGTGAAACAAAAACCGGGTGCTCGAAGCGGGATATTCTGCTTCAAGCACCCGGGCAATTTCTGGGACGGGCCTTACACCTATCCGCTATATGATTTACTTGGCAGGGAGATTGGCTTTGTTCACCTTGCCATAGCTATTATTGGGTCTGAAGCTCCAACCTCTGGTTGCATCATAATGCAGGGTAGTAACAGTCCAGACGTCATCTTCCACATACAAGGTTCCGTAATAGGTGACGGGAGTGGCACTCTCTGAGCCCTGGCGAATCACGACCACGCAGTTTGAGACAATCTCATTGTAGTAATCATGATCACTCCAATAGTGCACCTGCACCAGGTAGTCTCCGGGAATGATGTTTGTAGCTGTGATATTCTCGGGACCGTAGCCATTGGTGTCATCAAAGTCCAGTTCGAGTCCGCTAGCAGTGTAATCATTACCAAAGTAGCATTTCTCACCATTGGGATCAGTAATCCAGAAATCCACGTCTGTGCCATCGGTATCCCAGGTAAGAGTGGCCTGCAGGGCTGCTTCGGCAACCTGAGAAGAGAAAGACATTGTTGCATTGGCAGTGAGTCCACCGGAGACAGCTATTACTTTGACAACGTGATCCACTTCGGAGCTCGAGCCTGCCATAGCAATATCCTGGCTGAAATAGCCGCTATTCAGATTTAGATCAAAGGTCTGATCAGGGTTGTTATCTACAATCAGGATAGCATTGTTTAGCTGAGGATTTGCCACTATTCCTGTAATGGTCACTACACGATCGGTCACAGGGCTGCTGAGCTGGTCTATCTCAACGTAGAAATCCACCGGCACGACCACCTGTCCGGTGATGGTGACGGGGATCTGGTTTTGGTTCAGAGTACTCAAGTTGTACTGGATCACAGCCTGGCTTTCGGAATAGCTGGGGGGAATCACTATGGGAACATTGATGATCCAGCTTTGGTTCTCCGCAGCAGTGATACCAGCAGTGCCATAGCTATTGGTGATGCCATCGAAAGTTGTTATACTCTGAGTTCCGCTCACCTGACCAGGGCCGTTGTTCTTCAGTTCCAGTTGCAGAGTGGCACTCTCGCCGGGATTGAGCTTGGAATCGTTGAAAGTGCTGCTCTGGATAGTGTAGTCCTCTACGGTGATTGAGGCACCTGTCACAGAGAAGACCATGCTGGCGGTTTTGACGCTCTTGGCATCATCGGAGACTGTGACTGTGACTGTGTATTCATTTTCCTGGGTGGGTTTGAAGGTGAGGTGATTCTGCTGAGCGCTGAGATTGGAATATGTGCCCCCTGTCACCTGCCAGTTGAAGGAGAGGTTCTTCCCGATCGTGGAAAGGGCGTTGAGGTGGAAATGCACTGGCTGATTGATCTGTACCAGTCCTTCATCCATCCACATGCGGTCGATAATTATGGCGTTCTCGGAGAGTTTATAGAGTTCTCCCATCTTAGAGATTACCTGACCACTTACAATCTGCAAGTTCTCGGCAATGCTACGCACAAAACCATCGGCAATCATGATGATATTATACTCACCTTCGGGAAGAGGCTGTGTGAGAGCCTGAGGTGCATTGGGGATCACTGTGATGCGGGGATCGTCTGCTGGTTTATTGGCCTTGGCTATTATAATAGTCTTGGGAGATGTAACAGGCGGGTTAGCGGTGGCATTCTGATTGAGGGTCAGGTTCAGAGTACCAGTATCTGCACTGGTTTGCCCGGGCTCCATGTGTTGAGAGATGATCTCGTTTACCACTTCTCCTGCCAAACCTCCGCCGGCAGCATCTGCCACGGTTTTGACTCCGGTTTCTCCCAGCTTGCGGGCAGTAGCAGCAGTTCTGGTTCTCTCTTCTTCATCCCAAAACATCACATCTGCTCTGGTGCTCATCTTCAGAGGGCTCTCGTCCGAGAGATTCAAATAGTAGTTCATCTTATCCTGGGGAGATTCACCAGGGAACTGATCCAGAGGTACAAAGCCATCCATGTTGTTGTTTTCAAGGATTGCCTGACGGATGGAAGCATCGCGATCGGCATTGTGTTGGGCAATGGTCTCTGCAAAGGAAGACACAATCGGGATACCGCTCTCGGGATCGTTCAGAACCTGCCTGAGGCTCTTCTTCCCACTCAGCACCCGGTATCCGCTACGCACCATTCTGCCGCTGGAAACCACCGTGCTTTTAGCTACACCGTAGATGCCTCCGGCGATGCTGCTGAGAATACCCTTATCCTCACCATAAGGAATGATGGCGTTTTCTGCCTGGATAAGCTGGTCAAAATCTTCCGCGGAAGCTTCACTCTGAGCGATATAGGTATTCACCAAAGCATCGATCTCGGTCCAGGCATCTCTGCCTTTACCACCCATAGCCAGGAATTTGGCACTGATCTGATCCATGGTGGCGTTACGGTCATGCAGGCCACCCGTGAGATCGGTCTGATATTCCCAGTAGTGGCTTAGCGCAGCAGCAGTATCCAGTCCCTCGGGGGGATCGTTTTCGTCGCAGGCAGACAGGAAGAATAAAGTAAGTGCGAAGATAACTGCAATCTTCATCCAAGTATTCATGATAAACTCCTTCTCCAAGCTTCTGGCTTGGATAGCTTAATTACAAGATAATCGGGATTGATCCTCTGGAGAACAAATCCCGGGACTACGTATTGTGATAAAGGAAAGCCGCTTCCTGGGAAGCGGCTTAACTATAGGGACTAATTAGTCGAGCAATTCATCCAGTTCCATGAAAGCCTGTGAGGCTCTGAACTGATTGTAAAGTGCTTCTTCGTTACGGATCAGGCGGGCGGTGTTTCTAGCGATCTCGGTCTTGGGGATCTTGGCCTGTACCCACACTTTGTAGCGGGGGGTATTCTGTTCCACCACCTGGCGAACTTCACTGCGGCCGTAAACAATGCCGCTGAAGCGTGCCTGGGTGACCGAACGGATCACGTTTTGAGAAAGCTGCAGGAGCTGAGGATCGATCACCCCGGCTTCTTCTTCATAAACCTTCATCATGGCCTGAACTTCCACTTCCACATACTGGGCAGCAGTTGCCAGAGCTTGGTTCTTGGCAGTTTCCATCGCCAGAGTCTCGCTCACGCGGGTGGCATTGCCATAGGTGCAGACATAGGCTTCATCATTTTGAGCATTCCACCACTCGGGATAGTAAACAGGTTCGCCACTGGGACGCACCGTATTGCGGTTTCTTCCGCAGCCAAAGGCTAAGAGCAGCAGGCTGATACTAAGGATTGTGACTAGAACTTTCATGGTCTTCATTTTTCCTCCATAAAGGGCTTTAATATTCTTGATAATAGGTTTCTTCAGATCTCTAGGGATAGATTCCCAAAGCTGATATTTTTGTCAATGTGAAAAAAAGAGATAAAGACACTCTCAGCTCACATCATTCAAAACGCCGGGGCAATTGTGCCATCTTCCGGCGGTGTTCGGCAAAGGTGACGGAAAAGACGTTTCTCCCCTGGCGATCTGCCTGGAAGAAAAGATAGTTATGCTGCTCTGGCTGATAGACAGCCTGTATGGAACTGAGTGAGGGATTACAGATGGGTGTGGGCGGTAAACCCGCATTCAGATAGGTGTTGTAAGGATCAGGAGTGTTGATATCACGGATCAAAAGGATCTCACGGTGAACCCCTTGCTTCTCCAGAAAATAATCCACTGTGGGGCAAGATTCCAGCCTCATGTTCTTCTGCAGACGGTTCAGATAGACTCCTGCCACGGTGGGACGCTCATCTTCATAGATGGTCTCGGCTTCCACGATGGAGGCAAGGATGAGCTTGCTGTAGAAACTGCTGTCTGCCTGTGCCTCTATCCCAGCTTGCTGCATGCGTTTATAGAATTCTGCCACTTGAATTTCCAGGATATCTTCAGCCGTCATGCCCAGCTCAAAGCGATAGGTTTCGGGATAGAGAAAACCTTCCAAACTGGGCAGATCTTTTCCAGTGAGACGGCGCACCAAGCCCGGATCGGTGGCTGCAGTATATAAGCTGTCATAGGATGTAATGCCGCTGTGAGCTATCTTGAGCAGAGCCTTATATAGAGACAAACCTTCGGGAATTGTCACATTGACTGCGATACTGCTGCCTTCGAGCAGCCTGTTCACCGTCTCCAGCAGATTGGCATCTCCCCCGAAGTTGTAGCTTCCGGCCTTAAGCTGCCGATCAACTCCCCTAAATCGTGCCACCAGAAGGAAGAACCGGCTGTCCCGAATGATCCCCGCTTCAGAGAGATCCTGCGCAATACTGCGGGCATTATCTCCCTGAGACACTCTTAAGATTATCTCGTCTGAGCTCACCGGAACCAGGATCTGATAGGCCAGATAACCCAGAAACAGCAGAACCAGCAGCACCGGCACCAGGATAAGGCCCAGTCTCTTCCGGCCTCCCTGGGGATCTTCATAGATTATCTCTCGTTGTTCCTGACTTTCTTGCATTTTCACTTTCCTTTATCTCTGTGGCTATTGGTCTTACTCGGTGGTCTTTGCATACCTTTATAGATTCTTTGCCATTATCTGTGGAAATCCTGCTACAGACTGGCCAAATAACTCTTTAAAATCATTGCTGCTGCTATGGCATCCACCTCCTGGCGGGCCTGTTGCCAGCTCCTTCCCATCTTTTTAAGCTCTTTATGAGCCTCATCGCTGCTATAACGCTCGTCCCAGGGAATCACTGGTATCTCCAGATGCGTCTTCAAGTGTTCCAGAACCAGCAGGGTTTCTTCTGTCTTGGGAGTTAATCTTCCGTCGATAGCCCAGGGAATGCCCAGCACCACCTGCTGCACGGAAGAGCTTTTGATAATCTCCTTCAGAGAATGCACCAGAGCTTCCAAGCCCTGGTTTTCCAGCATCAGATACGGCTTGGCAAAGATCCTCAAGGGATCGCTGAGTGCCAGACCGATCCGCTTTTCACCGTAATCCACGGCCAGGATGCGTCCTTCAGGCTTCAGAGGTTCGATTCGTCTCTCCAAATTGCAATAAACCAGCGTCCCCCGATCGGCTTGATGTAAAACCGCGCCACTCCGCTGGCACCCAAAACCGTGTTACTGCTGAGAAAGGTGAGCGACAGATCAAAGACACAAGGGATCACCACCCAATCCTCATGACCACTCTCGGGATCGATATCCCACATGTTTTCCGGAGGAATCTGCAGGCGCAGCGAGATCTGATCGGGCGGGGGATAAATCCCATCCGAAGAGCCATATTTAAAGAGGTTTTCCGTAAGCTGAACTTCCTGCTCATAGCCCCACCAGGAGTCGCGAATACCATCGTTATTGACGTCTATGCCGATCTGATTGACCTCGCTGGAGAGCAACTCAAAGCGGAAATCCGGCGAGAGCAGCTTCTTATAGAGATCCAGATTCTTATCCTGATAGGCACGCTCCAGGCTCTCTAAAAGCTGTTTGGGATTGGTATTTGCCAAGCCGTCTCCGGTGTTGTAAGTAAGGCTGGGGCGAAAGGGATTGCGGCAGGAAGCCGCCAGCAAGCTGAGCAGTAAGACCAGAAGCAGAAGGAAGCTATTGCGAATAGACATATTTCAATCTTCCCCAGCTGGCTTCGTTGCCGCTGCGATAATCGTACCACCGGTAGATGTACCAGTAACCGCTTTCCCGGCGCAATTGCAGCTCCAGGCTACCGCTGTAGTTGGTGGTGCCGGAAGATGTTTTGATGCCAAGCTGATAGCTCCTGAAGATCCGGGCTTCACTGGCCAGAACCTCGTCCGGACTACCCGGAAGCGGCTCGAGGGCGAGCGTGATCTTGGAGCTGAGACTGTGCAGATTGAGCAGCATATCCTGCTCGTTGGCCTTTTCCCAGACGCTGGGAAGATTGTAATCAACTATGTCTTGCGCAGCAAAATAGAAGCGGTAATTGCTTGTGAATATGGAGGAGTACTTCACGACGTTCCGCGAATCCGTGTAGCAATAGCCCAGATTCTGCAGTGCCTGCTCCCAGGTGCTGGTGGAGTTGTTCCAAAGCGGAGGCGCGGAGGGGTATTCGGAATCCCGGATTCCGAAGATCTCGCAGGACGCAACAGCCAGGAGCAGGAGAGCTAGCAGCGGTATGTAAAGCAATTTCCTCATAATGGCATAATCTGGAAGTTTCCCAAATGCTGTCAAGAGCTTTGTGCGGGCAGCGAGGTTTCGCTGTTTCCGGGTTCATAGCATTTTCCAGTTGTTCGGAGCCAGACTATGCTTGCATTCTTCTTGTCAGAGTGTGTAAGCCATCCTGAAGTGCTTTTCTATTGAACGCGATTAGATGTCGCTACCACTCCCATCTGCCTTTGCAAGCATACTTCGAGCCCGAAACAGCTTTGCAATCGCAATGCATAACGTCCTTCAATGTATCCTGTCGGATTAGATAAGATCGACATAGATACGGATTGAAGTAATATCCTGGAGTACTCTTATATGCTTCAATATCATGCGATAACGGGCATAATCCGATTCATCAACATATGTGTGATATATCTCTGCATAGACAATAACTGGATCCAAAAAAACTTTCAGATTTCTCTTGACAGTAATCAGATTTAGTATATCTTGTAGTTTTATACTGTGGAGCACGTGCCAGCTGATTGACAGAGTGCTGTCAGATGCCTTTTTGTGACCCTTGGATTCCGTTCGGACAGGAGTATCTGGATTAGCTCTTATGAGAACCAGTTGTGAACGTCGGTTAATGATGTGAAACACAGCAAGTAACTACATAGTTGTGATGAGAACCACGGCCTTCAGAGAGGGTCGTAACCATATCTTAAATATTATTAAAACACCAAGAGGTAAGAATGAAAAAAGTACTGCTTACAATCCTTGTTTTAACGTTTCTGGCAGCCTTGACAGCGGCAGACGACGTTGAGGTGAATCTCAACGGAACCACTACAGCAAATGCATTTACTGTTAAAGATAACGCCAGCACACCCAACACACTTTTGAAAGTGGGAGGGGACGGCAACGTGAAGCTACAAAGTGGCAAATACATCAATTTTGGCACAACCGAAGGTATTTCTGGCTATGGATTCCGTGATAATGCCGGAGTCTTGGAGTATAAAAATTCCGCTGGAGTCTGGACTCCCTGGGTTGCACCCGTCTCCTCTCCTTATGGCTTTGGTTCAGGGACATACACCTATGCACAGATTTCCTATAATCATGGCAACTATGGAACCACCCAACCCTCTGTTGAAATAGGTTCGAGCACTGCCTACGAGACTATGCTACCGGTTACATTGGGAGGTGGAGGTGGAACACCTTGGGAAACCACTGCCAGTGGTGATGCCGAGATAGCTTTTATTGGAGGTAAGCCTGCCTATATCAAAATCAATACAGCAGGGACTTATCGTGTATCTGCTACCTGTGCTATTCAAGGCACCTCCAATACTTCGATCGAAGTGGAGATATTCCGCCAGAATTCAGCATCTATACCCCTTACAAACAGCTGGACTACTTTCACACATGATATCGAGTCTCTTTCAACTGCTTTAAGCGTAACAAATACCCAATATGACTCTGGGAGTGTCAGCGGATTTATGAATTGCGCTGCAAACGACTACATTGCCTTGTGTTCACGCGTTGTAAGCGGTTCCAGCAGCACACAGAAAGTGATCAATCTCAATCTGAACGTTGAGCGTGTGAAATAGCGGCTGCTATTAAGGAGCCGATTATGAAAAAGCTACTAATTTTTGCGGTTATGCTTTGGGTGGCATGGTGTTATGCCGCTCCTTCGGTGGTGATAAGCTCCGGAAGCATATACTGTAACAACGATGCTTACTTCTTTGTGAATGGCGGAAGCATCACAAATTTAACCTCCGGGACTCCGTTTAAATCTACGAGTGTAAAGAACTGCTCTGCTGCCACTACATTTGTGGGTCCCGAGGGAACTCTCGACGCCCTGATCATCACTCCCAGCGGAGACATGGGCAGTACCACGGTTAGTATCATAAGTGGGAGTTATCATCCGAGCACCAGTTCTTCGGTTATTCAGTGGTGGAATGTAAATCCCACGACCTTACAACCCTGTAGTCTGGAATTCCGCTTTCGTAATTCATACTTGAATGGATTGACTCTTGCCGATCTGGCAGTATGGGAGTACAGTGGTGGATGGGTGAAACTGAGTGAGACCATCACCGCAAGTAATGTCGGGGCAACTTTTACCAGTGTGAGCTTTGGGAATGTGAATTTCATCCCTTCCAAAGGTGATCATCCGATAATCATAGCGGACAAGAGTGATGATACCCTCCCTGTGGAGCTCTCCGGTTTTACTGCAATGCTAAGCATAGGTAATGGTGTTCAACTACAGTGGATCACTCAATCCGAGACTAATCTATCGGGATACAGGATCTATCGCGACACCTCTGAAGAGCTGGTGACAGCCACTATGCTGGATGCCTTCATCGAAGGCTCAAACACCTCTCAAACTCAGACCTATGTCTATTACGACAGAGAACTCTTTGAGCCCGGAACCTATTACTACTGGCTGGAGAGCCTGGACCTAGACGGCTCCAACAACTTCTTTGGTCCCGCCGTTGTTCGGTTCAATCCAGATGGTGGAGGGGGCAATCCTACTCCCGTGATACAAGGCTTGGATAGCATATATCCCAATCCTTTCAACCCCAGCACCACCATCCGCTACGGACTGACTCAAAGCGGAGCAGTGAAACTGGATATCTACAACCTGCGGGGACAGCATATCCGCACGATTGACAGGGGAAATCAACCCTCCGGTTATCACAGCTATGTCTGGAATGGAACCGGCAAGAACAGTCAAAACCTCGGCAGTGGGGTGTATCTGATCCGTGTCAGCATAGATCGCGAAACCTGGACTCAAAAGGTTCTGCTCCTCAAGTAACAAAGAATTCATTATGCAGATATAAAGACCAGCCAGAAGGCTGGTTTTTTGTTTTTGCTGAGACAGTAATCCATGACCTAAATACCAGTTGTGGTATGTTTGTCACTAATCCGACACGCATGTGACACCCATGTGACACCCATGTGACACCCATGTAAATTCATGCGTGTCACATGAGTATGACATGCGTTTAAAATGATTGCTGTATTAGGGGGCGAAGTGTGGTTTTTTTACGAAAATTGACTGCGAGGAGTAACAGAAAGCATAGCAGTATTTGCATTTATGAAATATCAGGCAGGTTTATCCAATGACACCATGAGCCAAGCTTATCACAGACGATGTTTTAGGAGTTTCTGACGAAGTCCAAAGAGAATAGATTTCTCAGAGACAACGAATTAATGCGTCCTGAGAGGCAGATTTTTGTTGACAGGCTTTTCTACTCTGCCATATTTTGTACTGTGACCTGAGTTTCTTCTTATATTATGAATATATCAGTGTTTCGGGGTCCTCGTCCAGCGGGAGACCGGTTCCTTATTCCAACCATAGCGTCGAGGAGGATGCTTATGAGACATAGTTATTTTAAAATGGTGATGGTCATCGGCCTGATCCTTGGTTTTAGCGTCTGTGCGTATGCACAAGTACCAGTTAATTCTGTGCTGGATCTGTGGAATGTGAGATCTGCTTTAGGGGGATCGTATCTCCAGGGGGCAGATATTGATCTTGCTAGGACAGACCCGGATATTCTGGACGACTATCCTTACACAGACAATACAAACTACGTGGTAGGGGACATTGTTTTATACTTGGGTTACGCGAATTACTGCAAAACTGCTCACAATTCCGGCACTGCTTTTGTTCCCGCTAACTGGGTGCAGATGTGGGAGTGGCAGAAGGGTTGGGCTCCTCTGGGAACGAGCCAAACAAATCCTTTCTACGGTATCTATGATGGTGGAAACAAGAAGATCAGCAACCTTTACATCAATCGCGGGCCAACCACCTCAGGCACTTTAAGCGATCCGGTTTATGGTGATTATCCTTACTGGACGGATGGTGAAGATAACGTCGGTCTCTTTGGCTTTGTCACCAATGCCAATGGGGGTGGAACTGGAACCACCTACGATGTTTATGTTAAGAATGTCGTTGTGTATAACCCCAGAGTGACAGGACGCCGAGGCACCGGGGCCATTATTGGCAAGGTTTTGCTTCCTGAAACGAGCCCGGCTCGTTCATACACTGTGATAACGCAGAACTGTTCCTCTCAAGCAGGCACAGGATCATACGTAAAAGGATTTGGAGCAACCGGAGGTGTGATCGGTGCCAATAACAGCACTGCTCGCCAGAGAGTGCCGATTTTAAGACTCTGCTGGTCAAACGTGGATGTTTCCTCTACTCACCCTACAAATACATGGATAAATCCCAATGACTATTTTGGAAGTCCCAGAAAATATAATCCCTTCAACATCAAGTATGGTGGAGTTGTCGGCTGTAATGAAAACGGCGTTACGCAAGATTCTTATGGGCGGGGCGACATCTCCGGCGGAGACCGTGTTGGTGGTCTTGCCGGTTGTACTATTGGTGGATCTATCTTTAGAAGCTATGGCACCGGAGACCTGACCCGGGGTATTACTCCCGGTGATTGGCAGGGTGGTTGGGGCGGATTAGTTGGCTTGACCTCTGGTTCTTTGCCCCCAGGCTTGGGAGGAACTAACCAGACAGGTTCAGTCGCCAATGGTTACTGGCTGGAGAAATCCGGAGTGTCTTACACAACTACATATACCGCCTCCAGAACCGATGCTCAGTTCTTGGCTCAGGGCAGCACAGCAACAAACTTCCCGAATTGGGACTTTACCAATGTCTGGGGTTATGAATCCGGAGTTAATGGGAACTACCCCATCCTACGCAGCAGTCCAATCTTGGCATATTACTATCGAAGCACAGCTACCGGAAACTGGAGTGATGTTAGCACCTGGCAACGCTCTACCGATAATACAAACTGGAGTGCTGCGACCTTGGTTCCTGATGAGTCCAACTCAATAACTATCCTCATACAGAGTCCTCATAGTGTGACTCTCAACCAGAATGTCCTGGTGGATGCCATGACAATTGCATCAGGAGGAACGGTGATAATCGGCACCGGTTACACTATGCTGGTGGAAAACGGTGACGGAATTGATTTATCTATTGTGGGTTCATTAACAGTAACCGGGACATTTACCGTGGGGCAGAGTGCACAAGTCACTGCCGCGACCAACTCAACTATCACATACAATGGCAATGCAGCTCAATCTATTGGTTCAGGTTTCCCATCCCCCGTTTATAATCTGATCATAAACAATCTATCTGGGGTTAGTGTGGGAGCTGAGATATCTGTGGACGGAACCTTTACTTTAACCAACGGTTCCTATTCCGGAGGCTCCGGATTTCATGTAGATGGGCTCTATTCCCCCACTGTCAAATTCCTGAGCTTCCCAACCACGAATTACAATATTCTGGGTTACTCTGCTTCCACCAATACAGGTAACGCTAATATGAGATATATCAAGAGACAATGGGATATAGCCGGTAATATCGACAATGCAAACGATTCAAACCGAACTAAAACCATCACTTTCTATTGGACCACTGACGATGATTATGACTATACTTGGGGATCCACTGTGCCTTTTGTCTATGCGGGTGAAGTACCAATTAATCCTGGTGTTGGCGACTACTCGTTAACCGGTGCTTCTCGCTGGGTGAGAATAAACTACATTTTCCCACAGGGTGCCAAGGCTTCTGAGCACTTCATGATCGGTCTTGATGAGAACGAAACCCTCCCTGTGGAGCTCTCCGGTTTTACTGCAATGCTAAGCATAGGTAATGGTGTTCAACTACAGTGGATCACCCAATCCGAGACCAACCTCTCCGGTTACCGGATCTATCGCGGTACTTCTGAAGAACTGGAAGCTGCCACTATGCTGGATGCCTTCATCGAAGGCTCAAACACTTCCCAAACTCAAACCTACGTTTACAACGACCACGATATCTATGAACCCGGCACCTATTACTATTGGCTGGAAAGCCTGGATTTCGACGGCTCCAACAGCTTCTTCGGCCCTGCCATAGTGCGCTTTAATCCCGATGGAGAGGGCGGAAACTCCGCGCCAGTGGCAAAAGGCCTGGATAGCATCTACCCCAATCCCTTCAACCCCAGCACCACCATCCGTTACGGCCTGACTCAAAGCGGAGCAGTGAAACTGGACATCTACAACCTGCGGGGACAGCTTATCCGCTCCACTGACCGCGGCAATCAACCGATCGGTTATCACAGCTACGTCTGGAACGGCACAGCCGAAAATGGCCAAAGACTGGGTAGCGGAGTTTATCTGATCCGTGTTAGCATCGATCGCGAGACTTGGACTCAGAAAGTCCTCCTCCTCAAATAACATACATCACAGAGCTATGATACAAGACCGGTCTTCGGACCGGTCTTTTTTCACCGGTAGATAAGTCCTTGCTGCTAACTCCTTGCTGCTAACTGAATAGTCCTTGACTTTGGTTCAATCATACTTATAATATCCTGATAAGTCAAGATATCGAATAGTATCCCGTTAAGACTACGATCCAGTAAGGAGGATAAAATGAAAGTCTTACGTTCTACTCAAGTTCTTTTATGCTTGATTCTTTGTTTAGTACTTCTTATTGGCTTGTCTGCCTGTGATGACGACAAGCCCACCACTCCCGGTATGAATTTTGGTTTGATTTCAGGCACTGTGTATGCTCCCGGCAGGGCGGTATTGGAAGGTGTTACCGTAAGTGTTGGCGATCAATCCACAAGTTCGGATGCCAGCGGAGCCTTTATCCTGAGTGGCTTGGAGGCTGGAGCCCGGGTGCAGGTGGAATTCAGCAAGGATGGTTACCTCTCCACCCAAAAGATCGTCTCTATAGTAAAGGGCAGAACCAGCTATCTCTCTGCCACGCTTTTCACTGCATACACCACGAGCTTTGCAGCCAACCAGAGCTTCGTGATAGATAGCGGAGCTACTTTGGAAATCCCTCAGGATGCCTTCGTGCTGCCAGGAGGTGGAAGCTTTACCGGTACCGTGAAGGCTGAAGTCTGCTACTTTGATCCCACCAATCCTGATGCAATCAATGCCTTCCCGGGGCAGTTCTCAGGAGTGCAGGAAAATGGGCAGAGCACCATGTTTGAATCCTACGGCTTTATCTCAGCCAGTTTCCGGGATGCTCAGCTTCCGGAAGTGGAGCTCAAGCTTGCCTCAGGAAAGACCGTCGGCATCACCACCCCGATCCCCTTTATCCTGCAAGATAACGCTCCTCAGACAATGCCCATGTGGTATTATGATGAAGAAGATGGCCTGTGGCGCGAAGAAGGCGTTGCCACCAGGCAAGGAAACTACTATGTGGGCAGCGTGAGCCACTTCTCATATTGGAATTTTGACCACCCTGTGGTGATCGATGATCAGGCTACTCTCACAGGCAGAGTGATGACTGCGGATCGCGGAGAGCCCATCCCTGGAGCTCAGGTGGTGGCAACCGGTGTGGGATATACAGGATATACCGTTACCTACACGAATGACGAGGGTGAATTCAACGTCACGGTCAAAGCCAATGCCCAAGCTAAGTTGCAGGCCTTTGCCGGTAACAATGCCTCCTATCAGACTGCGGCTTTGGATACTCCCGCCGGTGGTACCAGCCTGGCAGTGGATGATCTGGTTATTGAGGATAGAAGCTTCACAATCATGGGCAGGCTTGTGGATACCAACGGAACTCCCTTCACTGGTTACGGACAGATCACTCAGGTGAACATTCCGGACGGTGAGATGGGATTTTCTGCCTGGTTAACAGTGGATAGCGAGGGAAGATTCCGCCTGAGCACTCAGAACTATAGCAACAGCACATCATTCAACGTGCTTATCTCGCTTCAAACCAGAGGTGGAAACTACTCTGCACATATTCCCTTTGTAGTGCCTCAACCCGGTAACATCTGGGATTTCGGCACCGTCACCCTGCGCCCGGGAGGAACCCTCACCGGTAAAGCCAGGAAGAGCGACGGCACCTACTTTGCCAATATCTGGATTTCCTTTATGAAGGAAGGACAGCAGGGAGAGGGCTCGCATTTCTCTGCTTCTGTGGATGCAGAGGGAAACTTCACCATGCAAGGCCCACCGAATACAAACGTCTCAAGTGTGCGCGGAAGTGCCTACGAGGAAGGCATTGTCTATAGATCAGACTTATTAACCCTCCGCTTCCCCGCCTCCGGTACTTCCCGGAATATGGGAACCATCACCTTTACTCAGCAAACGGAATAGACTTGACTTATGCAATAGGCGGACGCAAGTCCGCCTTTTTATTGTTAGTGGCGGGTAACAAGTAAATAGTGACGAGAGCTGCGCTGCTAACGCTCCCCGGCCTTTGTGGCAACCAGGAGATTGCCACCCGGACTGCTTCAGCGC
>JAEZUG010000080.1 GCA_023421135.1 Candidatus Cloacimonadota bacterium | reverse complement strand
CTCTCACGATAAACCCGATCCCGAGGCCAGCAGCTTTGAGACTGAGTTCTATGAATTCTTGAGCTTCCGCAGCCGTTTTATCCTGATCGATGAGTTTCAGGATACTTCACTTATTCAGTTTAACATTCTGCGTCCCATCATCGAAGAGATTTGTGCCGGTGAGGGAGAGCGTAGCTATGGCGGCATGGTGGTGGTGGGCGATGAAAAGCAATCCATCTTTGGCTGGCGGGGTGGAGAGCGGGAACTGCTGCTGAAACTGGGCGGGATCTTCCGTTCCTTGGGAGAACCCCTCTATGAGAAGCTAAATGAATCCTGGCGCAGCAGTCCGCATCTGATGAGCTTCATCAATCACATCTTCTCCGATGCCTCTATTCATCAGCGTTTGGCAGATCAAGGCATGAAATGGGAATACTCTCCCGTCACCAGCCGTAAGCCGAAGCTGGACCAGTCCAGCCGGATAGAACTGATCAACCGTCCCTACCAGAAAAAAGGCACGGGCGAGGTGAGTAAGGACGATATCTACGAAGATTTTATCAAGAGCCTGGTTCTGCCGGCTCTGGATATGTATCCCAAAGAAGACATGGCGATTCTGTGTCGAAAGACCGAAGACCTCAGCAAGATGCAGCTCATCTTGGAAAAGCTGGGTGTGACAAGCGTCTTTGAGCCTTCCGCCAGCCTATTGGATCACGCTCTGGTGAGCTCACTCCTGGATTGGCTACGTTATCTGGCCTATGGAGATAGTTTCAGCCTTCTGGCAGTGTTGCGTTCGGATTACTATCTGCTCCAGGCTGAGCCCTTGAAGGTAGTGATCGATTACCTGGGGCAGTTACAGAAAGATCCTGCCAAGACAGCAGATGCACCGGACTACTTGCAACAGCTCATAGATCTGGCACAAAAGGCAGTTAGGCTGGTGCCCTCAGAGGCTTGCGAACTCTTTGTACACCAGTTTCTTGATCCCCTGGCTGTTTCTGAGCGGGACAACCTCAATCTCTATGCCTTCATCTCGCTACTCCGGGAATATGAGCTGAGTGAAAGCCAGATGCGGTTGGGGATTCCTGAACTGCTCAAATATCTGGAAGAGAACCGCAATCAGGAGTTCTTGAGGCAACGTTCTCTGACAGAAGGTGGCGGCTTGCAACTGCTTACTATCCACAAGTCCAAGGGCTTGCAGTTCTCCCGCGTCTTTGTGTTTTACAACCTCACAGGGACTCACGGCCGGGAAGATGCCAAGCTAAAATACTATTTCAATTATGCGGGAGATTCCTTTCATGAGATCAGCGACTTCGGGCTAACCCTGCACTATGACAAGGTGCTGAAGTCTTCACGCTTCGCAGGGCTGACTGAGGGCGTGAAGAAACGCGAACTTTTGGAGGAGATGAACACTCTCTATGTGGCGTTCACACGGGCGAAAGCTGGCTTGGGGATCTACTTCAGTTTTATCTCCGGAGAAGATTGGGAAAGCTATAGCGAAGCCAAGGATGAGGAGGCCAAGAGCCTGCCCTTGCTCCTGGCTCAAAGTGCTGCCAATTTTCTGAAAGACCGGGGAGCAACGGGAGAGAACGGCTATCTGGAGCTTACGAGCCCTGTTTATAAGGAGCCGAAGCAATCCACCCAGACCGAAGCAGCCAGGGAAGAGATAGTTCTGTATCCCGAGCTGGGAAACTCTGAACACCTCTATCAGGACTATCCCCGCCGGGAAGGGTTGGATTACCGCAAGGTCTGGTTGGAAGATAGAGCCGGTCTGAAGGGTGATCTGGTGCATTTCTATCTCTCAGGACTTCTGCGCAACAGTCCCACGGAGCGTGAGCTATCCCGGTCGCACTGCCTCAGGCGTTACGGTTCCATTCTTTCCGCCTCCGCCATTTACTCCATTTTGGATTCCGTGGATGCCAAGCTTCCGGCTCATGCGGAGATCTTTGCTCCAGCCTGGGATAAGGTCTTCACCGAGAAACGTATCTGGCATCGTAACCGGGAACTGCGCATTGATCGGCTGATGGTGAATACCGATCAACGGCTGGTCCGGATCATAGATTTCAAGACCGGTGGTATCTCAGATGAAGACCAGGTGGAGACCTATGTGGAAGCTCTGCAGGAACTGGCCTGGGTGAAGCGGCTGGGTTACACAGTTAGCGGGGACTATATTTTTTTATGATATTAGTGAATAGAGAACTGTGACAATAGATTCAGTGGGACAGAGCTATCTTATCCCATATCAAGCTATTCCTCTCCCCGGGTGAATACTTGTTGACGCAATCGGCAAGCTGGAATTGTATGAAATCCATACCAACAGACATTGGGTAATAGTCTTTTGCACTATTCTGTCGTGGTGCGGAAGCATCCCAAAAGCATAGCAATCTCGATTATTAGGTGATTTCTGAATCAAACCATACTGCCGCGCCGGTATTCTTGCTGGTTCTGCAGTAAATAAACGAGGTACAAGATGTTAATAAAAATGCCACAGTTAAAGATAGGCGATCTGATCGCCAAGTTTCCCATTATTCAAGGCGGCATGGGCGTTGGGATTTCTCTCAGTAAATTGGCTGCTGCAGTTGCCAACGAGGGCGGTATCGGAGTGATCTCTTCCGTGGGCTTGGGTACAATTCATCCTCATTTGGGAAGAAACTTCCAGGAAAGTAATATTGAGGCTTTGAAACATGAGATTCGCAGTGCCCGCAGCAGTACCAAAGGACTCATCGGCGTGAATATCATGGTGGCTACCTCAGATTTTGACGACATGATCAGAGCAGCTTTTGAGGAAGAGGTAGATATAGTCTTCCTGGGTGCAGGCCTTCCCCTCAAATTGCCCACCACCATGACTCTGGAATACTTGCAGAATGCCAAAACCAAAGTAGGCGTGATCGTTAGCTCTGCCAGAGCTGCCAGCATCATCCTGGAGCACTGGGCCAAAAACTTCAAGCGTATCCCCGATCTGGTGGTGCTGGAAGGCCCCAAAGCAGGCGGACACTTGGGCTTCAAGCCCGAACAGGTCTTTGACCCTGCCTACAGCCTGGAAACCGTTTTGCCTCAAGTGAAACAGACTGTCAGTGAGATTGAGCAGAAATATGGCGTGAGCATCCCGGTTATCGCGGGAGGCGGAATCTTCGATGGTGAACAGATCGGCAGAATCATGGATCTGGGAGCCGACGGTGTGCAGATGGGAACCCGCTTTGTGGTGACTCATGAATGCGATGCCGATCCAACCTTCAAGCAACTCTATCTGGATTCTAAGGAAGAAGACATCGTGATCATCAAGAGCCCGGTGGGACTACCCGGCCGTGCGATCAACAACAGCTTTCTAAAGGATGTCGCCACGGGGATTAAAATGCCTTTCGTTTGTCCCTGGAAATGCCTGAGGACCTGCGATTTCCATGTGGCACCCTACTGCATCGCTCTGGCACTGCAGAACGCCAGAAATGGCAAAATGGGCGATGGCTTTGCCTTTGCCGGGGCCAATGCCTATCTGACCAAACAGATCATCAGCGTGAAGGAACTATTTGCCGAGCTCATTGAAGGTTACAACAACTATTACCGGCGCTGGGGAGGAAAACCCGCAGCGCTATAGTGGAAGCGAGACCTGGTCGCTTTTAGAATATGACGTGTGAGCTGTGATGAGTGCTCAGAACCGTTCTAAACACAACGGTTTCTGGTGGTAATAGAAGGCTCTGTCCAGCTCGATCAGGCGATTATCGTGAGAACACTCCAGCAATCCGTAGTTATGCAGTGTGCTCAGATCTATCACGTTCATCAGCCAGGAGGAATACTCTGCAACCCCCAAGCACAAATGCAGGTCGTGTTTACTTCCCTTGGATATTGTAGCAATCCCGGCTTTCCATTCAATAATGAACTCGGTTGGCTTGCCTTTGAGGAAATCATCCTCCAGGGAGAACTTGATGCGCATCTTATCCAGAGAACATGGTCTTTGCAGCAGTAAAGCCATATGATCCAGGCTGCGATACATGGTGCCCATACCTGTATCATACACGTGATGGAAAGCAGGTTCCCGAAGCTGCTTGTGATCCAGATTGCGGATATCATTGAAGCTATAGAAGAGATCCGGGTAAAGAGTAGAAAACTCAATACGTCCCACTTGGTCTGCCTGGCTGTTCAAGAAGTTCAACGCTGCTTTCAAGCCGGTTGAGCAGGTGAAAAGCAGCTCCAGCTTCATGTGGGTTGCCTGATTGGTATCATCGTTGGCTACCAGCCGGAAACTCAATAGTACCAAAAGCTTATCCTCTTCCTTGTAGCCCACATGATATACCCCCTGTGCTTTCAGCATCGCTTCTATATCTTGCTCTCTCTTGCGGATCATGCCATGATGATTGTGGTAAAGGGTGTCGTAGAAGAGGATAACTGCGTCTTTATCTGCTTCTCCCAGGTACTGCATGGAGTATTCATCTTTTATTCGGGGCAATCGATCCGGACTGGTGATGTACTTATCACACTTGGTGCCAAAGCCAAAGCCCATTTTCTTATAGAAATCCGGTCGGAAGGCATAGAGCATCGCCATGGGGTATTGCTTCTTTTGAGATTGCACCAGATACCAGTGCAACATCTCTTTGCAGACTTTCTGCTTCTTGTGCAGGAATTCCACAGCCACGAAACCTATCCCCCTGGCCTTGATATCTTTGCCGAAATAGTTCATGGTGAAGTCGAAGAGCAACATTGAGCCCAACAAAGACTCATCTTCAAAGAGGCCATACCACTCGCGTCCCTTCTGGTTGAAGTCTTTTAGCAGCTTGGCTTCCAGCTCTTCTATCTGCTGCTCGGTGCTTATCTGGAGCATCGGATAGGCTTTTGAGGCAATTCTTAAGGCCTGGACTAGTTGGTTCTTAGTTAGCTTCCTGATCTTTCGCACAATCCGTTACCTCTGCGATACATATATTCTTATGAACAGTCCTTGCTGGGAAAAAAACTAGCTATACTTGTCTCCTGCATAGGATCAACCCGGACCGCCACCATTGCCACCACCATTGCCACCACCATTGCCGCCACCATTGCCGCCTGCATTCCCACCGGCATCGCCACCATTTCCAACTCCGATGGTGTGACCTCTACCGTTCTTAAAGAGTTTTGACCCATCTACTTCCATGCTCACCTCGTTGTTATCTACATTCACAGTATTGCAGATATGAGGGAACTTGCCCAGGAGGGATGCCATGCCTAAAGCTTCGATTTCCAAAAAAGCATCCTCAAAGCTATTCAAGTGGTACTCACCATTATCTGATACATAAATATAATCGACTTGGATAATCTTCCCTTCTGGTATAACCTCTACAAAGCCCAGATAGGAGGCCAGGGTTTGGAAATCAGCATTCCACATATCTTTCCCGGCTCCTCCCATGCTTGGGGGTAAAGTCCAGTACTCTATTGCTTTGGCTTTTAACTCCAACATCTCCGTCATTATCGCCTGACGATTGGCGTTGTAAGCCTGGAAATTAAACATATAGATTCCAGCCGCTATTGCAATGCCGACCAGTATGACTCCAAGAACTAAAAGTAGTACCTGTTGAGTTCCCATAAAACCTCTTATCCTGTGATGACACCTAAAGCGTTGAAAATCCAGTTCCGGAAAATATTATCTTGCCTTAGATCTCAGTAACAATATCAATTGTGCGTATTCTTTTGCACACCATAAGGATGTCAAGAAGAAATTTGCTTCATTGAAGATCAAATCGAGTACAATAGCGAAAGCATGAGTAAGCTCCATCTCGTAAGAACTCCATGCTCCTATCCCTGGCTCTGCAAATAAATAAGTCTTGACCGATATTAGGCTATTTGGCAAAATGAACAAACATCAAGTAAGCAAGAGGTAAAGATGCCCAATAGCGAAAGATACACCTATATGGCGGGAGTGATGAAAGCGCTCGCTCATCCCACCCGGCTCTTCATCGTAGATCAACTGGAGAGTCAAGCCCGAAACGTGAGCGAACTCACCGAGATGGTGGGGATAGATATCTCCACAATCTCCCGGCACCTGGCTATCTTGAAACAAGCCGGGATCATCGCTTCCGAGAAGAAGAACAACCAGGTGATCTACAGCCTGCTCTGCCCCTGCGTGCTCGATATGTATAAGTGTGTGATCCAGATTAAGGAGAGACAATCGTGAGAATCAATCTGAAAGAGCTGAAAGTTCTGGGGATTATGCTGGCAATCTTCTTGGCCGCCTACTTCATTCCCTTCGAATCGGAGCGGTTCCGAGGTGGAGTGTTGGAAGCTTTTTACATGCTGCAGGACTATGCCCGGCTGCATGTGCTGCTCTGCCTGGTTCCGGCTCTCTTTATTGCCGGAGGTGTGAGCGTTTTCATCAGCAGTGCCAGCGTGATGAAGTATCTGGGACCCTCTGCCAGGAAGGCTGTAGCCTATGGTGTGGCATCGGTATCCGGAGCAATTCTGGCCGTATGTTCCTGCACCATTCTTCCCCTCTTCAGCGGAATATATAAGCGGGGAGCGGGCTTAGGCCCTGCCATTGCATTTCTCTATTCGGGTCCTGCCATAAACATCCTGGCAATCGTGATGACTGCCAGAATCCTGGGGCTGCAGATAGGAATTGCCCGGGCTGTGGGTGCGGTTGCTTTCAGTGTTATCATTGGACTTCTGATGCATCTTATCTTCCGCAAAGAGGAAGGCGAGAGGCAAAAACTAGTGGCAGGCTTTGAGGGGGGAGAAGAGGCACGTCCGCTCTGGCAGACCATGGTATATTTTGCCCTGATGATCCTGATCCTGATCTTCTTGAACTGGGCCAAGCCCAATAGTGCCACATCCAATGGATTCATGGTCTGGGCTTATAGCTACAAGTGGATCATCTCAGCAGTTATTGCTTTTCTTCTAGGCCTGAGCCTGAATCTATTCTATGGTTTCCACATGTTTAAGGTTTTGATCATCACGATTGGTGTAGTGATCACTGGTCTGCTATTCCCTTTGCAACCCCTGATTCCCTTTGTGACCGGAATCTCACTCTTTAGTCTCTTCCTGGCTTTGGAGAAGGGAGAGCTGAGAGAATGGCTGGGCTCGACCTGGGATTTTGCCAAGCTCATCATTCCCTTGCTTTTTTTGGGCGTGATGATTGCCGGAGCTATCTTGGGACGTCCGGGCTTTGAGGCTTGGATGCCATCGGTCTGGGTGGAACGTGCTGTGGGCGGAAACTCACTGCTGGCAAACTTCTTTGCCTCAATTGCCGGAGCTTTTATGTATTTTGCCACTCTCACAGAAGTGCCCATCCTGCAGGGACTCTTGGGCAGCGGAATGGGAAAGGGGCCGGCCTTGGCGTTGCTGCTTTCCGGCCCGGCTCTTTCGCTTCCCAGCATGCTGGTGATAAACTCTGTGCTAGGCCTCAAAAAGACTGCTGCCTTCGTGAGTTTGGTGGTGCTGATGTCCACTATCACAGGCTTGATCTTTGGAGCATTGTTCTAGATGATAATGGAGCTCTTCAGCTTTCTCAGCACGGCTCTCACAGCCAACCCCGGGCTAGCCCTGCTGGCTGCCTTTGTCTGGGGAGTGCTGAGTATCCTGCTGAGTCCCTGTCACTTGGCAAGTATTCCCTTGATCATCGGTTTTCTAAATGGTCAGGGAGGGGTGACAACCGGCAGGGCGTTACGCCTATCCTCGCTCTTCACCTTGGGAATTCTACTTATGATGGCTCTGATCGGGC
Organism: Candidatus Cloacimonadota bacterium; assembly: GCA_023421135.1. GTDB lineage: Bacteria > Cloacimonadota > Cloacimonadia > Cloacimonadales > Cloacimonadaceae > PHBP01. The sequence goes on along the minus strand of JAEZUG010000080.1, from coordinate 2,201 downwards.
TCGTGACCAGCCTACTGGGACGCTTGATGGGTGATCTGGGTTCCTGGGTGGAGCCTGTGATGGGGGCAGTCTTCATTTTAGTGGCATTCTTCATCTCTGATCTTATCAGGCTACCCTCTCTGGTCTCAGGCGTGGGTGCCAAAGGTAAGGGTGCCTGGGCAGCTCTGAGCTTGGGATTCCTGATGGGGATTGCCTTAGGACCCTGTTCATTTGCTTTTATGGCGCCTATTCTGGGTCTTGCCTTCGGAGCTGCGGGGACACGTCTGGCCTTTGCTTTGACCCTTTTGGTGGCCTACATTGTGGGGCACTGTCTGGTGATCATTTTAGCGGGAACTTTTGCCGGAAGAGTGCAGGAGTATTTGAATTGGAGCAGTAAAAACCGGGGAACAAAGATAGTTCGCTATGTCTGTGCCCCGCTGGTCTTTGCTGCAGGTATATACTTAATCCTCAAATAAATAACACATAGGAGTTGGATCATGATCGTAAAGATTTTGGGCACTGGATGCCCCAAATGCAAGAAACTGGAAGAGAACGCCCGGGCAGCCGCGGCTGAGCTGGGTATTGAAGCGAGCTTTGAGAAAGTTACCGATCTGGATAAGATCATGGACTATGGGGTGATGATGACCCCCGGTTTGGTGATCGATGAGAAAGTGGTCTCAGCTGGCAAGCTGCTTTCGAGCTCGGATGTCAAAGCTTTGATGCAAAAAGGAGTCTGAGATGTCTGAGAATACATGCTCTTGTAGTTGTGGATCGGATTGTGGGGATCAAAGCTGTGTATCGAATGCAGCTCCCTCCAGTGTCTATGCCTGTGCTGGTGCCAGCAACGTGGGGATAATCAGCCTGGAGCTTGCCAAGACCCTGCACATAGCAGGTAAGTATAAGATGGGCTGTTCTGTCTGCGTGGCCGTCGGAGATTGTGGTTGCGGCAGTGAGTTCGACGAATCCAGCCCTCGTGACCTGCTGATTGATGGTTGTAAAGTTGGCTGTCTGAAAAAGATCTTCGATAAGCTGGGTAAATCCCATTACAATCATGTTGTTGTGACTCAACTGGGTGTGAAGAAGCAGCCCACCTTTGACTTTGCAGAGGGCTTATTGGAGGAACTCATGGATAAACTGGCGAAGAAGGGATTATGAGGTATCGTTTACTACTGGTTGCCTTGATGTTGATTGCTCTGGTAGCATGCAGAGCTAATAGTGATAAATCGGGGATTGAGCAAGAGAGGGTTGACGCGCCGCAACCTGTTGCAGATAGCTTGGCTACTCAGAGCTATAAGGTTACATTTCTGGAGCTGGGTGCAGAGAGCTGTGTCCCGTGCCGGATGATGAAGCCAATAATGCAAGACATAGCCGCAGAATATCATGGTGTGGTGGAAGTGATTTTCCACGATCTCTACAGAGACCGCGAGATTGGCCAACGCTGGAATGTGCGCGTGATGCCGACTCAGATCTTCCTGGATTCCGAAGGACGGGAGTTCTTTCGCCACGAAGGATTCTATCCCAAAGAAGAGCTGAAGGAAATGCTGGATAACTATCTGGCACAAGTGAATCAGCCATGAAAAGAGTCCTGATCCTGTGCACCGGGAATAGCTGCCGCAGCATCATGGCAGAGGCGCTGATCAATCATTATCTGAAGGATCACTTCATTGCCTTTTCTGCCGGGGTGCAGCCTTCAGTGATCAATCCCTGGGCGGTGAGAGTGCTCTTAGAACTTGGGATCGATACCGGGGCTTATTATTCCAAGAGTGTGACGGAATTCCAACATAGGGATGATATTGATCTGGTGATTACGGTCTGCGATCATGCCAAAGAAAGCTGTCCTGTCTTTCTGAAGCCCATTCCTCAGGTTCACATCGGGATAGAGGATCCCGCTCCCTTTACAGACAGTCCGGAAGAGATTGCCCTGGTAACCTTCCGCAAGGCTCGAGAGGAAATCCGGGAGATGGTACTGGATTATCTGAGCAAGCTCTGATTTATCACTCTTATCACACTCACATCTCACTCCTAACTGCGACACCCATGAGACACCCATGAGACACCCATGAGACACCCATGAGACACCCATGTAAAATCATGCTGAATAATATTTCTTAAATGATCCACCTGTCCGCCCAAGTTGAGCCAGTTCTCTGTTGAAATAGAGCCACTGGATATGTTTATTCAGAGCCAGCTTGCCCGAATCAGTCATTCAAGCTTCCTGGTGT
>JAEZUG010000060.1 GCA_023421135.1 Candidatus Cloacimonadota bacterium | reverse complement strand
GTTTTCATGACAGGGGGTGAGGGATATTTTTTTATGATGAACGCAAGCTGGCCTGGTCGATGGGCTGCCGCCCATCGCTTTCAGAGGTCGCCCCTTCAGGGCTCTCCGTCCTTTTGGTGTGGATACGCCCTCGTTCCCAAGCCGTGGCGCTTCGGAGAGCGCCAATACACTTCCCCACGTCCCCACTTCCCCACTTCCCCACTTCCCCACTTCCCCACTTCACCACGCCACCACGCCACCACGTCACCACGCCACCACGACAAATTCCTTGACTCTTCTGTCATTTTGCCTATCTTGTAAATAGGCAATCAAGACAAGCAGATCAGAACACAAGAATGTTTATATAACGGAGTTTAGCACATGAAAGCAAGAGAACTGAAGAAGGGAATCTATTGGGTTGGCGGCATAGATTGGAACCTGAGGAATTTTCACGGTTACCTCACCCAGAGAGGCTCCACATACAACGCTTATCTGATTATCGATGAAAAGATAACGCTCATCGACAACGTCAAATACTATCTCTTTGATGAGATGATTTCCCGCATCAGCCAGATCATCGATCCAGCCAAGATAGACGTTTTGGTGCAGAATCATGTGGAGATGGATCACTCCGGCGGCATGCCTTACTTGCTGGAGAAGCTGCCCAATGCCAAGATATATACCAATGCCAACGCCATCAAAGGCCTCAAGATGCACTATAAAAAGGATTGGAACTTCCAGGAAGTCAAGACCGGGGACGTGCTCAATATCGGCCGTCGCAATCTCCACTTTGTCACCACACCCATGGTGCACTGGCCGGATAATATGGTCACCTACTGTCCGGAAGACAAGATCCTCTTTTCCAACGATGCCTTCGGCCAGCACATCTCTTCTTCGGAACGCCTCGACACCGAATATCCTCTGGCCATTATCATGGAAGAAGCCAAGAAATATTATGCCAATATTGTGCTGCCCTATTCCAAACAGGTGCAGAAGGTATTGGATCAGGCCGCCGGACTGGATATCGAGATGATCTGTCCTTCCCACGGCATTATCTGGACAGAGCATATCCCCCGCATCCTGGAGGCTTACAAGGATTGGGCTTACAGCGTGTCCAAAAAGGATAATGCATTGGTGATCTACGACAGCATGTGGAAAAGCACGGAGATGATGGCTATGACTATCATGGAAGCTTTCGAGAATCTGGGCATCAAAGCCAAGCTGCACAACCTGCAGCTCTCCCATATCTCCGACATTATGACCGATATCATCGATGCTCACTATATCTGCGTGGGCTCGCCCACTTTGAATAGCTCCATCCTGCCCACCGTTGCCGCCTTTATGTATTACCTGAAAGGCCTCTCTCCCAAAGAGCGGGTTGGCCTGGCTTTTGGTTCCTACGGCTGGGGCGGACAGAGCATTCCGATCCTGCAACAACTCCTTGGAGATCCCAAAGAATGCGGCTTTGATATGCTGGAACCCATCAAGCTGCAATACATCCCCTCTGCTACTGATCTGGAGATCATGAGAATCAAGCTTGAACAAGATATCAAAACAAAAATGGAGAACTAAGAAAATGATAAGTAAATCCCTAAACAAAGCGATTAACGCCCAAATCAACAAGGAACTCTTTTCCGAGTACCTGTATCTATCGATGAGTGCCTGGTTTGCCAAGGAGAACCTCGATGGTTTTGCCAATTGGATGCTGGTGCAGGCACAGGAAGAACACTTCCACGCCATGAAGTTCTTTAACTATGTGATTGAACGGGGTGGTGAAGTGGAGCTGCTAGCCATTGAAAAACCAGCCAAAGAATTCAAGAATCCGCTGGCTGCCTTCAAAGCAGCTCTGGAGCATGAACAATTCATTACCAAGAGCATTAATGAGCTGATGGATCTGGCGATCAAGGAAAAGGATCATGCCGCCCGCAGCTTCCTGCAATGGTATGTGGATGAACAAGTGGAAGAAGAGGCCAATGCAGACCGGATCGTGAACCAGCTCAAGATGGTTGGCGATAACATACAAGTCCTCTTTATGCTGGATCGGGAACTGGGTCAACGCACCTATACCGAGCCTACCGCCGCAGTCTAAGCGGTATTGTTATGGCGGGAACCAGGCAGTTCCCACCTTTTTCACACAGGGAGAACAGATGAAAGAACTTGAGCCGGGGGATCTGTATCAAAAGATCTTTGATAATGCAGTGATGGCAATCGGAGTCACAAACCTGGGTGGGGACTATGTGATGGTAAACAAGGCCTGGTGCAAGTTCTTGGGCTACACTCAGGAAGAAGCCAAAGGCCTGAACGTCCAGGATCTGACGGCACCGGACGAGCTGGGTTCCAGCGCCGATAACTTTTCCAAGCTCATCAGTGGAGAGCTGGACTTTCTGCAGCGGCGCAGACGCTATAAACGCAAGGACGGCAGTATATTCTGGGCAGAGCTCTATGTCTCTCGCATCCACAACGACCAAGGCGATGTTAGCGGTGTATTGGGTATCTTCATCGATATTGACCAGGTTGTGAAATCCGAGAAGGGGCAGAACGAGCTGAACGCCTATCTGGAGAAGCTTTCTGAGGATCTGGAGAATGCTCACAATGCCATGAAAACCAAAAACCAGGAACTCACCGAAGCCTATGAACACCTGAACCGTCTATCCCGTCATGATGCGCTAACCGGGCTCTACAACCGCAGAACTCTGGACGAGGTGGTCGCTTCTGAAATCCTAAGATCCACCCGTACTAAGCGCGGCTTTGCCATAGCTATTGCCGATATTGATAACTTCAAGAAGTTTAACGATAGCTATGGGCACGATTGTGGTGATGAAGTGCTGAGAACGGTCTCCAGAGTCTTCCTGGATAAGATCCGCAAAATGGACTATGTGGGCAGATGGGGTGGCGAAGAATTCCTCTTTGTCTTCCCGGAAACTCATTGTAAAGGTGCTGAGATAGTGCTGGACAGGGTGCGCGAAGGGGTGGAAGCCACAACAGTGATACACAACGGTCTGGAGCTTCAAGTAACTATTACTATTGGCTTTAGCTATCACCGCAATCAGCTTGCAGCCGAAGAGATGATAGTTGAGGCAGATAAAGCCCTATACCAGGGCAAGGCTGCCGGCAAGAATCGGGTGATCTGCTATCAGCCAGAATGTCTGGTCGAAGATTATCCGGAAGAAAGTATTATCTAGAGTCTATTTTTTCTTTTCCATAGCCTTCAGGAAGTCCCTGCCAAAGAGCTTGTTCTGAAGCAGTATCTTGCCTCCGGTCAAGATCTGTTGGGGCCGCATGGCACCAGTCTTGATGCTCTTGAGGGCCAGGGGAATCAGGCGCCAGCCTTTGGAAAGATAGATCTGCTTGTAGGCTTTGGGCATGAAAGCTTGCAGTTCTTCCGGTTCCATTCCCAAGGGCTGGTAAACGCAGTGGGCAATATCGTAATCTTCCCAGTTGTAATGCAGGATGCGGTTCTCTTTCTTCAGCTTGTCAAAGAGCTCTGTTCCCGGCAGAGGCGTGAGAATTGAGATCACCAGATAACCCAGCTTACGGGCTTTGAAGAAATCCAGATTCTTCTGCAGATACTCCGGTGTGTCATACTCATCTCCAGAGCCCAGGATCATATACCAATTGTGGGTGATGCCAATCTTATCCATCACGGCAATGGCTTTGTCTATATCGTTCAGATCAATATTCTTGTGCATGCGCTCGATCACTTCCGGAATGCCGCTCTCAATCCCTATGGACAGCAAGGAGCAACCGGCACGATGCATCAGAGCGATGAGTTCGGGCTCTTTGGCGATGATGCTCACGCGGGACATAGCATTCCAGCGAATCTTGATCCTCTCCGAGAGCAGGCGATTGCAGAAATCCGTGAGCCAGGCTTTATTGACCGTGAGGTTATCATCGTGAAACCAGAACTGATCGAAACCCCAGCTCATATAGTCTTTGAGATCGGTGATCACTTCATCAACCGTACGTTGCCGGTATTTTCCGCCATAGAAAGCAGATATGGAGCAGAAGGAGCAACGGAAGGGACAGCCCCGGGAGGAGACCAGCTTGGGGCTGAAATTAAATTCCGGTGCCACCAGATCGAGAGTGATCCGGGGCAGATGCGCCAGATCGTCCAGGATGGCAATGGTCTCATCGTTAAAACAGACGCCGTCCTGGCAGTAAACCATGCCAGGTATGTCCGGATACCTGTTGCCAGCTTCAAGCGCCGCCAGGAGCTTCACAAAGACTTCCTCGCCCTCGCCCCGGCAGATATAGTGAACGTCTGTCTCCCGAAAGATATCTTCATACATGAAAGTGGCGTGATGGCCGCCTATTACCGTTGGTAAATCCGGATGTTTCTGGCGGATGTGGATCAGAAGTTCACGAGCCACGGGATAGGTGGCGGTGACGCAGGATACTCCCACCAGATCTGGTTGATATCGGCGGATATAACGATCGACGTCTGTAGCATCGGCAATCACGACCACTGCTTTGTGTCCGGCATCCCGGGCAGCAGCAGCAATAAAGAGTACTCCCTGGAGAATTTGATTCCCCGTGCGCAGTGCTTCCAAGCCTCCGGTGTGAGACTTGGGCGAGACAAGCAAAACCTTCATTTGTTCCCCTATTTTGGCAAGATCACGATCCTGCCATTTTTTTGATCCCTTCTGATTCGGACTATTCGGTATGTTCTTTTTCGGCCAGGCGTCTGGATAGAACAGCCAGCGAAGCGAACATATCCACATTTTCCACGATAATATCCGTGGGAACATGGAGTTTTTGAGGGGTGAAGTTCCAGATAGCCTTTATCCCACTGTGAACCATGAGGTCTGCCACGAGTTGAGCAGCTTCAGGCGGTACAGTGATGATGCCTATCTGGACTTTTCTCCTCGGAGCCATCGTAGTGATATCCAGCACAGAATACACAGGTACACCATGAGCGGTGGTATTGATCTTATCCGGATCGTTATCAAAGGCAGCCACGATGGTAAGCCCGCGTTGAGAGAACTCCTGATAACCCAGCAGAGCAGAACCCAAATGGCCTACTCCCACCAGATAGCTGGAGGATGTATCGCTCCAGTTCAGGAGTTCCTCAATCGCTTTGGCAAGTTTCTTGATATTGTATCCGCTTTGAGGGATGTTGTTTATATTCGTAAAGGATAGGTCTTTCCGCACCACGGTCTGATGGAAATCGGTAAACACCGAGATCTTGGTGGCCGAGACTTCTCTCAGTCCCGCCCGGGAGAATTGCTTCAGGACTTCCAAATACTGCGGAAGCCGCTTCAGGGTGGAGGTTGGGATCCTATCCATTGTAAACTCCTATTCTACTGGGAAAGCATTGATAAAGTCCATCATATGCAGGCTGGAAAGAATGGTGCCTACGATCATGAAGACCACGATCAAAAGCTTAAAGCCATCCTGAGCTTTGAGCATGGAGACTATATCCGGGTTTTTGGAAAGATATGCCGAAGCAGCATAGAACTCTTCCCCAATCAGTGTGTAGTCGCAAGTGGTGATAAAGAACGGTATCTGAGTGATGGCGTCCGAAGCTGCAATCTGGATGGCTCCGCACTGGTTACCGGTCTCCGTCATGAGCAGAGCTTCAGCATTGAAGTAACCCATGTAGAAGATAGTCGCAACGCGGTCACGGATGGTGATGCCATTGACAGCAGCCGAGAAGGCAAACTGCACGTCGGAGACGTAGAAGATATCGTTCTGATTGTAGCTATCCGGCCTGCCAATCTCACTATAAGCAGTCTTGACAACTTCCTGAGCCAGTGGCACCACAAAGTAGTCCACATGAGGAGAAATCAGACGGACGTCAAATTCGGCAGTCTTGCGGGCAACCTGCGAAAGAATCATCATAGCAGAGATCGTGCAGGGATCTCCCAAAGTTCCCCAGCCCGGAACAAACATCACGGGGCGTCCCATCTCTGTGGCTCTGCCCACTGCGTTATCCAGCTCGGCAAGCCCGGCTATGGGGCGTATGTAGGGATCCTTGCTCCGTGAGACGAAGATACCGTAGAGCACCAGGAAGAAGAGAATCAAGCTGGCAATCAGGGTGATAACCTTGGTATCGTCAAACCACTCATTCCTGGGATAAAACCAGCTACTGCCGGCTTTGCTGTATATATCGGAAGTGTTATAGAGGCCACGGCCATTGGTCACCAGCATCTGATAGGCATAGCTGCGGAAGTTCTTGTCCCGCTCTCTGAGGAAGACCTTGAGCCAGGAAGCTTTACCTTTCTTGTAGGCAGCTTCAAGCACGGCAGGATGCTTCTTGGTGAATTCCAGAGTTGCTTTGTCCACAGCCAGAACCTGGCGGATGGAATCGGCCTTGGCAGTATCGATGGTAACGGCGAAGAGATGCTGTCCCTCGGCTACCTTGCGTTCCAATTCCTTGATCTGTCCCTCAAACTCCTCTTTGAAGAGAGGAACCTTCAGAGCTGCACCATAGACTGTGTCTGTATCCACAGTTACATAGGGATTGAGCTTGAAGCGGTGGCTGGCCTTGTCATAGCCCATCAGAGGTTGATAGAGCATATCCTCATAGTTGATGGTATGGGTGTATCCGCGGGACATTCCTCCCATGCGGATACCGGGAACGAAGTTGTTGTCCAGCTTGTTTGTGGAAATCAGATCGTAGTACAGGCGGTTGAGCTTCTGTCCTGCCAGTTCCACCTTGGTTCCGCTGAAACGGCGGTTGGCCTGATCGTATGCCAGGTGCTGAATCATCTCGTGTTCCGGATAGTCTTTTTCACCAGTGCTCAGCACGGCTATCTTGACCGTGATGTCGTTCAGATTCATCTTCTTGTTTTCAGGAAGCTTCAGATTAACGATCTGATCCAGATAATGCTCTGTGATGGTGCCAAGTTCTGCTCCGGATTCATCGAAGAATTGGAATCTTACTCTTTGGATGCCGTAAGCTTCGTTGGCAGAGATCTCGTAGTTGATTCTCAGGTTATTGCGTTTGGCATTTGTATAAGCAGCCTGAGAGATCATCACCAGCGGTTTCCCGATGGAGATATAGAGGTTGTCTCCCTTGTCATTCCTCTTATCCAGCACTCTGAAATCCGGGAGGGTGGGAATGTCTGAGCTGAGAGCGCTGTGAATGGGTTTTCCCATGCTATAGCCGAAGCTGCCACTGTAATCCATGTAACCCAGTACCAAGGCATAAGCCTCGGGATCGATTGCTGCTGGCAAGCCCAGTTCTGCCATGGCTACGGTGTGGTAGTAGGTGCTGGATTGAGACATGTTCTGAATCTGGAAGATCTGGCGGGCTCCGCCTTTCCATTCAGCAGCAAAGTCTTCCTGCGCCATTGCTTCAGCATTCCTGGCCTGAGCTGCTTCAAAAGCCGGCACTGCGGCCTTGGGCATCAGCCAGCCTTCCCACAGGGCAATATCTGTAGCCACTGAGGGAGGATTCCATTCCAGACGTAATTCGTTGTTATCTGTTACCAGAACCGAATTTACTATGGCAGTGGGATCCGGACGGTTGTCTTCTGGAACCACATCTTTCACATCTGCAAAAGGAAGGTATTGGCCACGTTCATTGACTCCCAGCACGGTATAGTAATACTTCTGTCCTGAGACTACGTTGGCCAGGATGTATTCGAACTGATTGAGCTTCAAGCCGGCAGTAAAAGTGCTATCGGCTTCAACCAGCTTTTTGCTGTGCTTGTAGTAGACCTTGCTGCCCACCATGCCAAGCACGGAATAACGATCCAGGATGCTGGCCAGCACAGCAGGATCACGGGGAACACCTTTGAGGAGCGGGCTGCCCTCTCTCTGGTCTTTTTCCCGTTTGATCTTGCCTGGAGCTGTCTCAAAATCCACCAAAGTGGGATAATCTTTATCATAGAAGAAAAGCTCATCGCTCAGGACTCCCATCTTGGGATCCACTTCCAAATGGCTCAGGAAGAAGAGACTGTCCGGATGAACTCCACGATAGACATTATATTGGATTATACGTTTGGACTTGTCCAAAGGTTTCCAGCGCAGGAGCACGCCGGATCCATCGTCGTAATTTATATCCTCTGCACTGAACTGCATGATCTTGCCTTCTGTAGCCGGGTCACTGCTGCGATCCGAAAGTAAAAGGCTGAAGATCCCCAGAATTACTAGTGCCAGAATGATCAGGTATCTTTTCATTTCTTTATCCTAAAGGTCTAACCAGATATGGATTCATCAGGATGCCGTGAGCAGCATCTCTGCTACTCACGACACTACCTGAATAGCTGTGCTATTTTAATGCGCCAAAGACGTCGTTTACCAAGAACTGGATACGACCAATCAACAGCGAAATACGAGCCATAACGGTGAGTCCGAAGGAGGCACCGAAACCGATCATCATATACCATTTGCCAACATCGACAAACTTGCCATACACGCCTGTGTGAGCCTTCGAGAAGAAGAAATACAGAAGCACGGCAATGGTTCCGATGAAGATCAGAGCCAAATTTACACTCTCCAGCGGCACCATCGCCTGACGCATCTGCACCAGAATGAAGGTATGCATGGAAAGAGGAACACTGGCACCTACTCCCATCATGGAAAAGGCGATGGGATAACGGGACAACCAGCTTAACTTACGGTTGAAACGCAGGATGTAGAATATACCCATAATGGCGGGAAGAATCAGGATCCATTGTTGTTTCAGGATCATGGGCTGATACAGGAAAGGAACAAACACACGTGTGTAAGTCAGCACCAATCCATATCCCAGAGAGATACCCACCAGAAGCTGTTCCGCCATCTGGTAGAAAGGATTGTCCTTGTACAGGAATGAGAAGATACACAGTGTAAAGAAGGCTCCGACCAGGTTACTAAACAATTCAAATGACATTATTCCCTCCTTATTTCTTGGCTTGACGCGACTTGGAGATGAAGTAACCGATGTTGCCCAGGATAATGAAGACGATGATCATGATGTGAGCAACGGACTGAGCGTTCATGCCGATACGGGCCACTTTGAACTTATAGAGAATATTGCGGGTCATACGGTTCAGATCTTTCCAGGCCAGAGGACCCATTTCATCCTGCTGGGCTTTGGAGACCTTGGTCACGTCGATGCGGATCTTGCCATTATCAACAGTCTTGATAGCATCAAAGATGGCTTTCTTATCCGGATATTTGGCTGTGAAGGCATCGTAATCCGCCAGGCTGAAGGAGGCTGTTGTCTGGGTAGTGATATTGATCAGTTCCTTGGTGGATTCTTCCTGCAGCAATTCACGGCTGAAAGGACGTCCGGGAACGATCTTGTTGCCATCTTCATCGATTTGGACAGTGATGGGAGAAGAGGGCTCACGATAGGCTCCGAAGACATCAACCAGCTTCTCATATTCTGCAGCACCTTTCAGACCAGCAAGCATGCCGATGAACTGACCGGATTGCAGATAAGGATACTGGTCGGCAGCCATCACAGCAGTCACACCGACTGCTACGTTCAAACCAAACTTGGGTCTGGCATACACGATCCAATAGGAACCTGCCACACTACCGGAAAACTCCACAGCAAGGTTCATCTCACTGTAGTTGTTGATTCCCTTCATGATGGGCAAGCTCTCGATCTTGCGGCCTTCAGCATCGGTCTTCACGGTGGCAGCAATGTTATCTCCCATACCGATCACAGTGGGCATCGCCAGGGTGCCGGGAATGTAACCAAAGTTACAATAATCCACGCCGCTGACGATATTGGGATACTCTTCTTTGACGTTGTTGATGGCAAAATCGATCATCGGGGCGCCGGAGGGCAGCCAGGTGAGCATAAAGACCTTTACATTACGTTCAAAGCAGTGTCTCAGGATGGCTACTTCCATGGGGAAAAGCTCCGGCATGGTGGAAGCATCATGATAGAAACTCAGCAGGATTGCCCTGTCATCACGACCGGAAAAACTATCGATCATCTGATACAGATTCTCAGTGGGCGGAGTGGTAACGTTATCCGAATTGTAGGGGATCATTAGGGGAATAATGATGGCAAGAGCCACCACGATATAGATCCATCTACGATCAAGAGCCTGAATTCGTTCAAAAAAGTTCATCTATCATCCTCCTGATCAATCACCGCCGCCCAGATATGAGCGTTCGATACCAAGTAATATTTTGAGTGTGGTTGCCACACTACCAAGTCCCACACCCAAAGCGATACCGCGTTTGGAAGCAAGGTTCGGAACGTCCAGAATCCACTGGGAAATATCCGGCAAGTGGCGGGAAATCTTCACTCCCAGCGGCACCTGTGCCAGCATCACCACAATAGCTGCCACCAGCAAGACCGTGGCTTCCAGGCTTCTGGCCCGGAAAGCTTTGTAGGCTGCGGAAGCCATGTAGAAAGCCAGGAGAGAAAACATCGTGGAGCTCATGGGCATCTGCATGTTTTCAAACATCCACATAAAGAGGCCACCCTTCTGGGTTCCACCTATAAAACCTGCCAGAGTCGTGACGACGAATCCGGCAAAGAAGAAGAAGCTATATTGCCACTTGGGAGCCTTTCTGCGAATCTTAGCAGAGTGCATCATGGAAAGGCTGATCACACCCAAAAGCGCCGCAAAGGGAGCCATGGCACGTGCCCAGGGCAGATAGAATTGATTGTAGAAGTCATCCTGGATGATCTTGTGCGGAGAGAAGGCCCAGAACACCCAGATCAAACCTCCGATCATGACTATCAGTAATGGTACGGTCTTTTTCATTAAAGCCTCGCTTTATTTCGTGGGAAGAATATTATTTAGTGCTGTGATCTTGAAGGTGGAGAGAATGCCACCGGCGATAATCACACTGAGAATCAGGAACTTGAAGTAGTCTTGAGCCTTGAGGGTCCCAAGAAGCATTGGTTCACGATTCAGATAAGCTGATGCAGCATAGAGCTCTTCACCGATCAGGGTGTAGTCGCAACTGGTGATGAAGAAAGGTATCTGAGTAACAGCATCGGTTCCTGCCACCTGGATGGCACCAATGGAGTTTCCAGTCTCTGTCATCAATAGCGATTCAGCAGCGAAATAGCCCATAAAGAAGTTCGTTGCGGCTCTTTCACGCACCATGATACCGTTGAAACCTGCCACATAGGCAAATTGCATATCGGTCAGGAAGAAGATATTGTTCTTGTCATAGGTATCGGGACGTCCCACTGCATAGTGAGCTTCCCGCACGATTTCCTGAGCAATCGGCATGATGATGTAGTTGTAGCAGGGAACGATCAGCTTGGTGTCATATTCCGCAGCTTTCTTGGCAACCAGCCCCAGGATTCCCAGAGAGGCAAGAGTGGCGACGTCTGATAGACCACCATTACCCATAGAGAAGAGCATGGGACGTCCCATCTCAGTAGCACGGCCAATGGCATTATCGATCTCGCTGAGTCCGGCAATGGGACGGATATAGAGGCTCTTTCCACGCTTGGCCAGATGCACGAAGACAAAGACCATAGCTGCAAAGAGCAGAGATGTGAAGAGGGTTACCCATTTATTCTGGTCAAACCAGTTGGAGATCGGAATGTAGTAGTTGAATTCCTCATCCTTGTTTTGATCCAGATCAGATTCTGTGATGGCACCGCGACCGTCTGTCCGGGTGATCCGATAGGTCTGATAACGGCCATCGGGCTCACGTACTGAACCGATGTAGCGCATCCGGGATATCTGACCCTTATATTGATTGGCTTTTTTCAGAATGGGATTGTTCTGATAGGCAGTCAGATTCTTTTGCAGGCTCTCAAGCTGAGAAGTGATTCTGGGCAATTGAGCAGCGGCAAGAGCGGGAGGAAGACTGTCCAGGGAAGCCTTCGCTGCATTGAGCTCGGCGATCTGTTCCTCAAGTCCAGTGATGGTCTCCTGCAGATCTTTGGCAGCTTCAGAGGTAAAGAGCGAGGTGCTCAGAGTAGTTTCGGCTTCCTTATCATAGACCAGGTCTATTGAGGAAGAAACCAAGGTAAAGCTACCGCGATTATCACCTCTTTGCAGGGCTCTGGCCGTCCGCTTACCTTCGATGATGGTCACCAGGGAATCACCTTCCACAAAGCGGAAACCGGAGATACCACGGGTGATTGTGGTGGGATAGGGAATCACAACATCCAGATTGTTATCATAAGCGGTATTGCTTTTGATCACAGTAAATTGAGATCCGCGCAAGCTCTTGCGATAGACCACATTCTGCAACTTGGACACTTCCACACCATTGCGATAGAGCTGGCGGCTGGGCATCAGAGACATCATCTGATCGTCCCAGGCAAGGTTCTGCTCTATCACATATTCCTCGTTGATCCTGGGCTTCCAGTTCAGAGTGATTTTCACTTTGAAGCCGGACTTATAGTCATAACCGGCGGGAACCCGCAGCATGACGCTGTTGTCCGGATAAAACTCGTTTATTCTGGCAAAGGACTGGCTTTCACCGGCCTTGAAGAATTCGAAGTAGATGTTTTTGATCTTCTGAGTTTCAGCTTTGTTGAGCTGATAGTTCACCCGCAGACGGTTCGCATGGCTGTTTGTGATGCTGGTCTTGGTCACAAAAACTATTGGATCATCCCATAAGACTGTGAGCCTGTCGCCCTTGTCATTGGGTTTGTCCTCTACCCTGAAGGTAGGTTTGGGAGGAAGCTGCGCCGTGGTGATCACCCTTACTGTCGCAGGGGCAGACATCGAAGTCATGTTCTGTGAGTCGATAAATCTGATGGCAAAACGGGCAGTCTTTAGCC
>JAEZUG010000006.1 GCA_023421135.1 Candidatus Cloacimonadota bacterium | reverse complement strand
TCATGATTTACGCGGATTATTCCCATAAATAGACACAAATGAAAGATCACAAATGAGCACAAATCTGTCCAATCTGTTTAATCCGTGTAATCCGTAATGAATCCAATCCTTCCAATCCTCTAATCCTGAAATCCTCGTGAAAGAATAGAACGCCGATGATAGTGGAAGCGACATCTTGTCGCTTTGATAAACAACACGTCAAGATGACGTGTCCACTATGCCGGATAGAACTCAAGATGACGCTGATGATTACGATTAGAAGGATTGTTACATATTTACGGACGCTTGTCTGTAAACTGTCAATCCTTCTAATCCTCTAATCCTAAAATCCTCGTGAAAAGAACCTGTAGTTTCCCAGTATCACACTGCCGGTCTTGTCACTCGTCACTTGTCACTAGTTACTTCCCAGATACCGTCACTCCACTGATTCGGGTGTAGGGCATGATCATCTCGCCGGCATTGTGTGTTTCACTGCTGAAATCCACGATATTATTCATCGCTTCGATCAGGTTGAACGAGATCATGGTTTCCTTCACCGGGCAGACGATCTTACCATCTCTGATGTAATAGCTGTTCTTGGCCACGGTGGACATATCGCCCTGCGCGCTGGGACTGCCGTAAGAGGCTCTCATACAGAGGATTCCCTCTTTGGTATCTTTGATCATCTCTGCCAAAGACTTGGCTCCCGGCTCGATCACAAGGTTGTTCGTGTGGCATCTTGCCACGGGTTTGCCGGTCTTATTGGCTGCATAAATGGCGATCGGATATACTTTTAGCACTCCATCTTCGATGATGGCTTGCTCATTGGCAAGATAACCGTCGCTGGTGATGTAGTACTTCATCGCTTGCTGAGGATCCTGGGGACGGCTTCTTATAGTGAGCTTCTCACTAAAGAGCTTCTGTCCCAAGTGATCTGGATACAGGCTCACCTTGCTGATCAGGGCACTATCACCAAAGTGGCTCTGGATCAGGGTATGTACCAAGCCTCCCATCACAAAGGGAGCCAGGATCATATCGCCTTCAAACTTCTGCGGAATGCTGCCCGGATGAGTCTGCTCCACGATCTGGCGGATCAGTTCACGGCTCTGGTTGATCTCCAAACAGGGTTTATCCAGATTGGGTGCTTGGAAATAGGTGTAGTTCATGGAGCTCATCTTGCCGTCTTTTTTGGCGGTAAACATCGTGCTAAACTCGTAGTAACCGCGCTCCATAGTTACATCTAAACCATTGGAATTCATAAACCTGGTCTGGGAATGGGTGTGGCTCATGCTGGCATCAAAATGGACGCAAGGATATTGAGCCTTCATTTCACTTGAAAACTCAGATAAGCGGCTGACGATCAGGTCGTTATCCGGTACCAGCGCTCCATCGGAAAAGGCTGCCGGTTCCTGATAATCGGCAATGTCAAAGGCGGGATCGGGATTGCCTTCTTTCACGCTTTGGATCAGCTCGGTGATGGCTTCTTCAAGTGAGGCTTCATCTATCTGGTTGATAGATTTGATAGCGCGTTTGTCGTCTTTGATGACATAGAGATTGAGATGGCTGGACTCGAGCGAACGTAGAAGGTTCAGCTCTTTGTAGATCAGGTTAAATTCGCTGGTCTCTGTCTGATTGAAGCTTACCACCGCTTTATCGGCACCGTGCTCCAGGAGACGGTCTATCAGTTGTTTACATATCTGTTCCATTATTTACCTCCCAGATTGACGCGGCACTTGAGGGCGGGTCCGCCCATGCCGACCTGGATGCTCTGCTTCTTTCCGCACATACCGGAGCCTGTCCAGTACATATCATCGGAGACCATTGTGACTGTTTTGAGCAGATCAAAAGCCACTCCACTCATCGTGGTGCTCTTGATGGCTTTGCCCAGCTTACCATTTTTGACCTCGTAGCCCAGGGCAATGCCAAACATAAATTCACTGGTGGCATCGGCTTGGCCGTTATTGGATTCCACCAGATAGTAGCCATCCTCGATGGAGGCGATCATCTCGGCAAGTTTGTCTTTGCCGGGCACTATCATGGTATTGCGCATACGGATCAGGGGTTCGTCGTCAAAATTGTGTCCGCGGGCATTGCCAGTGAGGCTGAGATTTAGCAGGGCAGCGGATTCTTTGTTGTGCATATAGCTTTTCAGGATACCTTTATCAATAATCACGCAATCCTCTGCCAAAGTGCCTTCATCATCGATAAAGACGGGCACGGGGCAGAGCGTGTTGTCGTAGGTATTGGCGATATCGATCAGGCTCACCAGATCAGAGGCAACCGGTTGGTTTAGGTAATCACCGGCAATGGAGCCATTTAGCACAAAGTCTGCCTCGGTGGTGTGGCCCACGGCTTCGTGAGCCAGGATGCCTGCCAGACGGGCGTCCAACACACAATCAAAGCTCCCGGCCCGGGCATATACAGCATCTTTCATATCCTGGGTTTCCTGGTAAATCTTCTCGATCTCCTCATAGGCTTCCTTGGGATCACTGTAGATATCTTCAAACTGACCGAAGCCGCCCAAAGCACGATAGCCCTGCACCGGACCGTCGGGTCCTGTATCCACCATCAATACATAGAGGAAGGACCGGGGGATCATCACGTGCATATCACCGCCATCGGAGGTGATGATGTGCTTCTCAGTCTCGTCCTGACGGATTCCTATCTGCCGGGAGCTGAGGCCGGGATACTTGGTTTTAATATAGTTGTCCAGTTCTTGCACAAAGTCGCGTCTCTGGGCAAAGCTCCAGGGCTGCTTCTTGGTGTAAAAGAGGTATTCGCCCTGAGCGGGATTTGAGGGCAGGATGATCTGTTTGCCGCTGCGGTGCTTGGCAAGCAGAGCCGCATTGGAGGCTGCCTTGCCGCAGATCCGGCTGAGCGTGGCACTATCTGCCAGAGCGCTGGAAGCCAGGCCCCAGGCACCATTCTTGTAAGCCCGGCACATAATCCCAGAGGAAGAGCTGCGGTTGTTGTTGATCATGTTGCCATTGAGGAAAAAGACCATCTGTTCACGGTTTTCCTGCTGCTTGATCTCCCAATAGTCCAGCCCCGCGGGGAGGCTCTGCTTGAGTTCCAGTGCTTTCATAGATACTCCTTTCTATGCCCGGTGGTCCCGGGAAAGTTCCTTACAGAAAAGACAGACGGGCAGAATTGTGCATTCCGCCCGTCTGTGTGATAAGACTTATCTTGCTTCTTCGTATCTTATCCCAGCTCAGGATAGAGCGGGAACTGGGCTGTGAGTGCGCGCACTTCTGCCTTCATCCCTGCCAGGAATTCTTCGTTATCATGATTATCGCGTACCTTCTTGATGAGGTCTGCAATCTGCTTCATCTCTGGGACGCCCATGCCACGGGTGGTGACGGATGGAGTTCCGAGGCGGATACCGGAGGCCACAAAGGGGCTGCGGGTGTCGAAGGGAACAGTATTCTTATTGGCGGTAATGCCTGCCATATCCAGGGCTTCTTCCATCTTCTTGCCGCTGGGACCGCCCTCTTCTTCGGTGCCCAGATTGAGCAGCATAAGGTGAGTATCGGTGCCACCGGAGACCAGCTTGAAACCATTACCCATCAGGTCTTTGGCCAGAGCTGCAGCATTGGCGATCACATTCTGTTGATAGGTCTTGAAAGCAGGCTCGAGGGCTTCCTTGAAAGCCACTGCCTTGGCGGCAATGATGTGCATCAGAGGTCCGCCCTGCAGACCGGGGAAGACGTTCCCGTCTATCGCCTTGGCATATTCTTCCTTGCAGAGGATCAAGCCGCTACGGGGTCCACGCAGGGTTTTATGGGTGGTCGTGGTCACGACATCGGCATAGGGCACCGGGTTCTCGTGCAGACCGGCAGCCACGAGACCGGCGATGTGCGCCATATCTACCATGAACTTGGCACCGACCTTATCGGCTATCTCGCGGAAGCGGGCAAAATCTATCTTGCGGGGATAAGCTGAGGCACCGGTGAGGATCATCTGAGGTTTGTGTTCTTCTGCCAGACGCATAATCTGCTCGTAATCAAACTGCTCAGTCCGGGGATCCACAGTGTAGTGGATGATGTTGTAAAGCTGTCCGGAGAAGGAAAGCGGATGACCGTGAGTGAGGTGTCCGCCGTGAGCCAGTTCCAGAGAAAGCACTGTGTCACCGGGCTTGACCAGGGTAAAATAGGCTGCCATATTGGCAGGGGAACCGGCATGAGGCTGAACGTTGGCATGTTCTGCTCCAAAGAGTTCTTTGGCACGTTCGATGGCCAGGCGTTCCACATCGTCGATATGCTCGCAACCGCCGTAGTAACGGCCATAGAGGTTGTAATTGGGCTTGCCGGTCTTCTTGCTCCAGCGGTAGGGATAGCCTTCGGCATACTTATTAGTCAGGACGCTGCCCTGGGCTTCCAGGACGGCTAAGGAGGTAAAGTTCTCAGAGGCGATCAGTTCGAGATTCTCGCGCTCTCTCACCAGTTCCGCATGCATGGCGGCATAGAGTTCGGGATCGAAGCTCTTGATGTGATTCATAATGAATCTCCTTCTATCTTTTTTATTTTTTCTATTCTATTCTGGTGCCTTCCGCCTTCAAAAGAGGTGGCAAGCCAGATCTTGCAAATCTCCAGGGCATAGTGATATGCAGTGAATCGCGCTGCCAGGACGAGGACGTTGGCATCGTTGTGCTGACGTGAAAGCCGGGCGACATCCGTAGTAGTGCAAAGTGCGGCACGGATTCCTCTTACTTTGTTAGCACTGATGCTCATGCCGATTCCACTACCGCAGATCAGGATACCTTTCTCGCATTCTCCCGATGCCACTGCTTCCGCAGCAGGACGGGCTGTGTCGGGATAGTCCATGCTGGCTTCGCTATGGCAGCCATAGTCCACCCATTCGTGTTCCGGCAGAGCAGCTTTGAGCTGTTCTTTGAGGACGTATCCGGCGTGGTCACTGGCGATAGCGAGCTTCATTTATCCTCCGCCATCAGGCAGGAGAGTGCGATGCAATAATACTTGCTTTCCGCACTTTCGGAGCGGGACATCACTACTACAGGCGCAATTGTGCCTTGGATCAAACCAGCTAGTTCTCCCCCGGCAAAAAGCATCAAGCCCTTGTAAAAGCTATTGGCAGCCTCGATATTGGGGAAGATCAGGACGTCAGCATCTCCGCCAATAGGAGTATCCACTCCCTTGATCTCCAGGCTGGAGGGATCGCAAGCCAGGAAAATATCCAAAGGTCCGTCCACCACGCAGTTCTTGATCTGACCGCGTTCTGCCATCTTGGAGATCAGCGCATAGTCCAAAGAGGCAGGGAAAGCGGCGCCGGGCTTCTCTGTGGCAGAGATCAAGGCCACTTTGGGCTCTTCTATGCCAAACCGGTGTGCCATCTTCACGGCATAATTGGTCATGGCGATCTTTTGATCCAGATCAGGGAAGGGAAGCACGGCAGTGTCCGAGATGAAAAGCAGCTTGTGATAGCGGGGCAGTTCCAGGGCACAAACGTAGCTCATCACTGCCTTGGGAGGCAGCAGGCCTTTTTCTTTGTTGAGCACTGCTTTGAGGAACTTATCCGTGCCAATCAGTCCTTTCATCAGAACGTCAGCTTCTCCGGCATGGATCATGGCGACCGCTTTGGCAGCAGCTTCAGAATCACTGGCGCAGGGAAGGATCCAGCTTTCATCCAGAGGTAGCTCTTCGGCCTGGCAGAGGGATTTGATCTTACTCGGATCACCCAGCAGAATCGGCAGGATAAAGCCTTCCACCGCAGCTCGGATCACTGCACCCAGGGTATTGGAATCCTCTGCTGCAACCACGGCAATCCGGGTCTGTTTCCCGCTGTCTTTTACTGCCTGGACGAGTTCGTTTAAGCTCTGTATCATAGTCTTCAAGCCATCATTGCTGCCAAAGCGATGCTATAGAGCTTGGTCTGCTCGCTGTCTCCCCGGGAGGATAGCACAGCCGGCACCCGGGCACCCATCACGATGGCACAAAGTTCTGCACCACAGAACTTGGTCATGGTCTTGTAAAACACGTTTCCGGCTTCTATAGCGGGGAAGAGGATACAATCCGCATCTCCGCAGACTTCACTCTTCAGCCCTTTGATATCCGCACTTTCTTTATCGATGATCACATCCATACCCAGAGGGCCTTCCACAATGGCGTCCTTGATCTGGCCGCGGTGGCTCATCTTGCTGATAATGGAAGCTTCCACGCTGGAGATCACCTTGGGCAGCACCTGCTCGCTGGGAGCCACGATCCCGACCTTGGGCTTCTCGATGCCCAAAAACTTAGCGGTTTTGATCAGGTAGTTGGTGATGGCTATCTTCTGGTTCAGATCCGGCAGCGGGATGATCGCTACATCACCCACGATCAATAGCTTATGATAAGCCGGCGGCTCAATCACGGTGACGTGAGACAGCACAGCTCCGGGATCCATGAGTCCGGTTTCCTTGTTCAGAATGGCTCTCATATAGCGATCTGTGGAAAGCAGGCCTTTCATGAGGAAATCGCCTTTGCCCTGGTTGATGAGGCTAACGGCCAGATTGGCAGCGGCTATGTCGTTATCCGCCTGCACGATATTGAAGATGGAGGGGTCAATCTGATGCTCCCGGCAGACCTTGGTAATCTGGGCTTCATCGCCCACCAGCGTGGCTTCGATGATACCTTTTTTCACACCTTCTGCGGCAGCAACAACGGTATGAGCATCCACCGCCCAGGCAGCGACGAGGCGCTTCTTGGTGCGGGATGCCAAAACTTCATACATTTGATCGAGCTTTGTGATGGGCATTCTCTCTCCTAATCTATCTGTGTATTTGTATTTGCACGGTGTGGGAACAGCGGTGAGCCAGCTCGCCACTCTTGAGATTAACCAGGCTCAGCTCGACTTCATAGAGCTTGCTGCGCAGGTTTTCGCCCAGGGCTCCGGTTCTGACGATACTGCCCTTGATGGCAAAATCTGCACCGGTGGATTCAGCAATGCCCTCAGTAGGTTCGGGGTTATCAGGATTGAGCGGACGGTCTTCGCGGGGGGCAACAAAGGTAACTCTGCCGCTGCGCAGCAGCTCGCGGGAAAGATCTCTGCTCAGGTTCTCTGCTGAGATGTGTTCTTCGGTCAGGTTTTGCACGGAAAGGATCATGATAACGGGCTTTCTGGTCTCTGCTGCGCTGAAATCCTGATACCAGGAGGCGCTCAGGAGATCGGCAGTGAGGCCTCGGGCGGCTTCTCTGAAGTGCTCGGGAGTCCAGCCTTGCTGAACTGCGTTATCAGTGGGGTTTTCCACCGGCTCGGGCATGGGAGCGGGCTCATGCTTCTTGCAGAAATAACAGCCGGATAGGACCAGGCCGATACAAAGTAATCCGATAAACAAAACGTGACGCATTTCTTCTCCAGTTTCAGGCACATAAGATTAGCTCACACGGGTTTTTGTACCCTTTTACGAGCTTCCGTCCATTATCATAAATACGCAAGAATCTGTCAAGTGCTGTTTTATGGCAATCTCCCCAGAAGACATTGCTGAGCAGATGAGCTTGTCTCACACTGCAGCACAATTGCTTTTATTTGCCTTCCAGACATACAGATAGCTTCCCCGTTACACTGATTATCCATAACTTACTATAGGATAAGCCTTTCCTTAACCAAGGTTAATGATAGGTTAAAGAAAGGTTAAGGATAGGTTAAAGAAGCGAGTGAGGGACGTGGTGGAGTGGTGACGTGGTGGCGAGTATTAATGCTCTCTGAAGCGCCACAAACCGTACAGGGATCATTTTGCGGGCATGTATGCTTCACATCTCCACAAATATGGGATGCAAAAGATGCGGCATAAATAGTTCTTGACGCATTCTTTAAGTATGTGAAACTAGTACCGTGGCTTTTTCACGCTGATGGTGAAAAGTAATTTGTGTAAAGTATAAATTAGTGATAACGCTTTGGCTTAAAGCCAAAGCCCGGGTAATGAGAGTAAACATGAAACGAATTCTATTTTTCTTGATCTTAACTTTAGTAGTATCTACACTACCATGTATCGAAGTTGGTGGTCAAATTACTCAAAATGCTACCTGGACCCCTGACAATAACCCATATATCATAACATCCTTTCTTTATATTGATTCCGGGGCTACGCTTACTATCTTACCTGGCACACATGTACTGAGTTCAGGAGCAGATAAGAACAATATCAATAATTTCATGTGGAGTGGTAATAACCAGCCTCTGGCAAAGATGGTCATTGTCAATGGTACTATTAATGCTGTTGGAACATCTGTTAATCCGATTATCTTCGACAAGTATCAGCCAGATCACGATTATAGATGGGGGGGTATTTATATATGTCCCAATGCACCAATATCATCCTTCGAGTTTTGTGAATTCAGGAATTCCTTTTTCTGTGATTATATTCCAGGGGAATGGTCCTTGGCTGCGATTGATTTTGATAACGGAGTTATCTATGTCCGGAGCTGTACTTTCGAGAATAACCTAAATGCCATACGCACGGGTTTTTTGCAAGATGATATTTTGATATATGACTGCAGATTTATATCTATAAATGATACTTATCCCACTCCGTTCGGTATGACTGGGTTTATAGGATTCAGTGCCGCTCCCGAACCGGAACCTGAGAATCATTATAAAGTGACAATTGCCAAATGCTACTTTACGGGAACGGCAGGATTGGGGCCAGTTGGATATTATATGGATATTCTATATCTAAATAATATAGCCGACAATTTTGTCGGTAGAAGTGAGCAATCGGGAGACTACAGATCCGAATTTGGCTCAGTAAGTAGCTATGGAAATTTGCTTAATAACGGCATGGGTGGTTGGGGGTGTTCATCATATGCTGTAACAGATACAGTTTATGCAAGAAGGAATCAATTGATCAAGCCTGAGGATGCAAATCCCAGTAATTCTCCACTTATTCTTGGTTCAGACGGTTTTGGAATAAACTATGTTTCAGATAACTTTTTGTCTGGCTGTGTTCAGGTTAAGACAATGATGGCAAATGCTACTACATCTTATATATATAACAACACCATAGAGAACAACTTTCCTGTACCGACATTAAAATTCGAGAATTTGAATCCTGCTTATCAGGGTGGACAGATCAGGTTCTTTAACAATCTGGTAAGATACTTAGGATCTATTGAATCCTATGCAGTAAACGTCCAAGATACTTCTCCGTTTATATATAATAATACAATTCTCGGTTACAACACATTACATTTTTCTACAGGTAATTATCATACAAACTATACGAATAATATCATAGATATAACTTATGGCTTTGGGCAGTTTGATGATGGGTTCTACCCATTATTATATAACAACTGCCTCAGTATTCCAATACCTCAGGGTTCATCTATTGTTGGTGAAGGCAATATTGTAGCCGATCCGATGTTTGCAGACACCTTGAATGCTGATTACAGTTTGTTATCTAATTCACCGTGTATAGATGCTGGTGCTTACCGTCCTGATCTGCCTGAATGCGACATCAGGTACCACAAGCGCATCGCTCCAGGAGTACCTAATGGGCCTCGCACGGTAGATATCGGAGCATATGAATATAACTCGGTCTATAGTGGAGGGATCAATGGTTATGTTTATGATTCAGTATCAGGATTACCTGTTGACTGCGTGAAGATCGAGATTGTGAACAAATTGCCTGAATTCAGCGACTCCCTGGGTTGCTTCCAATATCCTTCCGGAGCGGGGAATTATACGGTAAAGGCAAGCCGTTGGGATTATAATGACTTGATCATTCCCAATGTCCAAGTTACTCTGGGAGAGGACGCTATTCTAAACATACCGCTTGTGCGCACCAATGTAGCCAATGAAGAAAATCCGCAGTCACCTGAACCCATAGATTTCGGGCTTGTTAATTATCCCAACCCTTTCAATCCAACGACCACGATCAGTTTTATTACTCCTCAAGCAGGAACTACCAAACTGTCCGTGTTTAATATCAAGGGTCAAAGAGTTAAGATGCTCTACAATGGGTTTCTATCTCAAGGCCATCACAGTGTTGTTTGGAACGGGCTTGACGAGAAGGGAACTGCTGTAAGTTCGAGCGTATATTTTGTCGGAATTGAGATGAATGGCAAATCTCAAACTCATAAAATGACGCTAATAAAATAGCAGAGACCGTTGCACATGCCGCAAAACATGGTGCGTATTAGGTTTCTTCTCCCTGCTCCGCGTATCGTCATTCCTGCGACGGGGCCTCGCCAAACCGCTTGCGGTTTGGTGGGGTGGGAAGGCAGGAATCCATAAACATGTTAACCAGATGTTGTACAATGAGTTGTAACGCCAGTGGATTCCTGCCTTCGCAGGAATGACATAATGTGAACATTGGGTGGTAATGGGTGTACTCTGGCGTATTTTCTCGGCATTACTGGGAACTGATAATTATTCAATAGTCTTAATGAGATGGTGGGAACGGTGTTTGCGCTCCAGAAACCCCTACCGGGTCTACGGGAGGGAAGAAAAGTTCGTTTGTCCAAGAGTATGAGAAGAATCACTTTATGGGTTTGCGGAGGAAAGTGTCCCCTAGAAGAGGGAAGCGTCCTCCTGATAGAGGTGATAGGAGGTCTCACGATGTACGATGTCCGATTAGCGAGATGGCTTCTTTTGATCTTTCAAACAGAGTATAGTGTGATTAAATCGTGGTGTTGTGGAAGCGTGGTGGAGTGGTGACGTGTTGACGAGTATTAATGCTCTCTGAAGCGCCACAAACCCTACAGGGATCATTTTACAGGCATGTATGCTTCACACTGCTTCAAGCATGCAACTGCCCGGAGAAAACAATTGCTTGACGTGATAGCCTATTCCTGATTGCTTGACTTACATTGATTTGCGTCAAAAGGAGACGATCATGAAACTCGCTATACTTACTTTGGCTATGTGCCTCTGCTTGTTGCCTCTTTTGGCTCAGGAAGATTATGCAGTCCGCATGGACAAGAAAGATGCCTTCACCGTTGTGGGCATGGAAGTTTTGAACACCATGGATTCTGCGGTTATGATGGAGCTTTGGACCAGATTTATCCCTGCTGTGAGCCAAGTTCCCAACCTCGTGGGCGAGCAGTATTATGGCCTGAATTACTACACGGAAGAGCTCAATGCTGAGGGCGAGCCTGGTTTTGGCTATATGGCTGCTGCGGAAGTCCGTGAATTGAGAGAAGTTCCGGAAGGCTTTGTGAGTCGGGTGATACCTGCGTCTGCCTATGCTGTTTTCACCCATCGGGGATCAGCGGAAGGCCTGAGCAAGGTCTTTGAATACATCTATGGCACATGGGTGCGTGAAACCAATCTGAAGCCCAAGATGCAGCCTTCCTTTGAAGTTTACGGTTCCAGATACAATCCCGAAAGCCCGGATTCAATTGTGGAAGTCTGGGTTCCCGTTCAAGAATAAAACACTGGAGAAATAATAGTGAAATTCAGACTCAGCACTTTGCTGCTCGCCATGGCAGCTATCTGCTTCCTGCTGCCCTTTGTTAATGTGCGCTGCTCCCAGGAAGCCATGAAACTTATGAATCAGTCTGTCAACGGAGCGGACAGCCTGCAAGCCGATGCCACCCCCACCAAGGGTGATCTGGTTTTTTACTACACAGGGAAGCAACTGGTGCTGGGAGAGAAACCCACTCAAGTGGAACGGCAGACCGGTGAAAAGCCTGCTGAGGGCGACTCTGTGCGCACCAATCCAGAGGATTCCGTTCAGGTGACTCCTCCGGCTCCCACAGCTCGCATAAACAGTAACGATCCCTTTAGAACCGTACAGGGAGAGATGCCTGCTCAAACCGAGAGTTTGGCCGAGCCCAACGCTCTGAGAGAATCCGAACCCACAGAAGATTCAGTTGTTGCAGAAACGCCTGAGATGCCTCTGGAAGAAGCCGGCAAGCCCAAGCCCAATATCTATGCTTTGGCTGCTCTGGTGCTGATTCTGATCGGTTTCTTCGGTACTCTCATGAAAGGCAACCTGGGCCTCGTGA
>JAEZUG010000065.1 GCA_023421135.1 Candidatus Cloacimonadota bacterium | reverse complement strand
GGCATCTGCATAAGCCCATAGTGAAGGCGTAGCCGGAACTATGGGTAAAGGCGGCATCTGGAAATGTCTGAAGAGAAATCCCCACCCCTATCCGAAGCGCACAGCGCTTCGGATAGGGGTGGGGATTGAGAAGAAAATGAGAGGTTTCTGGCTCCTCTGACCCACGGTTCGCTGCGCTCACCGTGGGCTCCGCAGATGTCACCCCACTAAAGCGGGGTTCTGGGGTTGTGGCGTTTTGTCGTGATGGCGGGATGGCGTGGTGACGTGGTGGCGCTTCGGAAAGCACCAAAAACTTCGCGGGGTTCAGGGATGTGGCTCTGAGCAACGAAAGATTGATCAAAGAATTATGGCCTTCGTAACGTTCTATGAAACAAAGAGATCAGAAAGTGCGGAAAAGATTCTACAGGAAAGTGTCCACTAAGGAGGGAAAGTGTCACCTTATAAGAAGTGAGGGGATAGTACGTGGTGACGTTGTGACGTTGTGACGTGACCTGGATCTCCCTTTAGATCTTTGAAACGGTTTATAGAGTGTTGAATGTGTGATGAGGAAATTGCGGAAGCGAAGAGAGCTACCTCATCAAGGGTGGGATTCTGTGGTTCCAGGTGATAATCGTAAATGCTCCACATGGCATGGTGTGGTTCCGTAGTGACTCTACTCAGGAAAAAAGCCCAAGCTTGCGCCTGGGCTTATCTTGATACTATTGTTTACCTATTTCATCATCAGCATCTTACGGGTCTGTGTATGATTGCCGA
The DNA here is from genome assembly GCA_023421135.1 of Candidatus Cloacimonadota bacterium. GTDB lineage: Bacteria > Cloacimonadota > Cloacimonadia > Cloacimonadales > Cloacimonadaceae > PHBP01. The sequence continues at coordinate 7,722 of JAEZUG010000065.1, read as the reverse complement.
TTTGCAGTCTGTAGAAATATAACCCGGAGCTAACGCTATCACCATTGTCATCTGTGCCATTCCAGACCAAGCTATGATCTCCGCTGGCAAGTTCTCCATTCAGAAGGGTTCTCACTATCTGCCCTCTCAAGTTTGAGATCACCAGCTGCACAGGACCGGCGACCGGGCTGTGGAAGCTGATTGTGGTGCTGGGGTTGAAGGGATTGGGATAGTTTTGGTTCAGGCGGAAGATAGGTGTGATCTGGGCGTCTGAATTTGCCACGTAGTTATCCGGAGGGGTTGTGGTGAATTTGATAGCCAGGTTGTTCTGTAATATGGCTGAAGTGATGGGATACTGATTGCCGTGGGTGTAGGTGAGACCATCCAATTGCAGGTGGTTTTCGATTCCGACCGTGCAATAATTGGTAGTGGTTCCGGGGTTATCCACAGTATGGTATTGAATCACGATATCGCCATCCTGTCCAGCTCTGGGGTAGAGGATGATCTGGAACTTCTCCAGAGAAGGATCTTCAGAATCGACATTGTACTGGTTGTAAGCGTTGTTCCACTGCACAATGTAGCGGCTGTTGGCAGCATCGTGCCAATAGAGCATGCGCATATCGGCATAGATGCCGTTGCCATCACCATCCGTTCCGGTTCTTTCACCCTTGAGATCATCCCAGTACCCGGCTACCATGGCATAGGGTCCCAAAGCAGCAGGTATATAGTGATTGTAGAAATCGAACATATCCGTGGGTCCAAAGGATATCCAACCGTTGCTGCAGATGGTGATCTGGTCGTAGTCAATCCCAAAATATCGGAATTGGAAGGGAAGGTTGACTACTCTGGAACCATCGTCTTTGCAAGGGAAGACTTCTGCTTGGCCACCCAAGAGGGGGTCGATCTCAACCCAGTTGTAAACCGGTGCCTGAGCAAAGCCTTGGTCTGTGCTGTCATAGGCAAAGTAGCCATAACTGCAGGGGCCGGTGGGATCGGTGGAGCTGGGAGTTCCTGCGATTACGGTGTAGTAATTGGATGGGAAGAAGACATCTGAACCGTTCATCTGGAAGTGGAGCTGGATGTTTCTGCCATTGTAGGTATCTCCGGCAACTTGGATGTTGGTATTGACTGTCTTGGTCTCTCCAATAGCGAAGGCTCCGAGCTGAATGGGGGTGGAGCTGGCGACCGCAGCGTTGGTGAGAGAGCTGATGATCAATGAAGCATTGGCCAAAGCTCTGTTTCCCGTGTTCTTGATCTCAAAGCTGATAGGGCTGTTCTGTCCCAAGAGCAATACTCCGGAGTGATTGAGCACCGAGAACTGGGCGTTGATAGGTTGATAAGAATAGATGTGGGTGCTGATGACCTGGTTGTTACGCTTCACCTTGAGGCGGAAGATCAGGGGAACTCTGGGGTTCACAATCTCGCTGATATCTACACCAAAGTTGAACTCTGTCTGAGCCCCGGCTGCCAGGTTTTCTATGCTCCAGGTACTGGTGGGGAAGCTTACCATTTCTGTGTTGTAGCATTCGGCTTCCACGAAGATATCGGTGAGATTGCCGGTGGAGTTGTTTTTTAGGAATCCTTGCAGGGAGAAGTTCGTTCCCTGAGGTATTACATTGATGCTATTGAGAGAAAGCGGCGCACTTGCTGTAACAGTAAGAGTTCTCTGCAGGGGCACCATGTTCTCCTTGCTGATGGTAACCAGGAGGTCTCCGGTTTGGCTGGGATCAATAGCGATCAAAGCAATACCATTCTCCACTTTAGCATAGCTGAAGTTCTGGCCGTCTTTTGTGGCTGTGATTGTGGCTCCATCCAGGTTTGTAGCGTTAATCTGAACATGTGTGTCACTCTGAGCAAAGGTTAGTCCGTTGGTGAAGACAGATTCCGCGATTGTGGAGGGAACCAGAGACCACATATTGAGGGCTGGATCACTGAGCATGTTGTAAACGTGGAAATAGAATGGCACATACTGATTTGCTGCCAGATCATTGGGGAAGTTCTTGTAGAGTTCAATCTTCCCTTCCAACACACTGGAACCAAAGATTCTCACATTGTTATCCAGCATTGCTCTGAAAGCACCGGAGGAGATTGAGTTATTGAGCCTGGTCTTGGTGTGCAGATCAGAAGGTCCCACAAAGGCTATTGCTCCACCGGGAGCAGCAGTTGTGCCCATTCTCATCCATTTCTCGCCAAAGCAGGGGTTCACGTTGTTATTGGCAAAGTCGCCCGTATTACAAACGATCGAGAAAACCACAGGCATCTTGCGTCCGTTGAAAGTTACATCCAGATCGGGATTGTGGAAAGAAGGATAATGCCAGCCGTTTGCATCACCCCAGCCACGATAGCTGATATACTGCAGACCCTGGCTAATAGAAGATTGGATCAATGATGTTCCTGGGAAAGTGGGTGGGAAATACACTGTATCCACAGTGGCATAACCATAGTCCAGGAAACGATCCCGGAGCCATCTGGACATGTGAATTGGGGTAGTGGGACGAAGAGTTCCTTCCGCCCAGTTACCTGCTACGGTAAGGGCTCTTCTCATCCAGGTTGTATCGTCCATGTATGGATCCTTTTCGTAGCTGACAGTCTTGTTCAGCATTGTGATAAGCTCTGAGATATTCCCAAAAGAGAATCTTCCAACCAGCATCTCGGGGAAGTAGTCTTCACCTTCCAATAGTGTATAAGTCTGGTCATCGGCGTCGTTTTCCTGATACTCAGGGGAGGGGTAGAAAGCACAGGGAATTGAATATGTACCTGTAACATCTCCTAAAAGAAGGAGATAGTCTGGCCTGTACTGGGCGTAATGAGCTGCTATGCCGGCTTTAATCTGATCGACGTTGTTTCCCAGGTCAGCTTTGTTCAATACATATACTTCAAAGCCTTTCTGCTTTCTCCAATTAATGTAATCTTGTTGATAGGGAGCCAGCGGTGCATGAGATATGATCAGCATCTGAGGTCTGCCTACAGGAAGATATCTGAGATAGGAGGTTTCCCAGTTATCAGCCAGAGATTTGTAGGACTGCACAAAAGCAGGGGAGAGGCTTTCAGGGATGCTGACAGGGTTGCTTCCAGTGATGGAGAAGTCTATACTATGCAAGGTTCTGGTGAGATTACCCTCGGTGAACTGAGCTCTAATCTTTACAGTATGGCCTCTCATATCCCGGAAGGTGAAGCTATTGGCTACAACAGCCGTGCCATCCCGAAGGTTATCCTCGGTATAAAGGAATGTTCCGGATTGATCGAACACATTCCATCTCATACTATTTATCTGGAGCGAGATGCTCTCGTAAGGTAAAGCGAAGGTTTTGCTGGTGTAGGATATTGTATCCAAACCATCATCGTTGTCAGGGCTGTTGTCTTCAACGAGTGGGGCGGCGCGCAATTCCGTGATAGCAGCACGGAGTCCACTTGCTGTGGTTTGATACTCTTGAAGACCAGCTGCTGCCAGGATACTCACACAGAGGAGTATCGCCAAGATCATTGCTGTCTGTCTCATTCATTTCTCCCTAATTATTATTGATTAGATCGTATTGAGCACGTTTTGTTCCGAAACTGCTTCTCATTCTTATGTAGCATGGTTCATTCCTGAGAGAGATCGTTCTTGACATTCCACCCGAGCCTTTCTTAGTTGCACCACGCCGAGTTTGTGATTCTAAGCCCAGCGGGTATGAACTCAAACCGAAAGGGTATGGCCGGAAACAGCCATGCCTCCTGTGGGAAAGGCGGGCAGTAAATCTATCATGCTGCCAGCCTCCAATTTCTACCAAGTGGAGGTAAAATGAAAAGGACAATAACTGTCCTCGTGTCACTCATTCTTATGATGCTGCTCTTTGCATGCAGCGAGAAGGATGATAATCCTACGGATGTAAATGTCTATGGTTATCGTTTAGGCCAGTTTGTCAATCAAGCCACGATTGCGGCTCTAGTCGATTCTGCTGCTGATAGCCTTGATCTCAGAGATCTCTTTGCCTATGAGATCATCGCATCTGATGGCTGGAGTCCTCGCCAGAGTGTAAATGCAGGCTACGACCTGAATTGGACTCTGCTTAATGATTGCTTCCTGGTTCCCAGTGATAACAACCGGGTCTGGCACTTTAATGCGGAGCTTCCATCAGCCTATAAGGTGCGGGACGTCCTGGAATTCAGGGCATATCGTAAGATTGATGTAGATACCGGCAGAGGAAAGCAAATGGTGGAACTGAAAGGGCTTCAGATCCAGCAAATTGAGAACTGGGATGGCAATTTGGAAGATGCTGTGAAGCTCTCCGACCTGCTTCAGGGAGTGAGTGCCTATGATTCTCTCAGCATCGTCTGCTATGATGGCTACGGTTCGGATAAATACTATCAGGCAGAGGCTGTAAACCTGGGTTACTACCTTCTGGAATCAGAGAGAACGATATTCCCCGGTGCAGACATTCCGAACAATCAGAAGAAGATGAAGAAGGTTGAATCTATTCAGCTTTATGGAGCCGTCCCTGCAGAGCATAGTTTTGCCAATGCAGAACGTACCACAGCAGATCTGATCATCCCCAGACCTACTTCTATGACCGGCTTTGAATCCACCATAATGCCCACTGGAGAGTAAAAAATTGAAACCTTACTATGCTGTTGTTCTGCTCCTGGTCTGGATAGCCTTACTTTCAGCTTCCAAGCCGGACAGTCTGCGCACCTATAACCTGCAACCCATCGCAGTGGTAGCAGATCTGCCGGGACAAAGCATAGGAACGGTTGCATTGATTCCTATTGTGCAGGGAGAGGAAGGACTTTCGCTCTCCCTGCGCGATTATGTCTCCGGGATACCGGGTTTGACGGCAACCACAGGCACCAAGGACGAAAGTTCCATCAGAATCAGAGGTTTTCGAAAGACAGACCTGAAGGTCATGATAGATGGCAGACCACTCACCAGCGGTTACTTTGGTAATGTTGACCTGAACAATATCCTGGGCTCAGACATCGCAAGTGTGATGATCGTTAAGGGACCCAGTTCAGCTCTCTACGGAGGCGGCACCCTGGGCGGCACCCTGAACCTGCTGACCCGTCCCAACAGCCAGCAGAATCTCTTTCGGTTGGGATTGGGGCTGAAAAGGAATAATACAAACCTGGTTGAACTGAGTAGTGGGCGTGATTTTGGATCCTGGGCCTATAAGCTTTCGGCTTCCCGGAGCCATACAGATGGCTTTGTGCTTTCGGAGGCGTTTGAGCAAACTGCTTTTGAGAATGGAGGCCCGCGCAATAATGCTGCCAAGACAGCATACAACCTGCAGGCTTCCATAGAGACAGAACTGGGCCTGGCAAACCGGGTAGCTCTGTCTTTGGGCTACAACAACCAGGACAGAAAAAAGGTACCCTCATCCATCTATGATCAGAGATACCGCGTCTATGATGATTGGTACCGCAGCTATAGCACTCTAAACGGAGTCTTCTATCTGGGTGATGAGCTTTCACTCCTCGGCTCGGTCTACTTTGATAGTTCCTACGACCAGTATCTGGAATACAACGATCCTGCCTATCAGGTTCTTTCTCTTGATTCCAAGATGGACAGCCGCTCGATTGGGTTCAACCCGAGATTAGTATGGAATCCATCTTCAGTGCTGGTTCTAAACACTGGATTCAGGATGGAGAAGCACAGTTCTAAGCGTAAGGACAACGCTGGCTATCTGAACTGGAAGCATTCGGGGCTTATGACTGGAAACCTCTTCCTAACGGCAGATTATGACTTTAGTTCGAGAATCCGGTTCAATTCTTCCTTGGGGTTGAGTATCTATGAAATGGGAGAGTCCCTGGATCTGATTCCGGAGCCAGCAATAAACCTCAGCTATGGCACACCATCTGCATCTCTCACCCTTTCTTCCGGGATAAACAGTGCCAGCCCCACCATGCGTCAACTCTTTAGCGTCAATACAGGCAATCCCAGGCTCTCTCCTCAGAGAGCTTTGAAAACCGAGCTATCTGCAATGAGCAATCTCGGTCTGAGCTTTGTGAATCTCCACTTTGAAGCCGCACTTTTCCTGAATTCCATCCACGACCTGATCGATCTATATCAGGGAAGCTATGAGAACATCTATTCATACCGCAGCCATGGGGCAGAGCTGGGCATCCATGCCAGATTTGGAACTATGTGGGAGACATCACTGAATTATACCTGGCTTGATTACCAGATGAAGGATGGCTATATCCTTACCGAAAGCCCCAAGCACAGCGCAATGATGAGAAACAGCATCAGCTTGCCTTGGAGCATCGTTTTGGTAAATACTACAATCTGGACGGGAGAGCGCCAATCGGCTGATTCCGCAGGCTTTTATCACGAGCTGAAACCCTATTGGAAGCATGATATACAGCTTAGCAGGCAGTGGAAGAATTACAGACTCTATTTTGGAGTGGAAAACCTGGCTGATACAAGCTATTCGCTGGAATATGGCTATCCCGCTTCAGGTCTGGATTTCAATCTGGGTGTTGAGCTGACTATCTGATCCGATTGAATCAGTCGATCCAGCAAACAGCGTTCTATAAAGCGTCCACGAAGCTCTTACCCTCGGTTCACAGTTCACAGATTACTTAGTCACTGATTCGACACCCATGAGACACTCATGAGACACCCATGAGAAACCCATGTAACTTCATGCGTGTTATATGAGTATCAGATGCGTTTGCTATAAGTATCGGATTGGGGAGAAACGAGACTCCTCAGAAAGATCACGGAAAGTGGGAGCTTAGGCCTGATACTCGGAATCCAGGATCTGAATGGCCGTCCCGCAATTACTGCGAAGCTGCTTCACCAGCTTCACCAGAGTGTATTCCATTTCTATCTGGATCAAACGACAGCGGAGCAGCTCTCTAATCTCTTCAAACTCAATGGGGCGGGATTCTCGTTTGCCAGTAACCATCAGCAGATGATAACCGTGAGAGGTAAGGAACGGCTCGCTTATCTGGTTGATCTCGAGCTCGAAGGCTTTGTCCTCTATCTCTTTTAGTAAGCGTCCCTTGGGAAACCAGCCTAAGTCTCCGCAGTTACAGTAACTGGGGCAATCTGAATGCTCAGCGCTAAGTTTTACAAAGTCTTCGGGATTCTTGATTTTAGATAGTACTTCCTGACAGCGTTTCAGGGAATCCTCTCCGGTGCCGGCGATCAAGAGGTGTGAGGCACGAACTTCAGGGCTGTGGATAAAGAGCTCCTGCTGCTCATCATAGTAGATCCGAAGCTGCTCGTCGGTTATCTGGATTCTCTCCTGGAACAAAGAACTGAGATACTTTTTGAGCACAATGCGGCAGCGCAGCAGATTGTCTAAGCCTCTGGCAGCCTTGTCATGTTGCTCTTCGTTACTCTGATCGTTGGATTCTTTTTCCAAGACGTCCAGAAGCAGGGCGTCGTACTCTTCATCAGAAGCGGTGAATCCCCTGCTGATAGCTTCATTGAACAGAAGTGCCCTATCTATCAGTTTGGCCAAAGAAGTTTGACGAAGATTGTGATCCGGAGCTTCGTCCCCAATAACGAAGCTTCTGCATTCACGAAGTACGTCACTTTCCGTAATGTCTGTGTCATATACCTTTGCAATGATTCGCATCTAGTTCCTCAAGACTTTATCAACTCTCAGACTGGTTTTAGTTTGTCTGAGAGCAACCTGTTTATATCTGATAAATTAAAGTCTGAGGAGGGGATTGTCAAATCAAAAGTCTGCTTTCTATACCAAGTCATTTGTCGCTTGGCATAATTCCGGCTGTGCTGTTTGGCCAGTATGAGAG
>JAEZUG010000030.1 GCA_023421135.1 Candidatus Cloacimonadota bacterium | reverse complement strand
AGTGACAAGTGACAAGTGACAAGTCCGGTAAGCGCATAGCTGGGAAACTGCGGCTGCGCTCTATTCACCATTAACTACTCACTATTAAATTGTAGGGGCAGACCTGTGTGTCTGCCCGGAAAGAGCCCTGAAGGGGCGACCATCTGCAAGCGATGGGTGGCAACCCATCGACTAAAGTGCCACAAGCTCTGATCAAAGCCCTGAAGGGGCGTCATCTGCGTTCTATCTCATCAGGCAAATCAGGTCGATCAGTTCTATATTTTATCCTGCTGATCCAGTCATCTTGAGTTCTATTCCTTCACGAGGATTTCAGGATTCAGGATTAGAAGGAGATATATCTGCTTGAATCATAATCATCTGCGTCATCTGTGTTCTATTCCTTCACGAGGATTACAGGATTACAGGATTAGAAGGAGATATATCTGCGTGAATCATAATCATCTGCGTCATCTTGAGTTCTATTCACTCTGGAATTGATTCTGCCAAATCGGAGTTTGGCAGACCAGTATTGGGCGCGGCAGCAGCGCAGCTCTCGTCACTTGTCACTTGTCACTCGTCACTCCCAAAAGCGACAAGATGTCGCTTCCACTCTGGTCACTCGTCACTCGTCACTTATAAAGAAAGGATTTGACAAGCTTCCCCACTTCACTATTGCTGTTAAGGTATTGGTAAAACCATTACCTTGTGTGTGTTAAGAAGAATTATTATTTGCCTGTAAAGGAGCCTGTATGTCGGATAACAGAGAAGCGCTCGATAAAATCGTCGAATTTTATCGTGGAAAAAAGGGTATCCTGATTCCCCTGATGCAAAAAGTTCAAGCCCTGGAGGGATATCTCTCCCGGGACACGATGCAGTATTTGGCAGATCAAATGTCCATCCCCGCCGCGGAAATCTATGGAGTGGCAACCTTTTATTCCATGTTCAAGCTGGTTCCCCAAGGCAAGCACATCATCCGGATCTGCAAAGGCACAGCCTGTCACGTCTCTGGAGCCAATGCGATTGCCACTGCCCTGAGAGAAGCGCTGCAGCTCGAGAGCGGTGAAGATACCACTCAAGACCTGAAATTCACCCTGATGGAAGTGGCGTGTCTGGGCTGTTGCAGCTTGGCTCCCGTGATGATGGTGGACGACCAGACCTTTGGCAAACTGACAGCAGAAGCGATTCCCGGCATTTTGGAACGCTTTGATTTCTGAGGAGATAGCAATGCAAGAGATAATCGTAAAAGTGGGAATGGCGTCCTGCGGTCTGGCAGCAGGAGCAGGAGAAGTGCATCGCAAGCTGGAGGAATATCTGAAGGCGCAGACCCTCCCGGTGAAACTGCAGAAAACCGCCTGTATCGGCATGTGTTTTGAAGAACCGCTGGTGGAGTTTTGCGGCACGGAAGCCGGCTCGCTCACCCTCGGTCAGGTGGATCCCGAAACCATCAGCCAAAGCCTGGAAGATTACATCGCAGGCAGAGACGTCAAAGGCAGAGTGATCCTGGCAGAAAAAGGCAACGCCATCCACAATGATTTGATCAACAACCAGGTGCGGATTGTCCTGCGCAATTGCGGCAGGATAGATCCTCAATCCCTGGATGAATACATCGCGGCAGGCGGTTATTCCGCTCTGAAAAAAGCTCTGACCCTCAAACCCGAAGAGATCGTGCAAGAGGTCAAAGACTCCGGTCTCCGAGGCAGAGGCGGAGCAGGATTTTCCACCGGCCTGAAATGGAGCTTTGCCCAAAAAGCCCCCGGCCCCAAAAAATATGTGGTCTGCAATGCCGATGAAGGTGATCCCGGAGCTTTTATGGATCGCAGCGTGCTGGAAGGTGATCCCCACAGCGTGATCGAAGGCATGGTGATCGGAGCCTATGCCATGGGCGCGGATGAAGGCTATATCTATTGCCGTGCCGAGTATCCCCTGGCCATCCGGCACTTGCTCAAAGCCATCGACGATGCCGAGGCTGCCAATCTCCTGGGCAAGAACATCCTGGGCACAGATTTCTCTTTTGACCTGCATATCAAAGAAGGCGCCGGAGCCTTTGTTTGCGGAGAGGAAACCGCTCTGATGCAATCCATCGAAGGCAAGCGCGGCATGCCCACCATCCGGCCTCCCTTCCCCGCTGAATCCGGCCTCTGGGGCAAGCCTACCAATATCAACAACGTCGAGACCTGGGCCAATATCACCTGGATCATCACCAATGGAGCGGCAGCCTTCCGCCAATACGGCACGGAAAAATCCCCCGGCACCAAGGTCTTTGCCCTGGCGGGAAAGATCAAAGGCGGCGGCTTGATCGAAGTGCCCATGGGCATCAGCGTGCGGGACGTGATCTACAAAGTAGGCGGCGGCATGAAGACCGAAGCCCCCTTCAAGGCAGTCCAATTGGGCGGACCCTCCGGTGGCTGCATCCCGGAAGCCCTCCTGGATACCATCGTGGATTACGATTCCATCACCCAAACCGGCGCTATCATGGGTTCCGGCGGCATGGTGGTGATGGATCAGACCAATTGCATGGTCGATGTTGCCCGGTTTTTCCTGAATTTCACCCAAAACGAATCCTGCGGCAAATGCACTTTCTGCCGGATCGGCACTCGCAGAATGCTGGAAATCCTCACCCGGATCACGGAAGGCAAAGGCGAGCCGGAAGATATCGGCAGGCTGGAAGAACTCGCCACCAATATCATCAAAGGTTCTCTCTGCGGCTTGGGACAGACAGCCCCCAATCCCGTGCTCACCACCCTGCGCTATTTCAAGGATGAATACCTGGCGCACATCAATGAAAAGCGTTGCCCTGCCGGTGTTTGCACTGCCCTACTGCATTACGAGATCATCCCGGACAAGTGCGTCGGCTGCACCGCCTGTGCCAGAAAATGCCCGGTCATGTGTATCTCGGGAACAGTCAAACAGCCCCACGTGATCGATCAAAGCCTCTGCATCAAGTGCGGGGCTTGCTATACAGCCTGCAAATTCAGCGCCATCACCAAGAAATAGGAGCGGGAAATGATAGAAGTTTTACTCAATGGAAAGACAGTTACTTGCGAACCCGGCACCACCATTCTCGATCTGGCCCGCCGCGAAGGCCTCCAGATACCCACACTCTGCCACGATGAAGAGCTGAATCCCTTTGGATCCTGCTGGGTCTGTGCCGTGGAAGTGAAAGGCAGACGCGGCTTTGTGACTTCCTGCGGCACTACAGTCAGTCCCGGGATGGAGATCGTCACGGATAGCCCGGAGATTCAGGCAGCGCGTAAAATGGCGCTGGAACTGCTGATCTCCAATCACTATGCGGATTGTGAAGCTCCCTGCAAGGTTGCCTGCCCGGATCACGTCGATATCCAATCCTACATCTCTCTGATCGCCAATGGCCAATATCATGAAGCCGTGAAGGTGATCAAAGAAACTCTGCCTCTGCCGCTCTCCATCGGCAGAGTCTGTCCCGCTTTTTGCGAAAAGGAATGCCGCCGGCAGATCGTGGAAGATCCCATAGCCATCCGCCAGCTCAAACGCTTTGCTGCCGATCAGGATTTGGAAGATTACTGGACCTACGTGCCTCAGAAAGAGGCGGAGAAGCCCCAAAAAGTGGCAATAGTCGGCGCCGGACCCTCCGGGCTGACCTGCGGCTTCTATCTCTCCAATCAGGGCTACAGCGTGGACGTTTTTGAATCCAACCCCGCCGCCGGTGGCTGGCTGCGCTATGGCATCCCGGAATATCGCCTGCCCAAAGTCATTCTGGATCGGGAGATCGAGCTGCTCTGCGTCAACGGCATGAAGATCCATTACAATCGTGAGCTGGGCAGAGACCTGAATCTGCAAAGCCTGGCAGCGGATTATGATGCGGTCTACCTTGCACTTGGTGCCCAGAAAGCCGTTCCCATGCCGGTCAAAGGCAGCGATCTGACGGGTTGCTACCTGGGCGTGGATTTCCTGAAGGCTCATGCTCTGGGAGAAGCTCCCAAGCTGGGCAAAAAGGTCGCTGTGGTCGGTGGTGGAAACACCGCTATAGACTGTGCCAGAACCGCTCTGCGGCTGGGTTCCGAGGTCACCATCATCTATCGCAGAACCAGAGATGAGATGCCTGCCGAGCCCTATGAGATCGAAGCCGCCGTGCACGAAGGGGTCAAGCTCCTGCTCCTCACCAACCCGGTCGAATACAAGGGCGATGAAGGCAAGCTCTGCTCCGTTACCCTGGAAAAGATGAAGCTGGGTGAGCCTGATAAGAGCGGCAGAAGACGTCCGGAACCCACCGGAGAATTCTTTGAAGAAGATTTTGATTCAATCATCGCTGCCATCTCCCAAGTGCCGGAGATTGAGCTTTTTGCCGAAGACGAGAATAAGATTGGCACCGATATCCTGCCCCTTTCCCGCTGGTCCACCGCCATTGTGGACGAGTCCAGTATGTGGACGGGACTTGCCAGCGTCTTTGCCGGGGGAGATTTCCGCCGGGGTGCTGCCACAGCCATCGAAGCCATCGCGGATGGACGCTTGGCAGCCGAGGCTATCGCCAGCTATTTGGAAACCGGCGAGATCAAGGCAGCGGATTTCCGCTTTGATGCCAAAAAAGCCGCCCGGATCCAGGACGTTTCTCCCACTGAGTATGCCCAATACCCAGAAGTTCCCCGCGCAATAATGCCGGAATTGCCGGTGCAAGAAGCATCGCGGAGCTTCAGGGAAGTGGAACTGGGCTATGCTGAGAAAGATGCCAGATCAGAGGCTGAACGCTGCCTGGAATGCGGCTGTCAAGTCAATGAAAGCTGCTCGCTGCGTGCCTATTGCAGCGATTACAAGGTGGAAGCCTCCAAGTTCCTGGGCAGCATCAATAAACACCCGATCGACCACAGCCATCCCTTTATCCTGCGGGATGCCAACAAATGCATCAATTGCGGACGCTGCGTGCGTACCTGCAGCGAGATTCAAGGCGCTGCGGTGCTTGGCTTTATCTATCGTGGTTTTTCCAGCGTGGTGGCTCCCGAATTTGGGCAATCGCTCACTGTGACCACCTGCGAAAGCTGTGGCAAATGCATCGCCGTCTGCCCCGTGGGCGCTCTGGTGGAGAAGAATGCGTTCTACAAGCTGAATCCTCTCCTGCGTGATACCACCTTGCAAAGCTGCGGAATCTGCGGCACCGGCTGCCAGATTCAGGCCCAAACCCAGACCGATCAAGTGGTGCTGATTCAGGCACCTCAGAAAGAGGAAGAACGCGGCTTCAATGGACGTAATCTCTGTTTCAAAGGCCGTTTTGGCTGGCAGACTCTTTACGCTCCCGAGCGGCTGCATCTGCCTCGCTACAAAGAGGATGGCATCTGGAAAGAGATCTCCTGGGCAGAAGCTCGCAAGCTGATGGCAGAGAAGACGAAGGAACTGAAGAGCTACCACTTCGAGATCTCGCCCCGGATCTCTCTGGAAGAGATGCTGATGCTCAAGGCAGTAGCCAATACCCGTGCTGCCAAGCTTTATGCTGATCCCGCCCTGAAACCTTTATCCGCCTCTTTGCTGCCCATGAAGCCTGATCCAAGGGCTTATGACAGACTGAATAGCTTTACAGAACTGGTGGTGATCGGCAAGATTTCCCACACGCTGCGGACTCTGTTGAGGCTGAAACAACGCCAGGGCAGGCGTCTTGTGCTGATCAATCCTCCCGAAGCGGGATTTAACCGCTTTGCAGACAGGATTCTGAGGAGTTTGGACGAGCTGGAAGCCTCTGCCGGGCAAGTGTTTATCTATAATCTAAATGAGATTTCCCCGCGCGAGCTGCACAGGCTTTACACTCTGGCTTTGAGGCTGGATCCAGAAGCAAAGAACCTCTGGGCCAGCTCGAACTATGCCAATTACTGGGGACTTCTGGCCATGCAACCTTGCTTCAACCTGCCCTCAGGTGCCGAACTGGCGCTGGGCTGGGGTTGCTATCCCGCCAGGAGCGCCCAAGCGAAGTTCTCGGTGGCCATCCAGCTTTTTGCCGATGATGACGCCCCGGTGGATCTGCTCCTGCCGGCTCCTTCCTATCTGGAGATTGAGGCTCACACGCTGGGAGATATGGCGCTGCCGGGAGTCTCGATGAATCCCGCCAAGTCCATGATAATCAATGAACTGATGCGTGTCTTCTACGAACTGGGCTGGATTATGCCCTCCACTGCAGAGATCAACCATTGGAACCTCATGGTGGAAGAACTGATGGCAGCACTTCAGAGCAGGGATGCCGCTATACCAAGCCTCGATGGAATCGATCCTGACACACTCAGCGCTACTGCCGCATCCCCTCAATACATCTGGGATATGAAGATTATGGAGCTCTATGAGAGAAGGAAGCCGATCCTGCTGAAACCAAACCCGTAGAGCAGGATGCCGATCCTGCTGAAACCATTTACCTGCGTTAAATAAATACTGCGCATAAAGACTAAGCAGCATCGGAAAGCTCCGCCAAGGGGCAAAAGGCAAAAAGGAAAAAAGGCAAAATTCAAGGGGAAACCCTGACGCAGCGGAAGCCCACAATGTCGAAGCTGTAGGTCGCACTGCCGCCGACACGATAGGAAACGGTGCAGTAGGTGGCATTGTGGTTCCAGCCACCGCCGCGTACCACACGGTCAGACCCGCTACTTACGCCATGAGGATTAGTTTGAGCGCTGGAGGGGTATGTACCATAGATATCCCAACACCATTCCCAGACATTGCCGCTCATGTCAACAATGCCCAGTTCATTGGCTGCTTTTGTACCAACATCATGAGTAGTTTCGCCTGAGTTTAAACCATACCAGGCCACATCATCGATTGTGTTGCTGCCACTATAGGTATAGCCCTGGCTCTGGTTACCGCCCCGGGCAGCAAACATCCATTCCATCTCGGTGGGAAGTCTGTAGCCATTAGCAGTCCAGTTGCAAGATACATTGGTGTGGTTAGAGCTAATTGTATTCCAGCCAGCCGGCCAAGTGGCAGGATTGGTGCCATTGCTACCATAGCTGTAGCATGGTGTAAGCCCTTCCTGCATACTGCGGCGATTGCAATATTCTATGGCATCGAACCAAGATACCCGCTCTACAGGGCGGTTGAGATTCCCGCTGAATAAGGAAGGGCTCGTACCCATTACTGCTTGGTATGCTGCTTGCGTTACTTCGTACTTATCAATACTGAAACTGCTTAATGTCACATCCGATGTACCGTTGTTAAAGGTACCACCTTGAACAAAGACTTGAGGTGATAAGAGTTGAATATGATACTCTGCGGTCGCCACCCGGCTATCCTGCCATTCCAATCTCGTAGCGACAGCTTTGAGGGTGTGATTTCCGTTACTCAGGATAATCGGCTCGACATAAGGAATGGTGGGTGAGCTGCCATCCATTGAGTAGAAGATGCTGGCACCAGGGGTTGAAGAGAATATGCTGATAGCCTGTCCATAATCATAAGAGCCACCTTCGGGACTGAAGGCGGGTTTGGCGACCCGGTTCTTATCCGGTTTGGTAAAGATATTACAGGATGTTGTTGTTATCAGCAGAACGGCAATCAGAACACAAAAGCCAACAAATCTGGTGTTCATTTTTCCTCCATAATGGATCAGTATTCTAATTCCGCAAGCTTTCTGACTTGGAGCATTATGTCAAGCGAAACCTCAGCAAATTTAACTTCGCTCACTTCTGAATCTCTTTCTAATACGACACGCATGAGACACCCATGTGACACCCATGTGGAATCATGGGTATCTCATGAGTATCTAATGCGTTTGCAATGTGTAGGAGATTAGGGTGGAGATTGGCTACTTGGAGTTCATTGCGGCTATCTTAACTTCACTTGAGCTATCAGAGAATTTTGAATAATTACCAGTTTCCAGAAATGTCGAGAAATTCCGTTCGAGTACACACACCTACAAGTTAATAGTGAAAAGTTAATGGTGAATAGAGTTAAGCCGCAGTCTCCCAGCTTCACAATTACCGGACTCGTCACTCGTCACTTGTCACTCGTCACTTTCTGTTCACTGTTCACTGAGCGTGTATTTCTCCTTGAGCAGGAAGGGCTTAACAAAGGGATTCTCCAATGCCTGGGTGGGGCAATTCCACCAGCAGCGCAGGCAGAAGACGCATTTGTCGGAGAACTGGATGCCGTCTTCGCTGAGGCTGATGTTTCCGGTGGGACAGAGCTTTACGCATTTGCCACAGCGAATGCAGGCGGAACTGGCTTTCCAGCGTTTGGACATCCGGGGCAATCCGTGGCACTCCAGACGGTTCACCAGTCCTACCAAGCGCATCCAGCCATAATCCGGCAACAGCACTTTATCATCATTCAGAATCTGTGAAACAGCTATAGGAATCTCCCGCAGAGCCCGGTCTATCCGTTCCTGTACCTTTTCAGGCCTGGCTGTTCCACCCATATTGGGCGGCATTTCAAAGACCGATTCATGCTTGATGATCCAACCCCGACGGGCAAGCGCATGACGCAAACGCCGGGTGGAACCACCATAGGCAAAGATGCTTCCGGCAGTCTTGTAGAGAAAATAGTTGTGCCTTCCGGCCGGCAGAAACGGAAGCAGATCGTAAACGAGGCGGGGAGCATCCATGGCATGCACCGGGAAGCCCAGACCAAAGAGCTCGTAGCTATCCCAATCCGGCATTGTTTTGCCCAAGAGGATATCTTCCAGAGGCAGACTGCTGCACTTGTGTCCCAGCAGAGTGAATTCGCGGTTGATTCTTTCTGTAACCCAGGCGGTATTCCCGGTTCCACTGAAGTAGAGAAGCAAGATGTTCATGAGAGTCCTAGTTAATGAGTTAATAGTTAATGGGGATAGCAAAGGCCGGAACCCAATGGATTCCGGCGAGGCTTAATCTATTTGTCAGTATCACACCCACCCAAGCCAGGGCTTGGTTATGGCATGATTCCCGGCAATACTATATGACTTGGAGTACCTTGAGCAGGATGATCAGCAGCAGCAGAGAATTGGCAGCCAGCCAGATATATATTCTGAAGGCAGTCTTCTGATAGACTTCCCGATTGAGGGTGACCCGCTTTTCCAATCTGACGATCAGGTTTTCCACTGTGGCTATCTTTTCTGCAGTCTTGTCTGTTCTGCGGATGTTGTTATCGTGCGAGGTGTTGC
Source organism: Candidatus Cloacimonadota bacterium (assembly GCA_023421135.1). Taxonomy (GTDB): domain Bacteria; phylum Cloacimonadota; class Cloacimonadia; order Cloacimonadales; family Cloacimonadaceae; genus PHBP01. The sequence goes on along the minus strand of JAEZUG010000030.1, from coordinate 8,810 downwards.
GCTTGAGATGACGCATCAGTTCAAAGAACAGGGGTATGAAAGCCGGTAAAAACTTCTTCATTCCGCTACTGGGCATTGAGGTCTCTCCTTTAGAATTTGTAACCTAAGTTGAGATAGTGGGTGCCACCCAAGACGCTGTGCTCGGTGAAGGCATAATCCAGGCTGATGCCGCTCACATTGAAGCTGGCGCCACAATTCCAGGTGGCAGGATTCTGATGAACCCCGGCCCGGATGGTGAAGGGCTCAAAGAGCTTGGCTTCAACTCCACCCATAAACTCGGTGGTCTCGGCGAAGTCCTTGCGCAGCTCGATGGTGGTGGTCACACCATCGTAAGGTATGTAGCTCACGCCCATGGCAAGCTTGCGGGGCAGCTCTATCTGGTTGTTCACGCCCATCTTGGGGTTGTTCAGATTGCTGATGCTAAAGCCCAGGCGGGTTCTCTGATGCAGGATAGCAACCGCTCCCAGATCCAGTCCGAAAGCATCCACGGGATCCTCATCGAGGTAGCTGAGGCGGTAAAGATTGCCGCTGTAGCCAAAGTAGATACTGGAGTGAATATCAGAAAGCAGGGTGAAGCCATGCCCCAGAGACCAGGTCTGCTCGGACATCAGATCTTCATCCTCATAGGCGACGTCAAACATTCTGCCGCCCACGGCCACCGTTCCCAGATTCTTGGGAAGAGCAAAGCCCACAGCAGCAGTTTTGTATTCGGAAAACTCCTGGTTTTGCAGATTGGCAAAACCAACGTTCACGCCATGATGGGTTTGTGCCAGACCGGCGGGATTGAAAAACAGGGCATTGACGTCATCGGCAATCCCGGTGAAGGCACCACCCATGCCGCGAGCCCGGGCAGAGGGGATAAAATCTTCAAATTGCTCAGCCATCAGGAGGCTTAAGCCCAGGACTACGATCAGAATAAGTATATAGCGTTTCATCATTAACTCCCTTACCTGAGATTTGCTCTGATGACAATAGGCTGAATGGCAGTGTCTTTCCTGCCGGTTTCGCGTTCGACAATCTCAAGATTGCAATAGTAGAAACCCGGGGAGAGGTAGCGCATAATGCTGTCTCTGCCATCGAACATAAAGGTTTCTATACCTAGAGCGGAGGAGATGACTGTATTCACCGGAGTGGCAACCAGGCGGCCTTTGCCATCGTAAATCCGCACCACTGCTCTGGCATTGACTCCGGCGTTGCCGAGGCGGCTGCCGTAGGAGATGCTGAGCTTCTCGTTCATGGTGGGATCAAAGATGTTGCGGCCATCGGTGGAATTGGCGATATCCAGCCAGGCCATTCTCTCGCGGATCGGCACGGAGACCTTTCCGGGATAGAGGGAGTTGGCATTGAGCGGGGTCAGATCATATTGGAAGGATTGCACCTGAATCATGGATTCACCATAGCTGATGGGCTTGAAGAGCAGGTTGAAGAGAGCCACTTCATCTTCATTGGTCACCAGGGGATCCTGGCCCACGTAAACGATGCTGATCTCGGTGCCATCATCAGAAATGGTGTATTCGGGCAGCACTTGATTCAGCAGAGTGCCGGTGATATCCAGGCCTTCAAATTCCAGCTTGGCAGGATCGATCTTGATCACGGTCTCAAAGCTGGAAATGCCCCAGGCAAATTTCAGCCGGGAAGTGGTGAGCGGGATGGTCTTGCTCTCGTCGATCTCGGCAGTGATGCTTTGAACGCGGATCTGAGCATTGGCAACGCTGTCCACTTGGAGCATATCCCCCAAACTGCGGGGATTGATGGCGAAATAATTGAAGGAGTAGTCCACCACGCCCTGGATGCGAGCCCAATTCTGACCCACAGCCACGCCGGCCGGCCAGGCAAAGCCCGAGCGCGGGAAGCATTGATCATCCACCTGAGCAGCACCAGTGCCATCGTTGATATAAAACTCAAGATAGTTATTGGGAGCAGCAGTGATATTCACGTCTTCCACTTTCACAAAGCAGCTTTCCCACTGTTCTGCAGTGGCTGCATTGGTAAGATCGCCGGTGGTCACCAAACTGGGCTGAGGCAAGGAATTGCCGCTGGAAACAACCGTGTAGTTTGTGAGGCTGGTCAGCTCTGAGAAGTTGTGATATTCAGACATTGTGCCAGCCACTTCCACCAAGTCTCCGAGTGCGGGAAAATAGCGGTTTGTAAAGACCAAAAGGCCGCTCCAGGGGCCACCTTCAGGATCTGAGATCACAAAGCCGTAGTTTGTGGTGTTTGTACCTGTGTAAAATTTCTCGGCTACCACGATTCCGCGGACGGTTACGGCTTGATTTATGTAGGGGGAATCACCGCTGGGATCGGTGGTCTCCTGGATTTGCCGGCAGGTAAGAACCTGAGCAATTGCCAGGCTGGAAATCATAACTGCGACAATGAGAAGAAGAATACGTTTCATCTATATCTCCTTGTTGTTTACTTCGATTTGTGCCGGAGCAGCTTCTGGAGCCGCAGCAGGCTTTTTGATGAAAAACATTTCTATGATCAGCAGAACCACACCGATAAAGATGCAGCTATCTGCCACGTTGAAGATGGGGAAGCGAGAGAAATTCAGGATATTGGGGATGTCCACATCGATAAAATCTGTCACACCGCCGATGATAACCCTATCCAAAGCGTTATTGCCCAGAGCACCTCCCATGATCAAGCCAAAGGCGATGACCTGGAGGCGATGAGTATTGTTGTATAAGAGATAGATCATCATGGCCACTGCCAGCAGGGCTGCTCCCACAAAGAAGAAGCGGTTGAAGATATCCGAGCCCAAAGACAGGCCGAAGGCTGCACCTTTATTGGTGACGTGGGTGAGCAGGAAGGTATCTCCGAAGAGATTGGACAGGATGGGGATAGACTCATGCAGATCGAGATTGAGCCGTACCAATATCTTGGTGAGCTGATCAAGAATGACCACCTGAACCATAATGATGAAGGCGGGGATGGGGTTTGAGCGGGTGGAAGGCATGCTATCTTCTCTGTTTCCTCTTTTTATCTTCCATTCCCACAGTGCAATCAAAGCAGTTTGAGACATATGGAATAGCATCGAGACGGGCGGGCTGGATATTCTCTCCGCAGATCTCGCAGATGCCAAAGGTGCCGTCGTATATGCGTTTCAGAGCGTCGTTGAGCAGGCGTATCTTCTCCCGTTCCTGCTCCATCATCATGACTGTATGTTCCATCAGGTTTGTATCTGAGCCCTGATCGGCTTGGTGGAAGGCGTAGGAAGAGAGGTCTCCGCTGCTTTCGCGGGCTCCAATGGACTGATCCCGGTTGATATTGTCAACATAGGCCATGCTTTCTTTCAGCTCGGCTTTGATGACTTCTTCATAATGCTTCAACTGCTCGGGGCTAAACTTTGTGCCTGGCATCTCAGCTCCTTCTATCTAGTCTTTTTACAAGTATTCAATTATTATTCTCCTGCTGTAGCTGTCAATCTAAAAAACAACAGCAGCGATAAAGCTTTCCAAGAGCTTGCGCAAGTCTTTCCCAGCCTTACCGGCATGCTCACGAATCTCGGCTTGAGAATGGGCCAGATTGTGAAAGAGATTGCTGTAATTGGTCACAATGGAGAAGCCCAGCACCTTCAAGCCGGCATGGCGGGCAGCGATTACTTCCGGAACTGTGGACATGCCCACCAGATCTGCTCCGATCTGTGCAAAAAAGCTGCATTCCGCCTTGGTTTCCAGGCTTGGCCCGGTCACTCCGATATAGACGCCTTCCGAGAGCTTTGTGCCTTGCTCTGCAGCAAGCTTGCGGCAGAGAGTCCGGTAGGCCGGATCAAACTGCTCGTTCATCGAAGGAAAGCGTTCGCCCAGGCTCTCGTCGTTATGCCCGATCAGGGGATTGGTGCCCATGAAGTTGATATGGTCTGTTATCATGACGATCCGGCCGGGAGGAAGCTCTTCTCTGAGGCTGCCGGCGGCATTGGTCACGATCAGGCTTTTGATGCCCAAAGCTGCCAAAACCCGGGTGGGAAAGACCACGCTTTCCATGGGATAGCCTTCATAAAAATGAAAGCGTCCCTGCAGCACCAGCACTGGTTTTCCGGAGATCTCGCAAAGGCTTAAGACTCCCCGGTGAGAAGGAGCTGTGCTGCTCACAAAGCCCGGGATCTGAGAGTATTCCATTGACCACAGGCTGGGATAGTGATCTGTGAGATCGCTCAGTCCCGTGCCCAGAATGATCGCCACTTGGGGAGGGGCAGGCAGTCTCTCTTTCAGCCAGTTAGCAGTGTCATGATAGCTCATTTAGCCTCACTTCTGGGATGGATTGGGTTCTGAGGGTTGCCCGATCTGGGGCTGAATCTCTTCTTTGATGCGTTTGAATTCGCTATCCAGCATCTGTTCGGCATCCTTGGTGAGCAGGGGGTCTTTGCCGATGCGATCCATAAAGGTCTGAAGCTCCACCCGGAACTGCATGAGGAACTGGCGTTTCTGTTCCTTGAGGTGCATGTATTGGTGATCCAACACATTCAGATACTGCTTGGTTTCCTGGATCACACGCTTGGCTTTGAGCTCAGCTTCGTGAATGATGTTTTCGGCTTCCTTGCGGGCGTTGCCGATGATATCCGCCTTGGTCTTTTCGGCAAAGACCAGGGTGCGGCTGATCAGCTCCTCGCGGCGCTTGAGATCTTCCACGGCATTGGAGGCCTGAACGGCTTCCTGTTTCACTTCATACTGCATTTGCTGTGCCTTGAGCAGTTCCCGCTCTTTGGCTTGGAAAGCAGTTTCCATCTCGTCCGCAATCTGTTCCAGGAGGGCGCGAACTTCCTTTTTGCTGTAGCCAAACATTTGGCTGCTGAATTCCTGATGTCTGATATCAAGTGGACTTAGGGGCATGATTCCTCCCTGTCTATAAAATACTTGTTAAGAATCTGGTGATGATGTCTATGGCCAAAAACGCCACAATGGGTGAGAAATCCCAGCCGCCCATAGCGGGCAGGATCCTGCGGATGGGAGCCAGCACCGGCTCGGTGATGCTCCACAGAAAACGGAAAACCGGATGATAAGGATCCATGAACCAGCTCAGGATCACTCTGGCCAGCAGCAGATAGCTATAAATCTGCATCAGCCGGATCATGATGAGTATGATATAACCTGTGCCCATAGCCTAATCCAAGACCTCGTGGCAATTGCGGCATCTGGCTTCATAAGCCTCGGTGGAACCCACCAATATCTGATCTCCCTGGTGCACGGTTCTCTGGGTGCGATTGGCAGGATTGCCGCAAACCACACAGATAGCCAGGTTCTTGGTCACATACTCTGCAATAGCCAATAGCTGTGGCATGTAGGCAAAGGGAACTCCCCGGTAATCCTGATCCAGGCCGGCAACTATCACCCGCTTGCCCTTATCTGCCAGGTCGTTGCAGATACCCACGATCTCTTCGCCAAAGAACTGAGCTTCATCGATGGCTACGATCTGGACGTCTTCCTCCAGGTGATCATAGACCTCGGAGATTTGGTTGATAGGCACGGAGGGAGCCTGCATCCGTGAATGAGAGACTATATTGTTTTCATCATAGCGGTTATCTATCACCGGCTTGAAGACTATCACGCGCTGCCGGGCATATTCTGCCCGACGAATACGCCGGATCAGCTCCTCGGTTTTCCCGCTGAACATACTCCCACAGATCACTTCTATCCAACCGGTTTTATTATTTATGATGTTCAAAACTCACGCTCCAAAGACTTTTCTAAACAGATTCCAAGTCTTTAGAGCCTCAAGATTTTGTCAATTGCAATATCCGGCTATCTAGAACTTGGCTTGCAGCACCTTCTTTAGCAGTTGCCTCAAAGCATGGACAAAGGGGGTAAATTCCTCGCTGGCTGTTGCCAGATTCAAAGCCGCCAACACTTCGTCCTGACCGATCTCCGTGGGATGATTGTAGAAATATGCCAGATTGTTGAGCAGCAGCTCCTTGATCTCAAAGAGCAAGCCGATGGCATAGACTCCATTACGCGTGGCGAAGAGACGGCAATTGGGAGAGAAGGATACCGCCTGGATATTGGAGATGGCTGTGGACCAATCTGCTGTGCGGATCAGTTCCGATTCAAAGGCCAGGTATTTACCATCCCGGCTGAAGAATCTGGCGGAGCTATTGGTGTTCTTGCCGGGTTTCAGCTCCTTGACCTTAGCCCAGTTGATCGTGCTATACACGCTGTCCGAAGTAATCAGGAAGTCTCCCCCGGGGCTGAAACACACAGCTCCGGGAATTTCTGCCAGCTTGCCCCAGTGGGAAGTGCTGAAGATGCCATTCTTACACGCCAGATAGTTCCCATCCGGGCTAAAGAAATCCGGATTGGCGATGGTCGCCACCTGCTTCCAATCGCCCACGCTGTACACATAGTTCAGAGTAGCCAGCCAACGGCCGTCCGGGCTGAAACAGACAGAATTGTGGATAGTGGCAAGCTTGGTCCAGTTCTCCGTCTCATAAACTGCGTCGATGGAGGCAAAATAGCGGCTGTCTTTGCAGAAGCCCACCGGATGCACAACGATAGCCAGACGAGTCCAGCTCTTGGTGCTATAGACGCTGTTCCAGGTTACTAAAAAGCGGCTGTCCGGGCTGAAGCAGACCGAATTCTTGATGTCTGCCACCTGCTTCCAGGTGCGAGTGCTGAAGACTCCATCTTCCCAGCTCACAAAGAACCTGCCATCCGGGCTGAAATACTCCGGCAAAGACACATCCGAGATCTTTTCCCAGGTCTTGGTGCTAAACACGCCTTTGTTACGAGTGGTAATATAACGTCCGTCCGGACTGAAGCCCACTGCTCCATTGAGGCGAACCGCCAGATCCTGATCCTTGCTCACAGAGAGCAGTAAGCGCAGAGCCCGGGGAGAAACCTTGGTGCCAATGGCCTTCATGCTGCTCACCAGATAGTTCTTGTATATCTCATCATTGAGGAGATAGAGCAGCTCCGGATTCTTGCTCTTGGAAATGCAGTGCAGCACGGCTTTGATGCTGGCTTCCTCGTCCATCGTCATGGCGAGCTCCAGGGCATATTTGAGCGCCGGGGCAGTCAATTCGTTGGGGTTTGTATGGGCAATTGTATGAATCAGATCGTCTTTGCCAATGAATTTGGCTTTGCTGGCTTCTGCGGCTTGCTTGGCTTTGGCTATATCAGCAGGATCAGACAGCCGGAAGAGCTGCCGCTGGAGCGCCACTTCCACCTTGCTGATCTCCGTGCTGAGATCATCCACCAGGATACTGTTTGCGTCCAATGTCCTCAGGCCTATCAGAGAGCCAATACCCGGGTCTATATAGGCGGCAAAATCTGCCTCATCATAGAAGGAGGGCTCAAAATTGCCCCGGTAATCCATGAGGCTGGCATAGAAATTCTTGTTGATCAGACGGGAGAGATCCCTCTGCTCCTGCATCATCAGTTCTTGCAGTTCTTCTTCGTTGGCAGCCTTGGCTTTGAGGTTCTGATAGTGATGCCGCAGCCGCTTTTCCGCTTCCTCAGGATCGTCCAGCTCTGCATATTTGGCCTTATTGAGCTCCACTCTCTTGCGGCTCAGGAGGCAGACCAGACACACAGATTCCTTATCCCGGTTTTCCAAGACACTGCGCCAGGCTTCATCAAAGAGAATCAAGAGGTCTTTCAGACCCTGAGTCTCGGCATCCGGCACATAGTGCACATAGTTCGAAAGGTCTATCGTATATTTCTTGGGATCCGGCTCTCCCAGCAGCTCCAACACGCCATAGCGAATCAGAAGCAAGTGCAGCTTTTGCAGGTTGTTGCACCTGGAAAAGAAGTATTCGAAACTGATATCGAAGATAGCATCCAGGATCCATTCCCAGCTCCGGTAAAACTCTCCCAGAGATTGGCTTCTGCTGGTGAAGAGCAGCTCGTCTATCTTGTCCAGATTGAGCGCACTGATCTCAAAGTTGTAGTCATCATGGTGAATTTCGCGCAATAGAGCCAGGATATGCTTGTCGTTAGTCTGCTTCAGAAGCTTGATCAAATCGGGCTCGGAACGGGTCTCCTTGAGCGCAGCCGCCAGAAGTGTCTTCAGCATGCGGTCGTTCCCGCGGAAATACTCCGCAATATCCTCTGGCTTTTCCATGATCAACTGGATAAATTGATCCACAAATCCCAGGGATTGCAGGTCAAAGAGGATCTCGTGCAATTGCTCCTTGGCTTTGAGCTCAAACAGCCGGGAGACCACCTTTCTCTGCAGGGTTTCTGTGCGGGCGGATTCAAAGAGTCTCATCAGGGATTCCAGATCGGAATCCAGGTGAGTATAAAGCGTTTCCCAGATGTATTCATCGTAATGGGTATCCAAAAAGCCCCAAAGTATATCCACTTTCTTCAGATCCATCAGATCGTCTGTGATCAGATCGCGCAGCTCTTTGCTCTCGGTTTTGATAAACATCTCAGAGAGCTTTTCAACGCTCTTTCCTTCAACATCGAGCAGGATCTTGCCCACGGATCCTTCTTTCTTCAGATTGAATATGGCCCACAATTCCTTGGTTTCACCCAGAGCAACCAGCCTGGATAAAATCTCGGCTTTCTCTGCTTCATCGATAGATTTCAAGTAGAGTTCTGTAAGCTTATCAGGCTTGTTTCGTGCCGCAAAAAGCTTCATATTCATGATGTTTTAGCCTCGATCATTATATTCCTTAATATCCCAAATTACTCACTGTCCAAAACTTACAGATTCTACCCTGAAGCGGTAAAGACAGCTCTACTACTATACTTTTTTTACTCTACGCACAATCTAAAGCTAATAGCATTCTGGTCAAGTAAATTCTGGAGTGACGGATGATCTGTGATCAGTGATCAGTGAACAGTGAACAGTGATCAGTGAACAGTGAACAG
>JAEZUG010000087.1 GCA_023421135.1 Candidatus Cloacimonadota bacterium | reverse complement strand
TTACCTCTCTGCTCTGCGTATCGTCATTCCTGCGACCGGGGCCTCGCCAAACCGCTTACGGTTTGGTGGGGTGGGAAGGCAGGAATCCATACACTTGTTAACCAGATGTAGAACAACGGGTTGTAGTGCCCATGGATTCCTGCCTTCGCAGGAATGACATAATGTGAACAATAGGTGGCAACGAGTGTACCCTGACGGATTCTCGTGGAATGTCTGGAAACAGGTTATTATTCAATAGTCTTTCCGTAATGAAGCCAATCCTTACATTCCTCTAATCCTTAAATCCTCGTGAAAAGGATAGAACGCTGATGATGGGAAGCCCTGAAGAGGTGATCCGTCTGATCGATGGGTTGCCACCTTTCGCTCGCAGATGGACGCCCCTTCAGGGTTTTGATCACTTTGTACAGCCGTTGTCTCCCAGCTACGCATTACCTATCTAGTCACTCGTCACTCGTCACCTGTCACTCTCTGTTCTCTGTTCACTGATCACTGTTCACTTTAATTGAAACTCCGCCGTGAGCGTCACAGAGATGTGTTTGCTGCGGGTGGAAGTGCTGTAGATACCGTAATCCGATACTTCCGTGGAATAAGGTTCGGTGATCTGGAAGACTCCGGCCCGGGCGTTGATCAGCTTACCCAAGCGGGTTTTGGCGGCAGAACTGATCTCTGTGGCACGCGCCATGGCGTCTTGCGTGGCCTCGGCCAAAAGGGTCTTCTTCAGCTCCGGCAACTGGGTGTAGAAATAGGCCAGATAGGAGTTCTCCGTGGTGATCCCCAGCTCGGAAAGCAGTTCCGGCTTGAGCGCGATCTCCTGCACAGCATCCAGGCTTTTGGAGGTGATCACGAAAGCCTGCGCCACATTGTAGCCGATCAGATTGCCGTAGTTATCGTTAAGTGGATTGATCTGAGCAGGATTCATCAGAATATCGGCCTCGGTGAAGCCTTTTTCCAGCAGGAATGCCTTGAAACGGGCGGTATCTCCGGCAAGATCGCGGATGCCCTGGCTTTGGGAGGCAGCATCGGTGCGACGGCTCAGGCTAACGTTCCACTTCACCAGGTCGGATTCGAAGGCTTTGGTGGCATAACCCACCACGCGCATGGTTTTCTCACGTTCGCGGCTCTGCACGATCAGCGAGCCAAAGACTGCCAGACCGAGGATGAACCCGGCTCCGACCAGCAGCCAGAGCTTTTCCTTGTCTTTGACCAGGGTAGTGATAGCGCCCAGGATGAGAATTCCCACCAGAGCGCTGATCCAAGTGGATAAGAGCATATTAGATCTCCTCTTTGAAGAATTGTTCCAAGTCTTTGCCGGGCACCACTTCCACATTGCGCAGACGGCCGTTGAAGCAGAAATTCAGGCAGAGGGTTTTGTAGGGCAAAAGGCGTTCTGCCAGACGCGGCCATTCGATCACGGTGATGCCGGATTCCAGCATATCGAAGATGCCGAGATCAAGCAGCTCGCCTTCTTCTTTGAGCCGGTAGAGATCCAGGTGGTAGAGCGGGAACTTCCCGGTGTGGTATTCTTTGAAGAGCACGAAGGAGGGACTGTCGATCTCTTCTTCGATGAAGAGTTGCTTGGCGAGGGCTTTGGTAAAGAAGGTTTTACCACTGCCCAGATCGCCGTAGAGGCAGACCACGTCACCCGGCTTGAGCAGCGGAGCGATGTAGGCCGCAAGGTCTATGGTGTCCTGTTCGGACTTTAGTTCTAGCTTTTTCATAGGTACCTCGGCAAGCCCGGATTGCGAAGCAAGCCGGGCTTGCGGTTAATAGTTGGGCAAGCCTTGCGGCTTGCAGTTAAAAGTTAATGGTTAGTAGTTAACAGTTAGTTAGGTGTCGCTGCGCGACGGTTTTCAAAAAGGCTTACCCGGGACTCCACCAACATGTCATTCCTGCGCAGGCAGGAATCCACGGTAGCTTCTTCATCCATTGTAATCCCTGCTAATAAGTTTGCAGGTCCGGGAAAAGACTTTAATGGATTCCTGCCTGCGCAGGAATGACAATGCGTAAAAACTGGAGTGTGTTTGGATTCCTGCCTGCGCAGGAATGACAATTCCCGAGACTGGGACAAGGTGCAATATCAGTCGAATCAGTTCAGTCTCCGTTTTATTCTTTTTCCCAAGGATTTCAGGATTACAGGATTAGCAGGATTGTATTCATTACGGATTACACGGATTCAACAGATTGAACAGATTTGAGCTCATTTGTGATCTTTCATTTGTGTCCATTCGTGGGAGAAATCCTGTTGATCCTGTTGATCCAGTCATCTGCGTGCTATTCCAATCACTTCCTAGCCTTGCTCCGGCAGGTCGCCACAGGCAGGATCATCTCCTCCATGGAGACGCCACCGTGCTGGAAAGTGCCGTTATATTGCCTTTGGTATTGGTGATAGCTATTGGGATAGACGAAATAATAATCGTCCTTGGCAAAGATGTAGTTATCCACAATGCTCTTCACTGGCAGACCAAATTCTCCCGGCTTTTTCACAAAGAGGGCATGCCGATCGTTCACAGAGAGGTTCTTGCCTTCTTTGTAGCGCACGGTCACGCTGGTGTCCCTATCCCCCACCACCTGAGTGGCACGATTGACCTTGATGGAGCCGTGATCTGTGGTGATCACCACAATGGCATCCTGCTTGGCTATCAGCTTCAGAGCTTCGTAGAGGGAAGAATGCAGGAACCAGTGTTTGGTAAAGGCGCGGAGGCCTTCTTCGTGCGGGATGGTTTCCTGCAGGATCTGATCCCGGGAGCGGTGATGCGCCAGGAGATCGAGGAAGTTATAGACCAGCACCACCAGGTTTTCCTGTTTCCAGGTCTCGATCTTGCGCAGCACAAAGTTGCCTTCTTCCATATTGAAGATTTTCACATATTTGGAAGCGGGATCGAGGTTGTAGCCCAGCTCGCCGATGTGTTCATCCATAAGCTGATGCTCGTTGCGGTTCCGGCTGTTGTCCATATCGTTGGAGCTCACCCAGTATTCGGGGAAGCGTTTGGCGATATCCACAGGCAGCAGCCCGCTGAAGATGCTGTTGCGCGAATAGGGAGTGGCGGTGGGCAGGATGGAATAATACAAATCCAGCTCTTCGTCAAAGAGTTCCTGGATAAAGGGTTGAATAGCCAGATACTGATCCAGGCGCATACAATCTATGATGATCATATAGACCGGGACTTTCTCCTCAAAATTGGGAGCTATGTATTGAGAAAGTACATCGAAGGAGAGGTTGGGACGGTCATCCGTGCGCAGCCAATCCCGATAGTTCTTTTCCACGTAATTGGTAAATTCGGTGTTGCAATCCCGCTTTTGCAGGAAGTGAGTCTGCCGCAGGCCGTCGTCGTTCACCTCATCAATGCGCAATTCCCACTGTGCCATTTCTTTGTATATCTCGGCCCATTCGTCCCAGGTGGGAGAGCTGAAGAGCTTCTGATTGAGCTGCGCCATATAGCGGGAATACTGTTCGCCGATCTGATTTGCTTTGATCTCATCGGCCTGGAAGATCTTTTTGATGGCCATGATGATCTGGCTGGGATTGATGGGCTTGATCAGATAATCTGAGATCTGAGAAGCGATAGCCTTGTTCATCAGCCCTTCTTCTTCGCTCTTGGTGAGCATGATGATGGGCAGGGCGGGCGAGGTGCGTTTGATCTCCTGCAGGGTGGTGAGTCCATCCATGCCAGGCATCATCTCGTCCATGATGATGAGGTCATACTTCTCTTCGAGGGTCTTTTCCACGGCGTCACTGCCGTTGTTACAGGTTTCGACCAGGTAGTTCCTTTCCTCAAGGAACATGATAAAGGGTTTCAGGAGATCTATCTCGTCATCCACCCAGAGTATTTTCATTTGTTTCACTATTCCTCCTTGACGTTCGGCTGCTCGAGTTCAAAACTGCGTTGGCGTTCTTTGATCACCTTTTTGACTTTCTCGAGATCAGCATCCTGGAAGAAAAGAGCGAGCTTAAACTGAAGCTCCTTGGCGGAACAATTGAACCATGTAGTCATCTTCTCCATATATTGATCGACCAGGACTTTTTTGAGGTCCACGTCCTCTTCCTTGGCCTGCTTTTTGATTTCTTTTATGTGTTCGCGGAGGTCCTGCGTGGGCAGCTCTCCAGCTTTTTTCACCCATTCTTCCCGGGCCGGCCAATCGGCTTTTTGCATCATGGGACGCACCATTTGCAGCCGTTCAAAGCCAATCTCGCGGATGGAAGATTCGTCCAGATCCATCTCTTCCACAAAGAGATCAAAGGTCGTCACCAGCTTGGCTGCGAGCGAGCCGCTGAAGGCATATTCGGTTTCGATGAAATCCTTAAACTTTTCGTAGCCCTTGAATCTATAGAGCTTCGCCCTCTTGATCTCGGAGAGAAGCTGACCCAAACTAAGGAAGTTCTCTTCCAGCTTATCTTTGAGGTTATTGATCGCCCTGAACTTCTCGTCCGGGGTCATGGTTTCCGTGCGTTCAGTCTTCTCTGTCATTTTCCTGTCCTTCTATACTATTAATTGGGTAGTAAGTATGTTCCGGGGTGGGGAAAGTCCCTTCCCGCACCTCGGCGTGATAGGCGCTAAGAGCCTCTGTGATGAGGGGATTAAGCTCTGCGTAGGTCTTCACAAATTTGGCCTGCATATCAGAAAAGTTCAGGAGGTCGTTCACCACCAACACCTGACCATCTGTGTACCTCCCGGCGCCGATGCCGATGGTGGGAATCCTCAGCTCTTGGGAGATCTGCTTGCCCAGGAGCTCCGGGATGCCTTCCAGCACCAGCATAAAAGCTCCGGCAGCTTCCACTTCTTTGGCTTCGGCAAGGATGATCTCATAATCGTGAGCAGATTTGCCCTGCACCTTGTAGCCACCGAGCTTGAAGACGGATTGGGGAGTGAGCCCCAGATGGGCACAGACCGGAATCTCGCAATCCACAATTGCCTTGATCGCCTCGATCCGGGAAGCGCTGCCACCCTCCAGTTTCACTGCATTAGCTCCACCTTCGACCAGGAGTCGGGCGGCATTGCGCTTGGTTTCCTGGGAACTGATGTGGTAGCTCATAAAGGGCATATCTATAATGATAAAGGCCTCCGGTGCACCCCGGCGAACCGCTGCACAGTGGCGAATCATATCTTCCACGGTAACTTCCAGGGTGTTTTTGTAGCCCAGCACCACCATCCCGAGGCTGTCGCCCACCAGGATGAGATCGATCGGGGAAGCGGCCACGCAGCGCGCCATGGCATAGTCGTAGGCCGTGATCATGGAGATCTTCTCTCCGGAAGCTTTCATCTGCCGGAATTTAGCCATTCCGGACTTGGGCATTTTAGTCATTATCGGTTCCTTCCTGTTCGTCTTCTGTATCACCTCCGGCTTCGCGGGAGCCATCGTCCGAGATATTATCTCCGGCATAGCCTTTGTCATTGATAATCATATCGTAAAGAACGCCTCCATGCATATACCAGCCCAGGAAACGTCCATGGATCTTGCCGCGACGGTAGTTCACGCTCATCTGTGGCTCTCCACCCTGATACCAGACGTAGCTGGGACCATCCGTCACTCCATTCTTCCAGGTGATAATGCGGGAAAGACGTTGATTGGCATAACGTTCAAATGTGACACCACTAAAGGGAAGCCCCTGATAGAGGCGCAAGTCTCCCTGCTCCACAGTCTCGCTGAGGGCAATGGCGGTATCCGGCAGGGTGTAAGCCTTTAGAAATTGATAGTCTTCCACTATCTGAGCAGAAAGCAAGCTCAGGCCCAGCAGCAGCGCCAGGCACAAGGCCTTCAGTGAGGCGCTCAGGCTTCTGGATGCCGCCCTGAGAGTAGCAGTATTCTTATGCCACATTTTTTTTAACTCCATATAAGTAACTTACTATTACATAATAATCGTATTGAACTCAGCAGACACTAAAAAAAGGATGGCAAAAATAGTCAAGCACGACGGCAAAGCCGGAGGCGTTGCCGAGTGAACAGTGAGTGGTGACGTGGTGACGTGGTGGCGTGGT
>JAEZUG010000048.1 GCA_023421135.1 Candidatus Cloacimonadota bacterium | reverse complement strand
CTCTCCACCCCACCTCGCGGTGACGCAGTTACCTTCAGCTACAGAGCTTGACGATACTCTGGATCGGACTTGCACCGATCTGATATGCAGCGCTCACAGGCGCACTGGAAGCGACATCTTGTCGCTTTTGGGGAGTGACGAGTGACAAGTGCTGCGCTGCTCCACCGCATTGGTCTGCCAAATCACCCCAAAGCCTCACTTTGTTCCGCTTTGGGGACCCCGATATCTCCGAATTGGCAGAATACCAGCAACCCGCCAAGCGAGAATCCTCCTCCTCGATAGCTGTGCCGAGCTGTGTCTATGAAGGTCGGATTAAAATCCTCCCGAAGTCTGGAAACCCTCACGGGTTATGGTGTTGGGCAAGATCCCGATCTGGCACGGTGGTTGAAACCACCGCCTACCTTCTCAAACCCCACTAAAGCGGGGTTCCGGGTTGTGGCGCTTTGGCGTGGTGACGTGGTGGCGTGGTGGCGTGGTGACGTGGTGGTGCTTCGGAGAGCGCAATACACTTTGCGGGGTTCCGGGATGTATCGCTTTGGCGTGGTGACGTGGTGACGTGGTGGCGCTTTGAGGTGGTGACGTGGTGGCGCTTCGGAGAGCACCAAAAAACTTCGTGGGGTTCAGGGATGTGGCTCTGAGCAACAAAAGATTAATCAAAGAAATATGGCCTTCGTAACGCTCAGCGAAATATAGAGATCAGAAAGTGCGGAAAAGATTCCACAGGAAAGTGTCCACTCGGAGGGGAAAGTGTCACCTTATAAGAAGTGAGGGGACAGTACACGATGTCGTGATGACGTGGAAACGTGGAAACGTTACAACGCGATAAGTCCCCCGTGATCTTTCAACCAGCGTATAGGGTGTTAGGTGCCGGCGCTTGCCGAAGCGCCGGTACCAGAGAAGTTAGAAGTTAGGAGAGCTCCGTGGGAGCAGCGCAGCATTAACAATGAACTTCTGGAGCGTTTCTGCCAAATCGGAGTTTGGCAGACCAGGAGAGTGGGAGCAGCGCAGCACTTGTCTCTCGTCACTGTCTGTTCACTGTTCACTGATCTCTGTTCACTGTTCCAGCGGGATATTCAATTCCTCGGTACCCGGCACCACAAAGCGGCCATCCCGGATGATATCGGTCTTGGAGCCGTCCTTGCTGATAGCTGTGATGGAGGCGAGCATTTCGTAGGGCAGGGTGATATCCATGTGCTTCTGGGTATAGGCTCCAAAGGGATCTTCCTTGCGTTTGGCAGAGTGCTCGTTTTCCACTGCGATCATTTCCTTACCGTTCACAAAGCTGGGATGAGGGGCATCTTCTTCGTGGCTGAAGCAGGTGTCGCCAATGGCAAAGTGCGGTCCCATCTTCTCGATGATCAGGATCGGCAGTAAGGAAAGAATATCGTATTTTCTGGCAATCTGATAGGCCAGAGTGTTTGTGCCTATGGCAAATTCTCCGATAGGAAGGCTGTTGTGGGGAAGCAGCAGGTTCTCATGGATATACTTCTTTCCTTCTTCGGGATCCGGGAAATTGGTGCAGGAATAGTCTTTCACCCAGCCATCTTCAAACTTGAGCTTGATATTGAAGTAGCGCAGGCTGCCCAGATAGATGTCTTCCACATGCAAAATACCGTTGGTTCCGGTGAGCAGGGGCGAGGTGAAGACCTCACCGACGGGGATATTGACGTCTGCCACGCAGTTCTCAAAATTGGTCTGGTTCAGGGGATCGGTGATGGGATGCATACGCACCATGATGTCGGTCTCGTTTGAGCCTCTGCCTTTCACATGGACGTATTCGGCAGTATCCAGCACGTCGATGATATGCTGTTGGATTTTGGCATAATGACCACTATCGAGAAGGTTGATCTTCAGGGTATCGGCAAAGATTTCCGGGAAGCGCTCGCCGATCTCGGTGGAGGGGAAGGCGATGATGCAGAAGCTCACTTCATCACGCTTATAGTATTTGTAATAAAGCTGGGCATTCTTTCCGGTAAGTTCCCGGTAGAGACCTTGCTGATCGTTACTAAGCTTGAGTGCCGTGGCCCTGGCATCCGGAGAGAAGGGAGTCTCACCAAAGAGTTCCACATAGACGGGGCCGGCTTGCAGACCGATCAGGTCTTTGAGCTCTTCCAGGATTTCTTCTGCGTGTTTAAGGCTGATATCCACCATCTCACGATCCAGAAGCAGGGCTGTATCAAAGCGGTGATCGTAGGAGACCTGGCGGTTTATACCATTGGAGTGAGGCTGAGGCACCAAAGCTTGCAGGCCAAGCTTATCCAGCTCTGTGATAATCAGTTTACCGAGCCGCTCCATGCCGCAGGGGATCATCAGATTGGCATACTTCTTGATCTTGTAGTCCTTGCGGGCTCTCACAAAGCCATCTACCCAGCTCTTCACTATGTAGCCGGCAATGGCTTCCAGCTCTGTGGCAGGATAGGCATTGATAAACTTTGCCATGGCCAGATCGTGTTCACTTAGATAGACTCCATAGCGATAGAGGTAGCGGAGATCGGAGAGATCGGCAGTTTGGATAATGTCTCTATAGAAGCTGAATTCGGGGCTGAGCCTTTGCAGATTTTGCTGATAATCTTTTGTCTTCAGGTTTTGAAGGCTTTTGGTTCTGTAGATCTGTTTCCAGGTTCCGTTATCAGTATTTCCTGATAGTTCAAGCTCATAAAGCTCAAAGAAAAGGCTTAATAGTTCCGTTAGGGATAGGTAGTCGCTCTTTAGCAGATCCTGACGGAAGCTGCGCAGCTTGGTGTAGAAGCTACAGAGAAGATGTCCCATCTCTTCCCCATAGAGTCCTGTAGCATAATCAGGATTCACCAGGCTGGTGCCATAACCCTCTTTGGGATCGAGCTCTTGGTAAAATTCCTTGTTCAGCTTCTCGAGCTCCTCCAGGCTTAATCCCTTGAGTTCAGGATCAGTTTGTATGAGCTGGTTGAACTTTTCTGCAGATAAGACCAGTGCTTTGGTCTTATGGAAAAACTCTGTGTGGGGGGCATCGGGGGAGATTTGAAGATCGCTGAGGCGTTTAATCTGCGCTGTGTAGGTGGGTTTGTAGCTGAGGAGTTCCTGCAGCAGGTCTTTGTAGGTCTTTTTCATGGTGCACCTTCTATATTTCATTTATGAATACGGTGTCAGAATCCCAGAGGATTTATCGGATAAGATTGTGAGAGGGGTGATTATGTCAAGAAAACAATAAAAAAGCCACCTGAATGTGGTGGCTTTTTATAGTAATGAACCTCTCTATCAGAGCAGTTCAATCACGACGAATTTGTGGCGTCTGAAGCTCTGGGGATCGGTGATGGTGAGAACGTAGTTCTGCCCCGTCTTTTGCACTGTGTAGCTTCCGGCGCTCTGATCGGAGAGGATGGAATAGCCTCTGCGGGTGGCGGGGAAGGTGATAGTGCTGGTGTCGCCCAGGTTGATTCTGGTGAAGTTTGAGACGTCGTAGTTTGAGGCAACTGTGGAAACCCGGCCGATGCCCAAGAGACCACCACGGCGATCGACAATACCTTTCTCAATCAGTTGAGCTCGGGTGGCAGCGATGTAATACATGGTATTCTCGCGGGTTCTCTGCTCATCCAATGCTGCCTGACGATCGGCTATTTCCTGATCTCTTCTCTGAATCTGTTCTGCAGAAAGCCTGCGTTCGGATTCCAGGGTTTGGGTGCTGCTGTTCAATTGAGCTTGCAGCTCACTGAGGATGGTTTCCTTATCCGCGACGGAGTTGCGCAACTGGTTGATCATATTCTGAACGCCACGGAGCTGAGAATTGGAGGAGGCAAGCTGACGTTCCAACTGGGCTATGCGGGCTTTGTCTGCCTCTATCTGAGATCTCATTGTGGCAATATTGCCGATCAAACGGGCTCGTCTGTCTTCAGGAGTGGAACCAGGTACTTCCTCGGTGGGAGAGATTTGTCCCAGCAGGTCCCGATCCAAAGCGTCCAGGCTGGATTGAATTTCTGTGATGGTATTGGTAGCTTCATTGTACTCGGCGGTGAGTTGAGCATTCTTCTCTTCCAAAGCTTTGGCTTTTTTGGCAGATCCGGAAAACATTATGCCAAAAATCAGTGCTGCAACTGCCAAAACTACTGCCAAGATTATCCAAGTCGTAGCTTTCATACTTGACTCCTTAACTGTATTCTGCTTTCTTGTCCTAAATAAATTAGCAGCCTTGCGTGTCAAGGCAAAACTAAATTGAGAGGATTGTGGAATATTCATATCTTAAGGCTTGGCTGAAGGAAAGGCAACCACTTGGCATTGGCATCGAGAGAATTGAGCAGAGCCCGGAACTCCTGGCAATCCGGCACAAGAACGGTGAGATTCTCACAGTGCTGCTCTCTGCCCGGGAAGCTCTGCTCTATTGGAACAGAACCACAAGTAATGCTGAACCAAAGCAGATCTGGCCGCAGTTGCATCATGCTACGCTTCGGGGTGTATCTCTGGATGAGAACGACCGCATTATAAGGCTCAGCTACCTAAGTGAGGATATATACGGGGATAAGATACACTGGCAGATAGTATTGGAGCTGAGCACCAAGCATCCCAATGCAATATTGTGTAAGCAAGACAAAGACAGCTTGGTGATCGTGGATGCTCTCCATAAATACAGCTATGCTGATAACCCCCAGCGTCAGGTGCTGCCCACTCTGATCTATCAGGAACCCCAGACCACATATTCTCCACGGCTTCTGGACTTGATGCTGCCTCTGGAACTGGAGATTCCGGGATCGTCGGAAAGGGTGGCTTGCGAGAGTGTGAACAGCTATTTCGAAGCCTATCACCAAAGAGTGCTGGAGCGGCGAAAACACTTGGAAGAGCAAGCATCTGTGCTGCGATTTTGGCAGAAGGAATATAAGAAGGTGCTGCGGCGAAAGATTCAGCAGGAAGAAGATCTGGGAGTTGCACAGCAGGGTGATCTCTGGTTCCGCTATGCCGAAGCCATCAAATATGAGCTTTCAAATATAAAAGCTGGGAGCACAGAGATTATGGCCTGCGATTACCACGATCCGGAGCTGAAACAGCTTGAGATCAGGCTATTTCCAGAGAAGACTGCGCTTGAGAACATGAATCACTATCTGAAGAAGTACCATAAAGCCAAGAGTGGATTGGCTGTTATTGAGGCTAATCTGGCCAAGACTGCCACCGAGCTGGCACAATTGGATGCAATCTTGGAGCGGATCAAATCTGGAGAGCTGATCTATCCTCCTGGGGCCGGGAAGGTGAAGAAACTGAGCCAGAAGCTGGCTCAGGCAGAGAAACTGCTCAGCGTGAAACTGAGTGCCGATCACGAGATCTTCATCGGCAGAAAGGCCAGGGAGAACGATTTTATCACTACTCAATTGGGACGTCCTACTGATTGGTGGTTTCATACCCGTATCTATCACGGATCTCACGTGCTTTTGCGCTGCTACACCAAGAAAGACCCTTCGCCGGAATTGGTGGAGCTCTGTGCCGCTCTGGCTGCTTGGTATAGCAAAGCCAAATTCTCGCAGAATGTTCCAGTGGATTACACTCAGATTCGCTTTGTGCGTAAACCACGTAAGAGTGCACCAGGATTTGTGACTTACACCAATCACAAGACCATATTCGCGGATCCGATAGATCTGCGGGAACTGAAGGCAAAGCTGGGCTTGTGAAGGCCAGGATCAAAGATCGCGGGATCATTATGAAGCTCAGTCCCTATGGGGACAGCAGCCAGATTATCCAGGCCTTTTGCCGCTCTCACGGACAGATCAGCATCCTCGCCAAAGGGTATCGCAAACAACATGCCACTAATCCTCTGGTTCAGCTCTTTGAATATGAGTTCAGTCTCTACGAACCGGTTGAGCAAGGCTTGTATCTCCTGGCTGAGGCCAGCTTGATAAGAGGAAATAGCTTGCACGAGCAGCCCCAGAACTGGGTGGCAGCAGAGCTGGGTGCGGAGCTGCTGGGCAAGATCCTGATTGCCTCCTCAGAGGCGATGGATTATTATGAGCTTCTAAGCTCTTATGTTCTCTATTTACAGAAGCCGGACATCCAGCCGGTCTGTATTTGGTGGCGTTTCTTCAGCCGCATCCTAAGCCTGAGTGGATATGAAATGAATCTGGATACTTGTGAATTGTGCGGCTGCAATGGAGAACAAAGATTGATCCTGGACTTGCGTAATGGAGGCGTGATATGTGTGGATTGTGCTGAGGCTATCACGAGTGATGACGGATTGCTGGTGCTAAGTCCGGGAGCGGCTCAGATTCTGAAGATACTTCCGGAGATTGGCCTGCACATGTCTGATCTGAAGCTGAACCGAGCCTTGGTGCGAGAGCTGAATGGCTTCTTTGTTTCAGCCTTTGAGGGTAGACTCAACAAAACGCTCAGACTGAAAAGCCTGAGCGTCTTGGAACAATTCTACTTTTGAGCTCTAGAAGGGTTCGAAGCGATTAATAGTCCAGAAGTACTGCTCTGCTTCTTTTTGAACTGACAGCAGGTCTTCATAGTGCTTCTCTTCCCAGCGGGTCAGGATGCCAAAGAAAGACTTCAGGGTCAGGTTATCAGTTTCATGCTCCATCTTGCGATAGTGCTCTATGGCATCTTTCTCCAGGAGCAAAGCTGTGGAGATGGCTGAAAACAGGTATTGATCGGAACCAATACGCTTCACAAACTCTCCTGAGATGATAGGGTTCAAGCCAGTTTCCGCAGAGAATTCCGGGCTCAGATCGCTGGGCTCGAGCTCGTTGGATAGTTCCTGGTAATATTTGAGCAGATAGTTATAGTGCTGTTTCTCCTCATCCCGGCGGGAATTGAAGAAGTTTTTGACTTCGCTGTCTGAAGAGTGGTTTGCAGCGTTCTCGTATAGAGTTACACTATCCAGCTCACCCTGCATAGCTTTCTTTATGGAGCGGATCAGAGATTCTTTTAGGGCCATAATTACCTCACATTTACTTAATCTTCTCAGGATATAATAGCTCGGGATCGGGGCTGAGACAAGAGCAGATCATCTCGGTTGGAGAAGTCCTCTCACAAGCCCATGCGTTTCACTGCCACGAGCAGGATGCGAGCGCCGATGTTTCCCAAAACGGCTTGGCTCAGATTGGCAGGGATTTCTGCGATTGCAGCACCTATCCCAAAAGTGGGAAGAATCCACGTGCCATAAAAATAGGCCAGCACCATGAGCAGAGCCCCCAGGATGGGGTAGAGATAGTTGAGCACACTTCCTCTGCCTTTACCCAAGCCGGCAACCAGACCTTCAGCTCCTTTGGCAATCAGAGTAACAGGAGCAAAGATCGGGAAGCCAATCAGATCTGCCAGGGCAGAGCCTATTCCGCCTGCCAAAGCTCCACCCAAAGAGCCGGCATAGAGACCCACAAAGATTACTGTGACATCTCCAAAATTGAAGTATCCTCCACCCGGTAAAGGGATGCGGATGAAGAGGGTGCTTACCATCACAACTATGGTGTATCCAACCAGATGATACCATTTCATTTCTCTCTCCTGTAGCAGTGTTTGATTCGGTTGTCGATAGCCTCACCCTTGATTTCCGATTCTCTTAGAACTATGCTGAGCAGTGCCAGCAAGTAGTTCAGCTTTTGAAAAAAGAGCTCTCGCCAGCAGAGTTTATGCTGATGAGAGGGTATTAGAGACACGTGCAATCCCAAAGCAGTATGAGAAGAAAAAGCCGTTTCATACAGTGACTTCCCCAAGATAAGATACTTCTTGCCCGATATGTTCAGAGGCAGAGCCATGAGATCCTGCCACTTGAGCCAGGAAGCTACAATCTGTATGGCAAAAAGGATATTCAGCAGCACAATTGCTCTGCTGCTTCCATAGCTCAGCCAATATACCCCGGCTGATTCTTCTGCAGCAGGTTTGAAACCCAACAAGGCAAAGATGCCATAGACTGCCACCCAGCCCAACAGAAAGGGAGCCAGACCCTTTAACTCTTTAAAGAAAAAGCTCCAGCCTCTCCGGAAGACAAGAACTACGCCCAAGACTAGCAGGGAAAACACTTGCAACAGCAACCAATCCAACCAGAGCAGACCCAGCGCAACAAAGAGCCCTGCCAATAGGAGTAGAGCTAAACAAACTCTAAAGAGTCCGTTCATAAAGGATGCTCCCTTCTTGGTTTATCGGTTCTAAGCTCAATACATAATCAGCTTGAATGGCTTCTGCCCTGTGACTGCTATAGATCAGAGTAAAGCTCTGCCCCAAGCCTTTGAGACGATCCCAAACCTCAATCAGTGAAGAAGACTCATCTACCATGGCAAAGATGGAGCGGGGAGATTTGGCCACAGTCCTACCAAGATCATGGAGCAGGTAATCCACTGCATCTTGATGGTTGTGAATGCCTTTCTGCCAATCACTGAGGGCAGCGTGAGCCTTGAGCGCGTAGAATTGTCCCTTCATCATCTGTTCCAGATAAACAATATAGCACGAGCTTTCTTTCTGCAATTCAGGCAGCAACAGCCTTTTGTAGAAAGAGCTCTTCCCACTGCCGTTTTCTCCGCTCAAGTGATAAACACCCGGGTGGAAGGTCAGCTCCTCTTTCAGCTCTATAGAAAATCCTGGCCAGAGCAGGTGCAGACCTCTCTCAAGTCTCATCAGTCTCTCTCAGGATGATCTCTCTGCCTGCTGCCAGGTTTTGGATCACGGCTTGGAGAGCATTACGCCTGTGGGCATCAAGTGAGCGTTCCAGATTGATTAAGGCAATTGCCCGGGCAGGGCTGTAGAGAGCCAGAAGGCACATCAGGATCACTTTCTGTCCGCCTGAGAGCTCTTCTGTTTTGCTTGACGGGCTCAGCTCCTTTCCTGTTAAAAGAAGAAACTGCTGGGTTAGCAAAAGCATCTTCTCTTCGTTTAAATTGTAGAGCAGCATCTCGTCTGCCAAGCTACCGGAGGAAAGGATGGGGCAGCCTGCATCGCAGACCAGATAACGTTCTTTGAGGCTCTGGAAAGTATTCATAATAGTGGCGGAGAGTCAGGGATTCGAACCCTGGGTACCCGTAAGGATACAACGGTTTTCGAGACCGTCCCGTTCAACCGCTCCGGCAACTCTCCACGTCTCATCTTTTGGTCTTAAAAAAATCTTGCAGCAAGGCTGCACTTTCTGCTTTCAATATGCCCCGGATTATCTTTACTTCGTGATTGAAGCTTTTATCCCTCAGAACGTTGTAAACCGAGCCGGTGCATCCGCTCTTGGGTTCATCTGCTCCCAAGACCAAGGTACCCAATCTACTCCAGATCATCATACCAGCGCACATCAGGCAAGGCTCAAGGCTCACATACAAGGTGTAATCCTGCAGATACTTGATTTTGGAAGAGGTGATTTTGTCAATGATCAATTTCTCCGCATGAGCCAGAGGATTCTGCATCTGACGGGTGCGATTGTGATCCGAGAGGATCAGTTCATCTCCCTTCACAAGCACAGCTCCCACCGGGATTTCATCTTCCCGGGCTGCAAGCTTGGCCTCATTAAGTGCCAGTTCCATCCACTCAATATGCGTCTTCATGTGATGGCAAACTATGCTTGGGGCGTTTCGTGTCAACCAAAAAACCTTCGGTTCAGTGATCAGTGAACAGTGAACAGTGAACAGAAAGTGACAAGTGACCAGTGAGGAGTGACAGGACCTGCAGGTGCGGAGCTGGGAGACTGAAGTTTCCTAGAACGAGGATTTTAGGACTAAAGGATTAGAAGGAAAGGAAATCTGCGTAAATCATAATCATCAGCGTCATCTGGGTTCTGTCGGTAGCTTTTTTAATGAGCGACAGCAGTGAAGCTCTGTTCACTGCTCACTGTTCACTGTTCACTCTTTTGTCACTTGTTACTCGTTAACTAATTCGACACGCATGAGACACCCATGAGACACCCATGTGACACCCATGTAAACTCATGCGTGTCTTATGGGTATGAGATGCGTTTTCAATAGGTGCCGGATCAGAGAGGAAGAGCTCTCTGCTAGATGAACGATCAAGGCTTAACTCGTTGATACTATTATCATCCCTTCTTTCTGATTGACAGAACCCATGCACTAACGAGCTTTGCCTTCATGATCCAAAGAGGAGAATTAGTGAAGATAGAACTTAAGAGAGTGTTACTAATCGGCTTGATGCTGATAGTGCTTCAGTTTCTGGCGGCCAGCAATTTTGGCAAGGATACGGCAGAGTGGCTGAGCGGATATGGCTTGAAACCCTGGATGATCGTGATTGTGATATCCATGTTGCCCATCATAGAGCTGCGCGGAGCCATTCCTGTGGCAATTCTGCTGCTCAAGCTGCCAGTCTGGGAAGCAGTTACACTTTCCGTCATTGGCAACATGCTTCCCATTCCCTTGATTCTGCTCTTCATGGATCAGTTCTTTGCTCTGGTTGCCAAAGTGAGAATCGGTAAACGTTTCACGGAGTGGCTCTTCGCTCGCACCCGGCGTAAAGGCAAATCCATCGAGCGTTACGAAGCCATCGGTCTTGCTTCCTTTGTGGGAATACCCCTCCCCGGGACAGGGGGCTGGACAGGCGCTTTTGCTGCCAACATCTTTGGCATCCCCTTCTGGCGTAGCCTGCTCTTCATCTTCATCGGCGTCTTAATCGCTGCTGCCATCGTGACACCCCTCACCCTCCTGGGTAAGTTTGCCATAGGCTAAAGCTATGTCTCTACCTAAGAAGATCTTTTGGTTGGCCGGAGAAAGCTCCGGAGACTTGCATGCTTCACTGGTGATGCAGAGATTGAATCAGGACATTCCCCATCTGGAACACACAGGGATAGGCGGCAGTCTGATGCAGCGTCAGGGACTGAAGATTCTCTATCCCTTCGATCGCTTTGCTGTGATGGGCTTTGTGGAAGTCCTCAAGCATATCTTCTTCTTTCTGGGTGTGGAAAGCAAGGTAAAGAGCTATCTGCATCATCAAAAGCCTGATCTGGTGATCCTGGTGGATTATCCCGGCTTGAATCTCAGAATTGCTCACATTGCAGATGAAGAGCGCATCCCCGTGCTCTATTTTATCTGTCCTCAGTTCTGGGCCTGGAAACGCAAGCGGGTCTATAAACTACGTAACAACGTGCGTCACGTTGCCTGCATTCTGCCCTTTGAAAAAGAACTTCTGGATATCTATAATGTCAGTTCCAGCTTTGTGGGGCACCCCATTGCCGAAGAAATCAAGCTGGAGCTGGATAGAGAGCGCTTTGCAGCCTTCTACAAACTTGATCCCTCCAAGCAGTGGATTGCCTTCCTTCCCGGAAGCAGAAAAGCAGAGGTGGAGCGCCTCTTACCCAGCTTCATCCCTGCTGCCAAAGAACTGGAGAAACAAGGCTACCAGGTGCTGATCTCCCGGGCCAGGCACCTCTCTCCGGCATACTTCAATGAGCTTCTGGCTTCCTATGGCAAGACCGGTCTTACGATCGTGGATGGCTATAATTATGAATTGATGAAATACAGCAAGCTGGTGATAGCCTGTTCCGGCACAGCCACTTTGGAGACAGCGTTTCTGGGCACGCCTGTGGTCATCTGCTACAAAGCATCCTACCTCTCGTATCGGATTGGCAGATACTTTGTCCGCATCAAACGCATCGGCTTGCCCAATATCATTCTGGAAGAAGACCTTCTGCCGGAGCTGGTGCAAGATCAACTAACGCCGTCTTCTATCCTGCAGGCAGCATCGGAGCTTCTGGAAGAAGAGAAGAGCAGGAAAGTGCGCAAGCGTCTCCTGGATTTGCGTGGTGAGCTGGAGAGCAAGAAGTGTTCTGTGGAGATGAGCCTCCTGGTTCGCAAGCTCTTGGGAATATGAAAAGTAAGCTATTATTCTGGTTAGAGCGAAAAGTCGGCGGAGCGATTCTCAAGCTTCTCAGGCTCAGCCTGAAGATTTCTTTGGAGAATGCCAATCCCAAAGACCAGAAATGCATCTATCTCTTTTGGCACCGGAACCTTATACCTCTGGCGTTGCACCGGATAGGGGAGACTCTGGCTATCGTGGTGTCTGCTTCCAAGGATGGTGAACTGATTGCCGGGCCGATGCAGGAACTGGGCTACATCCCGGTGCGTGGCTCTACCACCAGAAAGGGTTCTGAGGCTCTGCGGGAGATGCTCCGGCTGAGTAAGGAAATGCAGCTTGGTATCACGCCCGATGGTCCCAAAGGGCCAAGCAAAAGCATCCAGCCGGGTATTCTCTACATTGCACTCCTGGCCGGTATCCCAATCATCCCCATGCAGGCAGAGATAGAGCGGGAATGGATCTTCAATTCCTGGGACAGATTCCGGGTGCCCAAGCCTTTCTCCCGCATTAGAATTAAATACGGCAGCCCTCACTGGGTAAGGTCAAAAGAGGATTTTGAGCCGGTGCTGCTCAGTCTGCAAGAGGAGATGGATTCTCTGGAGGCGGAGCTGAGCTATTAGAATAAAGTGTAGAAGAGGGGGGCATAACTGATAGCTCCAGTTACAACCCCGTAACTGAAGGAGAGTTTCTAAAGCCTTTTTGATCCAGGGCTAAAAGCGACTCAGCTAGAGATTGCTCCGCCTTGTAGCTGCATGCCACTGCTATGGGGACTAAACCCCAGGAGGGTAATCCTAATGATCTCTAGAACTGGAAGTAGATAAATGGCTGGATATCGGCAGAGCGGAATTGGTAAACCAGCCAGATCAGGCAGGAGAGAACCACAGCTTGTACTAGCACTGGAGTCTTGACCAGCACTTTCTCGATTCCTTGGTCAAACTTCTGTGGTATCCAGTGGATCAGATAGCCCAAAGCTATCAGCCAAGCAACCAGGCTGTACTCACTGAGCCACTGCGTGAAGATGGGGGCTTTGAACTCTGTAAAGATGCGGCTCAGAACCGTCCAGGCATCTTCAAAAGTGCGAGCCCGGAAAAAGATCCAGGCAAAGCTGACAAAATTGAAAGTGACAAAGGTGCTGAGGATCTTCATGAAGCGATTATTGGAGATCTTCAGCGATAGCCAGAGCTTGTCAAAAGCCAGTCCGATTCCGTGTAAGGCGCCCCAGAACACAAAGTTCCAGGAGGCTCCATGCCACAGACCACCCAGGATCATAGTGACAAAGAGGTTCAGATACTGCCGGGCTTTGCCTTTGCGATTGCCACCCAGAGGGATGTAGAGATAATCCCGCAGCCAGGTGGAAAGCGAGATGTGCCAGCGTCTCCAGAAATCCGTGATGGAACTGGCTGTGTAGGGCACATTGAAGTTCGCAGCCAGTTCAAAGCCCATCAGATAGGCCAGACCAATGGCAATATCCGAGTATCCACTGAAGTCGCAGTAAATCTGCAAGCCGTAGGCATAGACGCCAATTAAGTTTTCCACTCCGGAAAAGAGCGCTGGACTCTCAAAGATGCGATCCACAAAATTGATGCTGATATAATCCGCTATAATGCCTTTCTTGATCAAGCCAGCAAAGATCAGCACCAGAGCTTTGGCGGTGGTTTCCTTGTCCAGATGAAGCTTTTGGTTGATCTGGGGAATGAACCAGCTGGCTCTAACGATCGGCCCTGCCACCAATTGCGGGAAAAAGCTCACAAAGAAGGCAAAGTCCTTGAAGCTGCGGATAGGTTCGAGCTTGCCAAAATAGATATCCATCGTGTAGCTCAGGGATTGGAAGGTGAAGAAGGAGATGCCCACGGGCAGGAAGATATCCAGCATGGGAAGCTGCCCGCCAAAGACAGAATTGATCGTATCTATGATAAAATTGGTGTACTTATAATATCCCAGAGATCCCAGATTCCAGAAGAGGCTGAGAGTCATCAGCCAGTTCTGTGAGCTGCGTTTCTTTCGGGTGAAGATCAGAGAGCCCAGATAGAAATTGACCGCTGAAGTGAAGAGCAACAGGAGCACAAAGACACCGCTGGTCTTGTAATAAAAGTACAAGGAAAAGAGCATCAGATACCAGGTGCGCACTTTGATCTTATTTACCAGGATAGGGTAGGGGAGCATGATCAAAAGGAAGAAGAAGAGGAAGAAGCTACTGGTGAAAAGCAGTGGTTGAGAAGGATTGTAAGTTAGAATAGTGCGGATCCAGGTGAACAATTCTGTCATAAGATTTATGCCTCAGCGGGGATTTTCAGTGTGAGAGTTGTAGCTTTTCAGGATGGCCTGATACAGGAGATATCCCTGCAGCATATAGCCCTTGGGAGAAAAATGCAGATAGTCATTTGCTGCCAGAGCCTGGTTTTTCCATTGCCGGATTGAACCTCTTCCGCCCATCAGATTTGCCAGATCCCACCAAGCACAGTCATTTGCTTCGGCATAACGTTTGATCTCGTTGTTGACGTTATAGACGTCTGCATTGGTACGGCCACGTTTGCGGGTGTCCGGAGCGAGAGTAAAGAGCACAGGAGTGTCTGGAAGTTCACGACGCAGAGCCGTCATAAAGGAGCCCATTTCCCTGCGGAAGTTCTCTGCCCGATAATTACCCTGGGAGTCGTTTGTGCCAAGTGAGATGATGATCAGATCTGTCTGCAGCGCAGTGATCTGGCGGAAGAACTCCGGATTGGCGGCGTAGGAACGGAAGCTGGCGCCATTTACGCCTGTGGCATGATAGATTAGCCCCGGCTGCGAGCGTTCCAGAATCAGCCCTTGGAGAGAAAGTGGTGCGGAGCCATCCGGGACTTCCAGGTTCAGATCAATCTGTGACTGAGGAGAAGATAAGGACAGCTCGTGTCTGTAAAGGTTATCAAAGCCAGCCACGGCTTCAGGACGGACTATTGTACTGTTATGAGAAAGATTACCCTGTCCTCCAGAGGTCAATAGACTGATCCGGTCGTGCCTGTTGTCTATCCCAAAGAAGTCATTGGTGCGAACGCTGAGGCTGCCTCCCCGGACGCTGGAGATACTATAGCCGGAGAGCCCAAATACAGCATCCCTGCTCCATATTGCAGAGCTGCTGTAGCGGTAGTCATCGGGTTGATTGGTTCCGGCCAGACGCAAGGGGAAGGTGAGGCCTCTGCCGGCATTGCCAAAGTGTTCCTGCAGGTTGCTGCGTGCGGTTCCCGCAAAGTAGCCGGATTGGATGTGCGAATCACCAATCTGGAAGATGCTGACCCGGTTTCTGAGTCCAGAGCGGAGAGAGATCAGCTTTTGATAAAAACTAGCCAAAGCCGGGTTGTCGTTTTCCAGAGAGTTATGTTCTGTATCCAGAAATCTGAATTGGTTCAGGTATTGATCGCTATCCATCAGGAGGTAGTAGGATTGGATAAATTCTTCCAGAGTGTCCAGATCAGTTGGATATTCTTCATCCAGCAGAGATTGATCGATGCTGGTTTCATTGATGGAATCACCCGCAACTGCCAGGCTGATGCAGAACAGCAGGAGAACTATGATTCCCTGAAGCTTTTTGGACAAACCTACTGCCCCTCTTTAAGGATTTCAAACAGCATATCAGCGATCTTGTTGGCACCGGCGCGGTTGAAATGGGTGAAGTCCTTGGAAGCAAGAGATGGACTGGCATGCACCCAATTGCGCATGGAATTCAGGCCGCCCATGGCTTCCAGAAGGTTCCAAAAAGCGGCATCATTATCGGCAGCTATCTGCGCCTGTGTGTTGACCAAATAAGGGATGTCCGGGGAAGTCACATATTCCGTGCCCCGTTTGATGCTGCGGTCATGAGCACTGATCATCAGAATCGGCACTCCGGGAAGAGCAACCTTCAGGTGAGCCAGAGTCTGGTTCATCCCCCGATGGTAAAAGCTGTAATCCGTGATCTTGGGATTGGAAACGTTTTCTCCATATTGCAGGATTACCAGGTCGTAATCCATGGCTTGCTGGAATCCCCGAATATTCCACTCGGGTATCCGGGAGAAATACAGCCCGGAAAAGCCGCGAACTGAGAAATTGTCCACATAGGTGCCGCTGTTTTGATCGAAGGATACACCATAGAGGTGGATGGGATCGTGGGCTGAGAAGCTGAGGCGGATCTTCCTCACTGGAGCAGAGCCAGTGAGATCCAGTATCTGAAGCCCCTGACCAGGGTTTAAGCTCTTTCGAACAGGCGCTGCACCATCATAGGAGACATCAACATAGGAACCGCTATTAGCTTTGCTGTAGAACAGCCTGATCCTGGAGAAGCTGGAAGCTCCGCCTTCGACAGAGCTACCGCTGTATTCCACCCAGGGATCGGTATCCAAATACACTCTCTGGCTCCTGGCTCTGGGGGCACTGTGGCGTTGAGCCAGGCTGTCCCTGGCGGTGCTGTCTGCTATAGCCAAAGTATCGATAGCTGTCTCGATGGGACGCTCAATCGAGTAGTAATTGCGGGGTATATATACGTAGCCGCCAAAGCCCAGAGGATGCTCACGGTTGCTGCTCATGAAAGAGATAGTCTCCCAGTTGCGGGAAAAACTGTGACGGATGGTCTGCCGGAAGCCTGCTACGATGGAGGTGATGGGCACCAAGCCCACTCCGCTGCCACCATAATTACTTTGCATCAGGTGTCTGAGCCGGGCGGTGATCAGATCTCCTTCTATGATGGAATCTCCGAAATAGGCAATGCGTAACCGGCTGTTTCCCCTCGTAGCAGATTCAAGTTTTCTGGTAAATGGAGAAAGTGCGCTCACCTGGCTTTCTGGCAGTTCTCCCGCTGCCAGGGCACTGCTATCCAGGGAGGCGCTGTTAAAATCCAACAAGTGGCCAAACCACTTGAAGGGTTTAATCTTTAGCTTACCTTCTTCTCTGGAAGGAATCAAAGCAGCCAGAACTCCCAGTATCAGGACTGTGGCAATAATCAGGATCAGTGGTCTTGTAAAATCTTTATTTATCATGGTTTATATCTCTCGCAGAAAGTCAGTATTGGTCAGGAGCTTGAGTTGTTGTCTCTCTCAAAGACTCCAGTCTGTGAAGCCTAAGTTTTTGCATAGCATATACGTCAAGGATTTCTTGCTAAACTCACAAATCACTTTTCATCAAACCAGCCCTATTCTTCTGCAAAGGTTGATGCGGGAAATTCCTTCCTGTCTGGTACACAAGCTCTGCACTTCATTCTGTCAACCTCTAAAACGACACGCATGAGACACCCATGAGACACCCATGTGACACCCATCTAAACTCATGCGTGTCACATGAGTATCATATGCGTCTTTTATGGGTGTCGGATTGGAGAGCACTTGAAGAGATCTACAGCCCTGGATGATTGCAGATGAGACTTCGTTTACTCACTCAGATGGACTAATTGTTTGGAATGATTACAAAAATCCTGGCATCTTTATGTCTTAGGTTTTCACTTTTCTGGGGGTAAAGGTATTCTTGAATTATCTCTATCCAGCAATCCCTCCTCGGTGGCAAATCCTTTAATTTTGCTGAAAGAAAGCAGCAAGTATCCCTTGATTATCCAGGCACTATTCTGAAGTTAGACTTGGTGTTATAGCCATGTAGCTGACCCCAAACTGGAACTGGTAATGATAACTATCTGTTATATATAGAGAATACATGTTCAGGCGAAAATTGTTGAAAAATGTACGCAAGCCCCTAAGCCTTAAGTGGTATTGTTTTTCCGGATTTAGACCTGGTTTTTCCCTCGGTTGGAGCAGAAACTTGTCTTGACAAATTCACAACTTACTCAATATGTTAAATTATGGATTCAGGCTGGTTTTTTGCTCAATCAGGGTACAGACCGCTAACAGCTTTAAACAGAATGTATTTATAGATTTGCACATAAACGGGAGATTTTGGATGTTCACTCAACTGAGGAAGAGAAACGGTAAGATTGTATCTTTTAACCGGGAAAAGATAACCAGAGCCATTGCTATGGCCGGGCAAGCGACTGGCGAATTTGCCCAGGATATTGCGGACGTGCTATCGATGCGCGTGATGAACCTTATAATTCAGCTTATTACAGACGAGATTCCAGATGTGGAGAAGATCCAGGACATCGTGGAAGAAGTCCTCTTGGCTTCACCCTACAAAAAGACTGCCAAGGCATATATCATATACCGTGATCAACACAGCAGGATCCGAGAACTGACCTCCAAAGCCGGGGTTCAACTGATCGATCAGTATCTGGACAAGCTGGACTGGCAGGTTAATGAGAATAGCAATATGGCTTATTCTCTGCAGGGTCTCAATAATTACATTGCTTCCGAGATCAGTAAAACATACTGGTTAAACAAGATCTATCCTCCAGAGATACGTCAGGCGCATGTTTCGGGAGATCTGCATATACATGATCTGGGACAGCTTTCCGTCTATTGTGTGGGCTGGGATCTGATGGACCTCCTTGTCAAAGGCTTCTCTGGTGCAGTCGGCAAGGTGGAGAGCGCTCCTGCCAAACACTTCCGTAGTGCCTTGGGACAGATAGTCAATTTCTTCTATACTTTGCAGGGAGAAGCTGCCGGAGCCCAAGCCTTTTCCAGCTTCGACACGCTTCTGGCACCCTTTATTCGCTACGATGGGCTCTCCTATGAGGATGTCAAGCAAGCCCTCCAGGAGTTCATCTTCAATATCAATGTGCCGACCCGGGTGGGCTTCCAGACACCTTTCACCAATATCACCATGGATCTTTTCCCGACAGCTCTGTTCAAAGACAATCCCGTGATCGTGGGAGGGGTTCCTCAGAAGGAAGTCTATGGTGATTTCCAGCCCGAGATAGACATGATCAACAAGGCCTTCCTGGAAGTCATGATCGAAGGTGACGCCAAGGGCAGAGTCTTCACCTTCCCGATTCCTACTTACAATGTTACCAAAGACTTCGATTGGTCAAATCCCAATCTGGATTATCTCTGGGAAGCCACTGCCAAATATGGCATTCCCTACTTCTCAAACTTTGTCAATTCAGATATGGATCCCAACGATGCTCGCAGCATGTGCTGCCGCTTGCGTTTGGATACCCGCAAGCTGGAAGCACGTGGGGGAGGGCTGTTTGGTGCCAATCCTCTCACCGGCTCCATTGGCGTGGTAACCCTCAATCTGCCCAGGCTGGGCTTTCTGGCCTCCGATGAAGCAGATTTCTTTGCTCGTTTGGACGAGCTTCTGGAACTGGCACGTAAGTCCCTGGAGATCAAGCGTAAAGTCCTGGAGACCTATACTCAGAGTGGCCTCTATCCCTACACCAAGTTTTATCTGGATTCCATCTATGCCAGATTCGAGCAGTATTGGAAGAACCATTTTTCCACGATCGGTATCATCGGCATGAATGAAGCCTGCTTGAACCACATTGGCGAAAACATTGGAACTGAGAATGGCAAGGCTTTTGCTCTGAAGGTTATGGACTACCTCCGGGAACGTTTGATAAGCTTCCAGGAAGAGACTGGTAATAACTATAATCTCGAAGCAACTCCCGCAGAGGGCACCAGCTATCGTCTGGCACTTTTGGATAAGAAGATGTTTCCGCGAATCAAGAGTGCGAATCCCGAAGATGACTCTCCTTTCTACACCAATTCCACTCAACTTCCGGTGAATTACTCGGATGATGTCTTTGAAGTACTGGATTTACAGGATGAATTGCAGACCAAGTACACTGGCGGAACCGTGCTGCACATCTTTGGCGGAGAAAGGCTTGAGAAGGGTGAAAGTGTGAAGGAGCTGGTTCGCACCATCTGCTCAAATTATCACTTGCCCTACTTCACTTTCTCTCCCACCTTCAGCATCTGCCCGGTGCACGGTTATCTGGATGGAGAAGTGCACCGCTGTCCTACCTGCCAAAAGGCTACAGAAGTATATTCACGCATCGTTGGATACTTGCGTCCTGTTTCGCAATGGAATGCCGGCAAGAAAGCTGAATTCAAGATGCGCACCAGCTTTGATACAGTGGCGCATTCTCAGCCCCAGAAACGTAAGAAAATCTATAACTAGACCGAAGATGAGAATTGGTGGCTTCCAACGCTTTTCCTTGCTGGATTATCCCGGCAAGCTCTCTGCCATTGTCTTCACCCAAGGCTGCAATTTCCGCTGCCCCTACTGTCATAATCCTGGTTTGGTTGATCCTCAGCGTTTCACGGAATCCATCCCGGAATCAGTTGTGCTGGAGTTCCTGGTGAAACGAGCTGGGAAGCTGAGCGCTCTCACGGTTACCGGAGGAGAGCCTCTTCTGCAAGCTGATCTGGAGATCTTCCTTACATCGGTAAAAGAGCTGGGATACCTGATCAAGCTGGATACGAACGGCTCATTCTCAAAGCGTCTGGAAAGCATCATCAAACAAGGCCTGGTGGATTACATTGCCATGGATATCAAAGCCCCGCTGGATCTCTATAAACTGGTCGTCCAAACAGAGGTTGAGAGCTCTGCTATCCTTGAATCTATGGATCTAATCCGCTCCAGCGGTAAACCCTACGAATTCCGCACAACTCTCTTCGATAAAGTCCTGTTTAGTGAAGACATTGAAAGATTGAAGCTCATGCTCAAGAGCGGAGATCTCTACTATCTCCAAGAGTGCCGTTATCAGGACACTCTGGAGGAGTTTGGCACAGATACAGGAAGCACTTCCAGGACAGACCTTAGAGCTAAACTAAATGAGCTCCTGAGCTGGGGTTCCCAAAACAAAATACATATAGCCCTGAGAACCATTTAATGCAGAAAGTAACCATTGACCATCTTCTACCCAGGGTAGAGAAGCCCTCGCGTTATATAAACAACGAGATCAATTCCATCCATAAATCCCCTTCCGGAGCCAGCTTCAAAGCTTGTATGTCTTTCCCCGATCTTTATGAATTGGGTGTCTCCCACCTGGGCCTGAAGATACTTTATTCACTCATCAACCGCTTGGAGTGGGCGATGGCGGATAGGGTTTACCTGCCCTGGCTGGATATGATCAAACTCATGCGGGAAGAAAAGATACCGCTTTGGGGATTGGAGTCTCAGCTTCCTATCAAAGCCTTCG
This sequence comes from Candidatus Cloacimonadota bacterium, assembly GCA_023421135.1. Lineage (GTDB taxonomy): Bacteria > Cloacimonadota > Cloacimonadia > Cloacimonadales > Cloacimonadaceae > PHBP01. Next base: position 4,799 of record JAEZUG010000048.1, on the reverse strand, counting down.
ATCTGATCGGTATTACTCTGCAGAGCGAACTGAACTACAGCAATATCCCGGAACTGCTAGATCTGGGAGAAGTCCCAGTTCTGAGAATAGAGCGCAACGAGCATGATCCCATCATTATGGCAGGAGGCCCTTGCGCTACCAACCCACTTCCACTAGTGGATTTTATCGATATCTTCTTCATTGGAGAAGCCGAAGAAGCCATTCTGGAAATAGCAGAAGTATTCCGCGCCAATCCAGGCCGAGAGAAGCGTCTGGCAGAACTTGCCAAGCTGGATTCTTGCTATGTCCCGGCTATCCACGGGGTTCCCTCCGCCAAACCAATCGTAGCCCGCAAATACATGGGTTTCAGCGAAGGAACCCATATCCACAGCCCTCAGCTCATGTCCTGGCAACTTGCCACACACAACCGCTATGTAGCGGAGATCATGCGAGGCTGCTCCCGGGGCTGCCGGTTCTGTCATGCCGGATACTTCTACCGTCCTGTGCGTGAACGTAATGCAGATCAAATCCTGCAACAGCTTTTGATGGAGACCCGCCAATCCGGCTGGGATGAAGCAGGCCTGATCTCTCTTTCCTCCAGCGATTATAGCTGCATCAAACCTCTGCTCCTCAACCTTTTGAACGCTCTGGATACAAATCAGACCCACGTTTCTCTGCCCTCGCTGCGGGTTGATTCCTTGGATGACGAACTGGTCAGCAGCCTCAAAGCTCTGGGACGTGAGGGGCTCACCATAGCTCCGGAAGCCGGTTCGCAAAGGCTACGCAACGTTATCAACAAGAATCTCACGGAAGAGGAAATCATTCGTGGGATTGAAGTAGCTCTCAAACTCGGCTGGCAGAGGATCAAGCTCTATTTCATGATTGGGCTGCCCAGCGAAACGGATGAGGACATCGATGCCATCACAACTCTGATCAACAAAATCGATGGCCTGGCGCGTAGACGTCTGCAGATTAACGTGACCCTCTCTCCCTTTGTGCCCAAGGTCTTCACTCCTTTCCAATGGGAAGCCTTTGCTCCCACGGAAGTTGTTCTGGAGCGTATCTTAAGAGTAAAACACAGCTTCGGAAGCAAGCGTAACATCAAGATAAAATACCATAATTTGGAGAGCTCCAAGCTCGAAGCCATCCTCAGCAGGGGAGACCAAGATGTGTCCCGGCTCATTCACGAAGCCTGGAAACTTGGCGTGAAATACGACGGTTGGAACGAAGTCTTCAATTTCACACTTTGGGAGCAAGCTGCCCAGAATCTGAGCCTGGATCTGAACCAGTATCTGGGAGCCAGAGAACCTGAAGCAGAAACCGATTGGGGTTTCATCAACACAGGTGTGTGTCAATCCTTCCTGCTCTTGGAGCGGGAGCGGGCTTTCAGAGCAGAACTAACTCCGGATTGCCGCGATCTCTGCAGCCTTTGCGGGGTTTGCGATGGTGATACCCAAACAGTCACTGCTCCCCCGGCGCAGCTCAACATAGCTGCTCTGAAGCAGGAACCCTCAGTTGCACCCAGCCCACAAGCCCTGCAAAACCAGTTTCATTACCGCGTTTTCTATCGGAAGACCGGTATCTTGCGCTTTATCTCACATTTGGATTGGATGCGAATGCTCTTCCGCTGGATAGGTTCCCTTCCGCTGGAATTGGTCTTTACCCAAGGCTTTAATCCGCATCCCAAGGTCAGCCTTTCACCGCCTCTACCAGTGGGAGTGAGTGGGCTGAACGAGTATTTTGATATCTCCTTCTTCAGACCATACAACGAAGACATGGTGGAACATCATTTCGTTGCACTTTCTATCCCCGGTTTTGAAGTTTTCGAAGTGAGAAAGCTTAGCAAACGCCACGGCAGCGGCCAGCCTCAAGTAGAAGTTCTCAATCTCAATTACCCTCCTGTCTATCAGGCTCAGATCGAAGAGGCGGTTCGCAACTTCATGCAAAGCCGTGAATTCATTTATACCAAGCAAAAAGGCTCTACCACCAAGATCTACAACCTACGCGAGATCATTCAATCCATGGAGCTGGGAGATGGTAGTCTGGAGCTGGTGAAGAGCCTGGAAAGCCCTTCTCTATACAGTATTCTGGAAGCAGTTCTGGGGCTATCCAGAGACTTGCTCTACACCTTCGAAATCAAGCGAATCAGCCTGGAGGGCTAATCCCGGTATTGCAGGAAGAACCTCTTCACCGTTTCTGCATCTGAATACTTGCCAAAGAGTGCCATCAGCTTCAGCCTTACTTTGTTGCCCTTCATATCTCCAGAGAGTAGGCACCCATTATCTTCCAGGTGCTTACCTCCGCCATCATAGCCATACTCCGGCAGGACCCGTCCGGTATAGGTGCGGGTGCTGATGACGACTAAAATTCCCATTTCCATGGCTTTGATCAGATCCGGCACTATGTAATCCGGAAGATTTCCTCTGCCGAAGGCTTCAATCACGATAGCCTTGGCTTTGTGTTCGATGGAACACTGGATGTATCTGGCATCGAAACCGGCAGTGGCTTTGATCAAATCAATATTGGTCTCAAGCTTGTCTGTCCACACATTTTCTCGATACTTGGTAGCCCTGTGATATACCACCCTATCCGGATCCACGATGCCAAGTGGACCGTAACCCAAAGACATGAAGGCATCGACTTTGCCACTGTCGCACTTCACAACATCCCGGGCTGTATGGATTTCATCGTTCATCACGACCAACACACCCTTATCCATGGAATCAAATTCACTAGCTACTCTCACTGCTCCAATGATATTGCGCGGGCCATCCAGGCCGAGATCACTTCCGCTGCGCATTGCAGCGGTGAAGATTACCGGCTTTCTGGTAGTGAGCACTAGATCGCATAAGAAAGCAGTCTCTTCCAGGGTATCTGTGCCATGCGTGATCACCACTCCATCATACTCCACAATCTTCAGATCGATTAGTTTAGCCAGTTCAAACATCATCTGGGGAGTCATATAGGGACTGGGGATATTGGAGTACTCCATCACGTCCACAGTGGCAACAGATTCAAGTTGAGGGAAGGATTTGATGAATCCTGCCAGTTCGCTGGTTGGCACTACTCCCAGGTTTCCGGAAGATTTCATAGCGATGGTGCCGCCGGTGAGGACTATCAGTATATTTTTCATTTAACCTTCTTTATAGGGTATTGGGTCTGGGATGCCTGCAGTTTGGAAAGCTTTGAGGCGGAGGTGGCAGCTATCGCAAGTGCCGCAAGCTATATTGTTATCCCGGTAGCAACTCCAGGATAGCTCAAATGGAGCCTTCAATTCAGCCCCTCTTTTTACTATCTCTGCCTTGCTCAAGTGGATCACAGGGGTGCGGATTTCAATTCTTTGCTTACCCGCTGTACCCAGGTCTATGGTCTCCTGCAGTGCCCTGAAGAAGCTTTCACGACAATCCGGATATCCAGAGCTGTCTTCTTCCACGGCTCCGATATAGATGCGACCTGCTCCGATCACCTCTGCCCAGCTTACCGCAGCAGCTATCAGATTGGCATTGCGGAAAGGAACGTAGGTATTGGGGATCTCGGATGAGCCGCTGTGGTCTTTGATCTGCAGCGTGGGATCTGTCAGGGAAGAACCTCCGATCTCGGAGAGCCACATCATCCTGAGGGTCAAATGCCTCTTTGGTTGGTAAAAATTGCAGAGTTTAGTGAAACAATCTGCCTCTTTCTGCATCGTTCTCTGACCATAGTCCACATGCAGGAAATTCAGGGAATCGCTCTCTGTGGCAGCAATTGCGGCTGTAACTAAACTATCCATTCCACCACTGAGCAGCACTATCGCACCAGACATCTCTTCCTTCTTAATTTCAGTTTTGTTGCAAGGCTCTGTCCGCGGCTCTTTATGTCAAGATGGAATTGTGGAGGGAGATACATGTCTCTTTTCATAGGACATGGATTTCAAGATTGTTAGAATTATGTCCGTTTCATCCCTGCAGCCTCTACTGCCATGAATCCATTGACCAATCCTTAAGTCTCGCACAAAAACACTTGTCACGCGTCACTGATCTCAAGCAGATGTTCATGTGTAGCGCTTCTGTGGGTAGCCACAACGTCACAACGCCTGCTCCCTCCTTCACTTCATTAACGATGCCTTAACGTAGCCTTAGCGATCCTTTAGCGAAAGTTAAGGAAAGGCTTATCCTATAGTAAGTTATAGATAATCTGTGTAACGAGGGAGCTATCTGGCTGTAACAAGATAAGTTGGACAGTAAGGAAAGCAACTAAAGCACTGAATTCACATCTAAGCAATCCTTACCGGATGATTCCGAGGACATTCCCGGGTCGAGACCCGGGAGTCTCCTGGGAATGTCCTGCCTTGTACCCGGCTTTTTCTGCAGGAACATTGGCTGACTAGAACAGGGACCTGAGCTTTGCTGCTATTGCCACCCCCCAGCCCCGCGCTTCGTCATTACAACACGTCACCACGTCACCACGTCACCACGTCAAAGCGCAACAACCCTGAACCCCGCTTTAGTGGGGTGACATCTGCGGAGCCCACGGTGAAGCGCAGCGAACCGTGGGTCATGGAAGCCAGAAACCACTCTTTTTCTTATCAATCCCCCCACCCCATTGGAAAGCGCTGGAGCTTTCCAATGGAGTGGGGGGTTGATTATTTTTACGGAAGCTATTGTGCAAAAAAACGAGGGGCTTCGCTGCGCTTCGCACTCTCGCTATGATCTTTCGCCCTCCGGGCTATGTCGGCAGCTTGGACCCTGAGTGAGTTATTGTGTAACCTACTTATGATTAACCCATTATCACACAGTCTCCTACGCATGAATCGTATAAAATGAACATTGGGAAATGAAAGT
>JAEZUG010000075.1 GCA_023421135.1 Candidatus Cloacimonadota bacterium | reverse complement strand
TGAGACAGAGCAATAATTAGTTAATACCCACACATAGTTAATGGGTACCTTTGATATTGATTTCAACCATTATGTGATCAGAGACTTCATATATCATATACTCGCAGTGCTTAAATAACAGTGTAGCGCTTTGGCGTGTTGGCGTGGTGGCACTTCAGAGAGCGCCAATACACTTCGTGGGGTTCCGGGATGTGTCGCTGAGTAACGAGGGAAGAGAAAAGAAAATTCATCTTTCTAACACTTTACGGAACATAGAGATCAGAAGCTGCGGAAAAGATTCCACAGGAAAGTGTCACCTCAAACGTGAAAGTGTCACCTTATAAGAAGTGAGGGGACAGAAAGTGGTGACGTGGTGACGAGGTGTCGTGGAATCGTGGAAACGCGGAAACGTGGAAACTTGGAAAAGTATAATCAGGGCAAGCGCTGAAATCGCTTGACAGAATGAGAATGATAAAAGCCAATGGCGATACGAATAAAATGGAGTTTGTAATGAGTTCACTGGCGGTTTTGGGATGCATGTGGGGAGACGAAGCCAAGGCTAAGATTGTGGATTACCTTGGTGACAAGGCGGACTATGTGGTTCGCTTTCAGGGCGGATCAAATGCCGGGCACACGATCCATAACAAGGGTCAGAAATACGTTTTTCACAGCGTTCCTTCCGGGATCCTCTACGAGCAGACCAGGTGCGTTATCGGTCCCGGAGTCGTGATAGATCCCTTCAGTCTGAAAGCCGAGATCGATGCGCTGAAAGTCCTCGGTATCAGCTTTGAAGACAGGCTGTACATTGATGAGCGGGCTCCGCTGGTGCTGCCGTTGCATCAGAGCCTGGATTGTGGCAGTGAGGACAGATTGGGCGAGCAGAAGATCGGCACCACCAGACGTGGGATTGGCCCAGCCTATAGCGATCTTGCCAGCCGGGTTGCCCTCCGTTTTGGAGATCTGGCCTATCCGGAGTGGCTCGCCAGCCGTCTGCAAAACCTTTACAGCTTCCACGGTGTAGATTTACCGGATACAGAGTTGCAGCAGATACTGAGGCAGCTTGGTGAACTATATGATGATCTGAAAGCCTTTTCTGCCAAGACAGACGAGATATTGTATGATGCTTACTTGAGTGGAGCTTTTATCCTCTTTGAAGGTGCTCAGGGCACGCTGCTGGATCTCAGCTTTGGCACCTATCCCTATGTGACATCTTCCAATACCATCGCAGGTGGGATCAGTATCGGCACGGGGCTGCCCCCCAGAATGCTGGATAGAAGCCTGGGGGTTTACAAGGCCTATAGCACCCGGGTGGGAGAAGGACCTTTCCCCACGGAGCTTTTCAACCAGATTGGAGATCAGATCAGAATCCGGGGCAATGAATTTGGCTCTACCACCGGGCGTCCCCGCCGCGTGGGCTATTTTGATGCCGTGGCTGCTGCTTATACTGCCAGGCTAAACGGGCTGGATTCCATTGCCGTGAGCCTGCTGGACGTGCTCAGCGGAGTGCCGGAGCTTAAAATCTGCACCGGATACTGGCTGGGAGATCAACATCTGGAATCCTTCCCCTCGCATCCTCTGGAGCTGGGCAAGGTACAGCCCGAATACCTGGATTGTGCACCCTGGGATGCTGATATCACAGAGTGTAAAAGTATTGCTCGTCTGCCTAAAGCAGCCCGGGACTATCTGGATATAATTCAGGATTTGGTGGATCGTCCGATAGAACTGGTTTCTGTGGGTAAAGACAGGAATCAGACCATAAAAACAACACCCAAAAAGTGAGGTGCAAATGAAACAATCTGTGCTAGTTCTTGCGCTGCTGATTTTGGCTTCAGCCGTGTTTGCGCAGGCTGATCCGGACAGTATTAACGCTCCGCTGCCTTTTATGATGAATCCTTTTTTTGAGACTTATTCTACGAATTACCTGGGAGCCTCTGCTCTGGGCCGTGGTAACACGGGTGTTGCCCTCTTGGGAGATCTGGACCAGGTGTTGCTCAACCCGGCTTCCTATTCTCCCGATAAGAGCGGCCTGATCTTTGAGATTGATACCAAGCCGGAGATCTCTGCGGAGAGCTATCCCAATGAAGCCAGTCTGATAGGAAACAGTCCCATCGGAATTGCCGGATTTGGCCTGCCCGTTTCTGAAAAAGCAGCGCTGGCTTTTCTCTACAGCATGCCCAGAAGCATCAAGATGGATGCTTATAGCTACAATATGTACAACAGCACCTATTTCCTCTTGCGCTATCCCAGCTACAATCTACATCAGTTCACGGCCAATTTTGCATATCATGGCTCCAGGCTACATCTGGGCGTATCTTTGCATAACCAATTGCACGTTATGGACGATGTGCCCTTCCTGCGCACCTTTGACCGGGTGGACGACCTGAGCTATATTCCCCGGGTCGAGCTGGGCGCAATCTACAGTGGAGACACGGGTAATATCGGGGCGACCCTCACTCTGCCCTCCAATGCCGATTGGGATCTGAAATACAGGGAGTATGACAGCCTACTGCCTCTCAAGATCGGCTTGGGTACTGTCTTCCATGAAGGCCCCAGGAATTGGGTTTTGGATGCAGAATACGAGCAATTCAGTGCCTTGCATGCGGATTTCAATGACAGGCTCAAAGTGAAGGCAGGCTTTGAATACAACAAAGCCAACACAGTTTATCGCCTGGGCTATCAGTATTCCCCAGCGGTTTTTGAGGGTTTCTACAGGATTCCGCTGAACAGCACTGCTTCTTCGGACACCTCCAACGTCTGGGATAGTGTGCTCACGGAGCATCCTGTGGGAGATTGCACTCAGCATTTGCTTAGTGCTGGTATCAGTTACTATCATCGTTATGGCAGCGTGAATCTGGGCTATATGCAATCTCTGAGCAGTGAAGCTCCCTTCACTCAGTTAAGCCTGGGCTTGAATTTCTACTGGGACGCTTTTATTCGCTCCCCCAAGGAAGGCGAGGAAGATGAAGACATCGGTCAGTATTCGCAAAATAGAAAGCTATGACCTGAAAGAACTGGATGCTGCAATCAAGTGCTGGCTGGATGGCCTGCGCTCTGCCAAGATCAATCGCAGCAAAAGAGTTCTGATCAAACCCAACGCCCTGGCGGCTTATCCGCCCCAGCGGGCTGTAACCACGCATCCGATTGTGCTGGAAGCGGTGATCCGCTATTTTCTGGCTCTGGGAAAAGAGGTGTGGCTGGGAGATTCTCCGGGCGGCACTGGTAGTTTTGAGCAGGTCTTCCGCACCTGTGGATTCAGTGAACTGGCGGAGCGTTATCCGATCAAACTTGTGAACCTCTCTACTTCGGGATACAGGGAAGTGGTGGTGGACGGGATTCCTCTCAAAATCTCGGAGCTGCTCTGGAAATGCGGCGTGGTGATCAGTGTGTCCAAATACAAGACGCACTCGCTGATGTCTTTCACCGGTGCAGTGAAGAATCTCTATGGCTTGGTGCCAGGGTTGATCAAGACAGAGTATCACAAGCTCTATCCGGATACCAACAGCTTTGCTGCCATGCTTGCTGCTCTGCACAAAGCCGTGCAAAACAAGATTACCTACAATATCATGGATGGTATTGTGGGGATGGATGGGGCAGGGCCTTCTGCGGGGAAGCCCAGGCAGTTTGGGCTGATCTTTGGCTCTGTTTCTGCCCCTGCTCTGGATACAGTGGCTGCTTCCATGATGGGCTTCAAGATCTCCGATGTGCCCTATCTGCCGCAGATACTTCATGATAATGCAATTCTGCCTTCGCGGATAGGGATTCCCACCAGCTTCAGGAATTACAAGCTGGAGGACGTGGATATCCGCACCGTGAAGCTGAGTAAAGACCTTTTGGTTTATGTTCCCGGCTTTGCCAAGAATGCCTTTCGCAAAATCTACAACGTTCATCCCTATGTGGCGGAGAATTGCAAACGCTGCGGAGTCTGCGTGAATAACTGCCCTGTGAAGGCTATATCTTACAAAGATGACGGCTATCCTGTGATAGACAACGCCAAGTGTATCAAGTGCATGTGTTGCCATGAGCTCTGTCCCCATCAAGCTATTGAGATACATAAACCCTGGATCCTGCGTATGACACAGAGGAATCGATGAAAGCACAAAAGAACCCCCTGCCCAAGCTCTCCAATCTGATCTTCTGGATACTTCTGATCGTAATCCTGGGCTGGATACTGATCTTCAGCGATTATAGTTTCTTGAACACCTGGAAACTTAAGCACTCGATGAATGAATTGCAATCCGCAGTTACTGAGCTCCAGGCCAGTAACGACAGTCTGAAGGCAGAGAATGAGCGGCTCAAGACCAGCCCTGAAGCAGCCGAGAAAGCTGCCAGGGAGAAGTTTGGCCTCACCAAACCGGGAGAGAAAGTCTTTCGCTTTGTTCCTCCCGTCGAAACTGAGGATTAGAAGAAGCGTATGCATCATCCCCGTCACAACGTTGAGACAGTCGATCTGGCAAGCTTTCTGCCCGAGGAGCACGAACGGGTTCGGGCTCTTTTACCGGAGCTGATTCATGGGAGTGGGGAGCATCAGAGGAACCTGATTCGCCAGATCACGGATTTCCGTCTGCACAGCATGCTTGATGCATGCATTGTGATAGCCGATGAGCTGATCTCTCATTTTTGTGAGCTGAGGAGTTCCCACGAGACGCAAATTCTGGAATACTTCAGCCTGCTGAATCACCTGCCTATTGTGGAGAAATCTCCCATGGAGCGAGTGTTGCAGGAGCAACTGGAGATTGATTGCGAAGATCCGGTGGCAGCCCGGGAGCTGTTTCAGACTCTGCAGAAGCATTATATAATGCTGGAGCTATCCAATCACTATGATTCCAGGCTCTGTGAGGAGATCGACAGTATTGAAGTGAGCCCAGCTCAGATCAGGCTCCACATCCTTTCTCGGCTCAATCGTGGCATGCTGGCTGCAAAGAAGGGAGCTTTTCGGGATCTTCTGGAGATCTATCTGAGCTTGCTTAGTTTCTGTTGTTTTCATGAAGGCCCCGAGGCAGGATTGTTTATTCTGGTAAATCTGCTGGGAAGATTGGATTGGAAAGACCGTCTGCCGCATAAGAAGGCTTTGCTTACAAAGCTTTCCGGATATCTGAAACGCAAGACCTGTCTTTCTTCTGCAGTGGTACTCTTTGAGCTGTTCACGATGCCGGAGCACTATGTGCCGGCAGACGAGAAATTCCGCATCTTCAGGCAGCTAGTCAGGCATCCTGCAGAGTATATGAATGAGTTCCAGCTTCAGGAGCTCTATTTCTTTGCCGGAAACTACCCCACCCAGACTGGTTCCAGCTTTCAGGAATCCATCTTGTTCTATCAGAATTCAAACTACTACCTCCACAAGTGCTGGGATAGAATCAGGGTGATCAGCATGTTCCTGAGGCAAAACCTGGACATGGAGACCTATTTCTGTTTACTCCCCAGTATTGAGGAGCGGGTTTATCAACTGGGGATTCAGATCAGTATGCAAAACAATGCTTATGTAGAGACTTTGCATGCCGACTATGGCAAGATCGAGCAGCTCTTTAAAAAGGTGGAGGAGCTCTCCCTCACCGATAGTCTGACAGGCTTGCGAAACCGTCGTTATCTAAAGACGAATATCTACCACATGATCCATCTTGCCAATCGTCACCGGGTTCCAATCAGCTTTGCCATGATCGATATAGACCACTTTAAGCTGGTGAACGACACCTATGGTCACAGTACCGGAGACTACGTATTGAAAGAGCTTTCCAAGCTGATCACCAAAGACTTTCGCAAGAGTGACCTGATTGTCCGTTACGGGGGAGAAGAGTTTCTCATGCTGCTTTTCGATACCCGCTTGGAGCAATCTGCCAGGATCATGGATGAAGTTCGAATCGCCGTATCCAAGCATGAGTTCAGTTTCCGGGGTCATAATATTCCCGTCACAATAAGCATTGGTCTGGCAGAAAGCCTTCCCGATACGGAGCATGAGATAGATATCGCAGAGAAGATCAGAGAAGCAGATAAAGCTCTCTATGTTGCCAAGGAGACCGGGCGTAACCGTCTGGTTTTGGCAGAGTGAGACTCTGGAATCGGATTTCTCTCTTGACAGCAACACAGATTTCATTTTTTCTTTACTTCAAAGGAGAACCTTATGGCAAAAGTAGTAGTTCAAGACCTGAATAAATATTACGACAATGGCTTTCATGCCGTCAAAGACGTTAATTTTACCGCCGAAGACAAGGAATTTATGGTGCTTGTGGGACCCTCGGGTTGCGGAAAAAGCACAGCCTTGCGTCTGATAGCCGGCTTGGAAGAGATCAGCTCCGGCAACATCTGGATCGGAGATACTCTGGTCAATAAAATGCTCCCCAAAGACCGCGATATCGCCATGGTCTTTCAGAACTACGCACTTTACCCGCACATGACAGTTTATGAGAATATGGCTTTTGCTCTCAAGCTACGTAAAGATAGTAAAGCCGAGATCGAAAAGAAGGTCAGACATGCTGCCGGGATGCTGGGGATAGAGAACAATCTCAAGAGCCGCCCGGGACAGCTTTCCGGCGGTCAACGCCAACGTGTGGCGCTCGGCAGAGCCATTGTGCGCAACCCCAAGGTTTTCCTCTTTGATGAACCTCTTTCCAACCTTGATGCCAAGCTCCGGGTGCAGATGAGAGCAGAGATTGTGAAGCTGCACCGTCAGTTGGAAAACACTATGATCTATGTAACTCACGACCAGGTGGAAGCCATGACCATGGCAGATAAGATCGTCGTGATGAAGGACGGCGTGATCCACCAGATCGCCTCTCCCCTGGAAGTGTACAACAATCCCGCCAATGTCTTTGTGGCTGGTTTCATCGGCAGTCCTGCCATCAATATGGTTTCCGGCAAGCTTGTCTCTCATGATGGCGCTCTCTGCTTTACGAATGAAGACTTCTTTGTGAAGCTGCATCCGGAGCAGGTGAAACGCCTCTCCAACTATGAGAACAGAGGCATCATCATGGGAATCCGTCCGGAAGATATCTACGATGCCCGCTTCGATTCCATGGCAGACAGTCCCCAAAGCTTCGACACCACCTGCGACTTGGTGGAACCTCTGGGAAATGAATACCACGTGGTGCTAAAGACCAAGACGGCAGACTTTGTAGCCCGTTTTGATCCCAAAGAACTGCCCAAAGTGGGGCAGACCCTCAGGATCACAGTCGATATGCTCAAGGCTCACTTCTTTGATCCGGAGAGTGAGATCAGCCTCTACTGATCGGGAGATTCTTTTGGAAGGAGAACTGAGATCTGCACTTTGTCTGATGGTTCTCCTTCTTCTTTTTTGTGGATTAGATGCTGTCCTGATCGAACCCACGGCCTCGCTGAACGCTCTGAACGGAGTCACTGTTCTATCCGATAACGTGGGAGACTACAGCTTCTCTCCAGTCATAGCCTCCAGCGGGATCAGCAGTTCATTTTGTAATAACTTCAGTAATTCAAATGCCAATCTCTACAGCCTGGTAGCGGCTGAAAGGATTGGCTATTTTTTTGTGGCCAGTGGTATCAGCCTGCAATCCACAGATGGTTTCAGGTGGCAGGATCACTTTGCGACCCTCTCTCTGGCGGCAGAGAACTTTGCCCTCGGCGTGAGCCCTCATCTTACCTATCAGAGCACCGGAGACAATGCCGGACATTATGATTGGAGCTGGGACGCCGCTTTCAGGGGAGAGGTGGATGGCAATGGCAGCGAGATCAGGTTGCTGCGGATGGATTCGGAGGATCGGGAAGTTCACCTCACAGCCTATACACGAGTCAATGAGTATTTTACCGCAGCAACTACCTATATCTGGGGACCTGGCACCAAAGGATATGTGCGCTCTGCTGCTACTATGCGGGTGATTCCCGAGCTGGAGTTTCAAAGCTCCTGGCAAAGCGATCCTTCCCGTCTCGGAGCCGGCATCAGAGTCTATCTGAACGATCTCAAATTCGGATATTCCATCCGTACCCACAGCGACCTGGATCTGACTCACAGCCTTGATCTGGGTTTCAACTGGTGAAGTTCAGCTTAGTCCGTTTCCCCCTTCTACTATTACTGCTTTGTATCCCATTGCCGTCTCTTTGCCAGGATAGCTCCGCTCCGAATCAGGAGTGGGAGGAATTTGCCGAACAGACCGAGTTCCAGAACACAGACGAAATTCAGACCAGCTACAACAATCTACTCCTGGATGCATGGACACGGGACATGGAGCATCAAAAGCTCCGGATCAGCTATCAGCCAGAATCTCTGCGCTATCATGCCTGGCTCAAGCATAAGGCCTGGAGGCTTGGCTTGAGCAGCGTCGATAAAGAGAGTGATACCTGGCAATCCTTTTCTTTGCAAACAGATTCCAGTGGATCCAGCAAGATGAGGCTCAACCTGATGTCCTACCGAGTGGGCTTTGGCAAAGGTTTGATAACTGAAACCGGAAGCTCTGGAAGGGCATTAAATCTCTCTTTGGCTGGAGATGCAGGGACCTACTACCCCCTGGGATTTGCCAGTTGTCTCAGGCTCTCCGTCTTGGAAACAGCTGTGTTCTACTCTATACAGAAAAGATACTATTCCACAACCCCCGGCTATACAGGCAGATTGCCCAGAATCAAGAAAGCCAGCTTGAAAAGTGCCCGAGAGAGCTTGGGTGGAATCAGTATGGCTTACGTGGGTAAATCCTTTACTGCAGGTGTGTTGACCTATGGTCAAGTCTATGATACAGATTCTGAAGAATATGGCTTCCCGGATTTGAACGCAACGAGCCTGACCACAAGCTGGAAGAATCCCAATCACAGAATAGAACTGGAATCTGCCTTTGCCGAGGGAGGCTATGCTCATAAAGGCCAGTGGCGCTATTCCAGAGCCGGGATCAGCTCCGATCTGGGTTTCTGCTTCAGCCATGATTATATCCGTCCAGCCTATGCAGCACCAATCCACAAATTGCGCTCAACTGGCAGTGCCACAGAATTCTGGGAAACTCTGCAGTTCCCTTTGAGCACCAGGATGAAGCTTAAGCTTCAGGCCATAGCATTGAAGGATAACAGCCAGCTCGCAAGCTCCAGGTATCTCAGCCAATACCTGGCAAAGCTATCCTGGGCAGACAGTTTGAGCCAGGCCAGCTTTGGTGTCAGACAGATCCAGCGCGAGATCCTGAGCTATGAGGACAATAGCTACATCAGCACCCGGCCACATCATTTTCGCTTCGAAAGCTCTTTGGGTCGGCAGTTAAACCCGGATCTGGAAGCTTCCCTCCTGCTGCGTTATCACTTGGAGGAACTCAGTAAATATGAAAACAACTCCCACTACTGGCGGATCAACTTTGCCTACCACCCAGGGAATTGGCGGTTTGAGGGATCTCTCTTGAGCTGGCAGACGATCAGAGAGCTCAATATCTGGGATCAGGATATGGACGGGAATCTCTATCATCCGGAGCTCAGCAGCCGGGATGAACTCCTGCTGCAACTGGGTATAGGCGTGAACTATCGTTCTGCTACTATCAAGCTGAAGGCTGAAAGCTCTGTACTGCACGGGCAACTCGAAGAGCTCAGCTTATCCATTGGCCTCTGATTAGCGCTCGGCCGGAAGGTTTTGGCTTGACAATAACTGCTCTGGCTGTTATCTATGAATCATATTCCAAAAGATACAGAAATGCCTGATAGATATGGCTTAAACTAGCTATTCAAGCTCTTACTGAAAGGAGATTACATGAAGAAGATAGTCTTAGTTCTCGTTCTTTTAGCCTTAGCTGCGCTAATATGCGCTCAGAATGAATACCGCACAGCTCCGCACAATCTCTCCGGTGTTACCGCAGCAGCCGGCCAGCGCCTTACCTATCTGATAACCGGAGGCAGCAGCGGCTCTGTCTGGGGCTCAAACGACAATGCCCCTTTCTACACAGACGATAGTGGTTTAGCCGCAGCCGCAGTGCACTCCGGGATGATTGTGGAGGATGAAAAAGCTCTGGTTACCTTCGAAGTGGTAGCAGGAGGAGACCGATACTCCAGTGTTGAACGCAATGGCATCGGTTCCCAAGACTACGGCGTCTGGCGCAGAGGATACAAGGTTGTGGAAGCTCAAAGCCTGATGCCTCCACTGCGTCAAGCCAGCCAAGTGCGCCTCAGTCTGGCAGGTGAAGGTGGAACCATCTCCTGGCTCAGAGGCGATGGTGACGCTGTGATCGTTTTTATGAAACAAGCCTCAACCGGTGCAGCTTATCCCATTCAACAAACCAGCTATGAGGCAAACAGTGTCTTTGGTTATGGGAATAGCATCAACGATACAGGTTGGTTTTGCGTGTATAAAGGCACAGGCACCGGTGTTTCTATCTCCAATCTCAGTTCTGGTCTGGCTTATGTAGTCTCTGTGATGGAATATAACTACCCCGTGGAAGGTTATGAAACTTACAACACCCGTCCGCACGACCTGGATGAAGCTCTCCCCATGTTAACCAATCAGAGAAACAGAATCCAAGCTTTCAATTTCACCGGTTCTCATCAATACTTCACTGTACCAGCCGGAGTTGAACAGATCAAGATCAAGGTCTGGGGTGCTGGTGGAGCAGGAAGAACAGGTCAGTACGACAACGCTTCCGGTGGTTCCGGCGGCTACGCTGAAGGCTATCTGGTGGTAAGCCCCGGAGATCGCCTGGTGGTAGTAGTTGGCGGTGGCGGTGGCTTTGGTACTGAAAATGGCGGCGTGGGCGGCTGGCCCGGAGGTGGTTACGGCACCAAGGGCGATGCATCCGGCGGCGGTGGCGGTGGCCTCACAGGCGTATTTTTGGGCACAGTAAGTCAGCAGAATGCTCTGATCATTGCCGGTTCCGGCGGTGGTGGTGGATATCAGATCGGAGGAGCTGGCGGGGGCTATGATGGAAACGTCGGCGGTGGACAAGGTGGAAATCCCGGCACCCAAGCCGCAGGCGGAACAGGAACTGCCGGTGGAGACGGCGCTGCCTTGCAAGGTGGCAATGGCTCCGGAGAACGGTTGGGTGGCAGCAGTGATGGCGGCGGTGGCGGAGCAGGATATTTCGGCGGAGAAGGTGGCTTTGACGACGCCCGCAGCGGCGGAGGCGGCAGCGGCTATATCCGTCGTAACGGCTCGATGAGTTCCAGCCTGATCCCCGGCACGGATGGTGCTGCTACTGATGTACTGCCTCCCAAAACCG
Organism: Candidatus Cloacimonadota bacterium; assembly: GCA_023421135.1. GTDB lineage: Bacteria > Cloacimonadota > Cloacimonadia > Cloacimonadales > Cloacimonadaceae > PHBP01. The sequence goes on along the minus strand of JAEZUG010000075.1, from coordinate 45,916 downwards.
ATGATCCGCAGTATGTCCAGGGCTGCGGTGTTGGCAGAAAAGGTGAATTCAACGGCGGTAATGGCCTGATTATCTTCGAGTGGTGACTAGGGAATTATTGGTCTGCCAATCTCCGAATTGACAGAAACGCCTCAGGTGTGAATCCACTGCTGTGTTGTTCTGCCAATGCACCCCAATGTCCCAATCAACTATAAAAAAAAGCCGATCATTACGATCGGCTTCTTTATACTATGGCTGGGATGGGAGGACTTGAACCCCCACGTACGGAACCAGAATCCGCTGTCCTGCCATTAGACGACATCCCAGCATAAACTTATTCTACTCTAAAAAAATCAGATTGGCTGGGCAGGGAGGATTTGAACCCCCGGATGGCAGGACCAAAACCTGCTGCCTTACCACTTGGCGACTGCCCAGCATCAAACTGGCGGAGAGGGAGGGATTCGAACCCTCGGTAGGCTTTTGACCTACACACGCTTAGCAGGCGTGCGCCTTCAACCGGCTCGGCCACCTCTCCCGGTATATATTCTTCTAGATCACTCTATAAACTTCTGGCGGAGGATGAGGGATTCGAACCCCCATGGGCATAACCCGGCGGTTTTCAAGACCGCTGCCTTACCAATTAGGACTAATCCTCCCTAATCAAGTCTTATCCTAGAAAAACGAGGCCGGTTTTTTGTCAAGTCCATTCTGAGTTACTCTTGAAAAGAATAGCACGCAGATATCGCAGATATTCAGACTCAAGGTTCCGTTTTCTTCTTTTTGTAGCACGCAGATTACACAGATATTCAGACTCAACGTTCCGTTTTCTTCTTTTTGTGGCACGCAGATTACACAGATTACGCAGATTATCCCACAATAGGACACGAATATCAGTGCTCAACCTTCCGGATTCGAGACGTCCCCGTCTTGACCGCTTGCGGGCAAACTACTCACCACGCCACCACGCCACCACGTCACCACGCCACCACGCCACCACGTCACCACGTCACCACGACACACCTCTCTTTCGACACTCTCCCAAAACCCATCTCATACTCATTAGACACGCATGATTTTACATGGGTGTCACATGGGTGTCACATGGGTGTCTCATGCGTGTCGTATTAGTGAACAGAGAACAGACTGGAGATGCGAAGCTGGGAACTAAAGGTTCTTGATCACGAGTATTTCAGGGTTAGAGGATTAGAAGGGATTCTGTGTTAATCATAATCATCAGCGTCATCAGCGTTCTATTCTTTCACGAGGATTCGTGTTCATTTGTGATCTTTCATTTGTGTCTATTCGTGGGAGAAAATCTTGTTAATCCCGTCGATCCAGTCATCTGCGTTCTATGCGGAAGCTTCTTCACAAGCGTCAGCAGCTCGGCTCTTATCACTCGTCACTCTCTGCTCACTGCTCTCTTTCCTTGCCTGATTGGTCTGAATATTGCAACAGGTAAGTTCTGCTACGCTTTTTATGGGACAGTTAATTGGTTATGGAGGTATCATGAAAGCAGCTTGGATAACCCTGGCTTTCGTTCTCGCTATTTACTGCGCAATTGCGCAGATAGGCCCCTTCCAGGAATTGGCGACAGGCCAGTTCGAAGGCAAAATGGCTTCTTATGTATCCGGAGACTATGTTTGTTTTGTTTACAACTCCTGCAACAATCCTTCAGTCCCAGGATCAATAGTTTTTAAGCAATCCACAGACGCCGGGCAGTCCTGGCAGAGCTCTATCGTGGCACAAGGAGTAAGCGGGGGCTGCAAACCAAGTTTACACTACTCCCCTTCCGAACTCGTAGTTACTTATGTGAATGGCTATGAGAAGTTCATCGCCATCTCCACGAATCAGGGGAGCACCTGGCAGAGCACCAATGTAGGCCGAAGCTTCGAGCTCAGTCCCTACACCGAGAAAGATGGCGAGAATTATTACACCTATTCTCTGGAGCTGCCCTATCCTCAAGCTACTCAGGAAGATTACCTTGATCCGGAGAATCCAGACAGGCTACCCCTGCCGCAATACATCACGGATCAGGAAATCTCCATGAACGATACTCCAGTGTATTATTGGGGACCGGATGTAGTCACCGGAGCCGTCCGCAGCAATTCCGATATCTGGATCAAAAATGCCGGTGGGGGGACTAATGGAGGATGGCCTACTTTTTATGGGCCGGTGATTACCAGTGGAACCGTGCAATCTTTTTCTGGTAATATACCCTATGAAGATGTTTTCCTGGGTGGCTGGATCGAGAATGCTCCCAGCCTGGATTTGCCTCTTCCGGATAGGCAGAACTCTATGCTGATAGGCCCTGCAGTATATGATCCGAATTATATCGTGATGGTGGAGGTAGATCAGAGTTCATATTTCACATGGCTGGGGACGATCACTAACTCAATCGTGGAGCATACCTTGGTGTATGATCCTTATCCCGCCGTTCCTTTGGGGGAACCGCTTTTCAGAAATATATATACCGTCCGGGATACGATCTGGACTCCAGCGGGGTGTGGAACATGCTACAACCGCTCCATGTTTGTGAATAACCGGCTTTGGATTAAGGGGAATTTTAGTGGTAATCAGGTTTGGGCGTGTTCAGATACTATCATGATTATCGGAGGTATTACTCTGAGCTGCACACCGGAGGGAGATGATCCCTATCTAAACACTTTTGATCACGTCTCTCTGATCTCCGAGAAAAGTGTGGTTATCAAGTATGGTTACGTGAATCCTGTAGATAGTCTGAGATATCATCCCTTCTGTGGAGCAACCGGTGCACCAGGTAACTACATCTATGCGGATATCTACGCCCTGGGGGATAACAATCCCCGCAGCGGAGTCTTCACCTTCGAATACCAGCATCCGCATCCCTCGGTACCGTCGCAGTTCTGGCAAGGCCAATTATGGACTAAGATCGATCTGCATCGCAGAAGATGGCCTCAGACAGCAACCCAACCCTGGCCGGCGGATATCGATTTCCCCTGGTACAATCCTCTCTGGCCAGAAAGACAACCCTATATGGAACGTGGCGATATCAATCTTTATGGCTCCGTAATCCAGCGGAAGAGGGGTTATCTGCACAGATCTGCGTATGACACGGAACACCCTTCCGGAGGCATCTGGGATATTCCGAATGACATGTGTGGTGGGACATCTGTAGTGAATTACCAAGATCCTATTTTGGATATTCAGATGAATACCAGGAACTATCCTGGGGCGACAGGATCTGGCGTTGGGTATAAAAAGAACTTTCACCAGAATATCCACAGCAGTTTCACCCGGATACCCAATCCACAAGCGCCAAACCCGGCTGTGAACTGGAATCTGGGCATAATGATCGGGCAGATTGATCTGAACCAGGACATCCCCATAGAAACGCCCATGCAAAGACTGATGCAACTGGAGCCAACCCGTACCAAGGCTTATGCCCGCTCCGGGAACAACCGGCTCTTTGCCAATAACGATAAACTCCTGGCTCTGATCGATGATACCTGGCATGATCTCAGCTATATCAATACAGCTCATCTGGATATTCAATCCATAGCGATGGATGGTGATGATGCAATGATCTATTACTCCGAGACCGGTACCCAAAACGATCAAGCCATTCAGGTGCTGCACCTCTCCACTTTGGAAACCGGATTACTCGACATGAATCCTGCTCACTCCAGCCTGATCGACATAGCCATTCTGCCTGATGGAAGGTGGTTATGGGTAACTTACTTGCAGGAATTCCACCAGTTGGATGTTTATCATTGGAATGCTCCCGGTTCTCCGCCTGTGATCGCATCGTGGCCTTTGGTTGATTTACCTCAAAACCCTGAGTTACTGCTTAGCAAGCTCAGCATCCGTCCTGTTTCTGCGACTGTGCTGGATCTCTTCCTGACTTATCACGGAGAGGATTACAGCCATATCTATCACAGCAGAGCCACACTGCAGCCTTCAGATTCGGGAGATGATGTGATTACTATTCCTGCCTTGGAACTGCGTGCCTATCCCAATCCCAGCCGGGGAGCAGTCAATCTGGAGCTGAAGACGAGTGAAACTCACCACATTGAGGTCTTCAACATCCGCGGACAGCGGGTGGCCAGCCTCTCCGAGGGAGCTGCTTCCCAGGATGGGACTTTCCTCTATAACTGGAACGGTATGGATGCTCAAGGCAGACGTCTGGCCAGCGGAGTCTATCTCATGAAAGTCTTTGTGGGAGATAAACCCAGGCTCACCAAGAGAATCTGTTTGTATTAGGAGTTATTGATGCACGGAGCTTTGCACCACGTCGAACTATACGTTAGGGACTTGAAGACCAGCCTCGATTTCTGGGGCTGGTTTCTCTCCCGAATGGGTTATGAGCTATATCAATCCTGGGAGGAGGGGGCTAGCTACCTTCTGGGAGATTGCTATCTGGTCTTTGTGCAGATAGAGGAGCGCTGGAAAGACGTTCCTTATCACCGCTGCCGGGCAGGCTTGAATCATCTGGCCTTTCATGCCCGGGATGAAGCTTTTGTCGATGAGATCACTTCCGAGCTCAGAGCTCGTGGCATCACTATTCTATATGAAGATAGGCATCCCCATGCCAGCGGAGAAGATGCATATTCCGTCTTCTTTGAAGATCCGGACCGAATGAAAGTGGAACTTACAGTCACTACTTTGTAGTTTGGGAGGTAACATGAAAGCAGTGGTATTGGTTATATTTGTCTTGTTGTTGTTTGGCATGGTCTATGCACAGATGGAAGGCTTCCAAGAGCTGGCGACCGGTCAGTTTGGAGGGAAGCTCAGTTCCTACGTTTCTGGCGATAGTATCTATCTGGTTTATTGTAACTACCCAGATGCTCAGTCACCGGGCTCGGTTGTCTTCAAAAAGTCCACAGATGGTGGGCTGAACTGGGTGGAATCGGTTTTGGATAACGAGATTATTGGACTGTGCATACCGACCCTGTCTGTCGATGGGAATGAACTCATAGTTACTTACAAGGATGGCTATGAGAAGTATGTGGCCAGATCAATCGATCAGGGACAGAGCTGGACTTTCGATAATACTGGCAGAACCTTTGAGCCCAGCCCTCTCACGGTAAGGATGGACGGTCAGTATTACAATTACAACTACGAGATCCCTTATCCCATTGAGACCCATGAGCAGTTTATTGATCCTGCTTCCCAGGAGGCTTACATCCTGCCTCAGTACATTGTGGGTGAAGAACTCTCCCAGAATGGTACTCCAGTGTTTTATTCAGGGCAGGACGTCATCACCGGTGGACTGCGTAGTAACTCGGACATCTGGATCAAGCAGAGCGGTGGAGGAACTAATGGCGGTTGGCCTACCTTCCTGGGTCAGGTGATCATATCCGGCACAGTTCAATCCGTCTCCGGGGAGATACCCTACGATCAGGTCTTTCTGGGAGGCTTGATAGAGAATGCTCCCAGTCTGAGTCTTCCCGTTGCCCCAAGGCGAAATGGGACAATGTTTGGGGGTAATTACGCTGATGATAATGTGATAATAAGAATCAAGGTCGATCATGGGACCTATACAGCTTGGATAGGTCAAAAGACAGCTCCGTATCTTGTCCAGGTGCCGGTTTACAATGAATATCCAGCAGATCCTTTGGGAGAACCTGTTTATCAGAACTCATTCGCCGTCCAGGATACTATTTGGACACCCATGGCAAGCGGCACATGTTTGAATCAGAGACTCTGGACACCTAACGAGTTATGGATAGAGGGTGTCTTTGAAGGCAACCAAAGCTGGGCAAGTGTAGATACCATCAGGATTATTGGAGATATTACTCTGGCGGGAACAGTTCCCGGAGAGGATCCAGCGCCTGGTTCCACCGATCATGTTTCACTTCTCTCAGAGAAGAGTGTTCTGATTAAGTATGGTTACTATAATCATCTGGACAGCACCAGAGTGCAGCTCTGCCGGGCAGATGACGATCCCCTGTATATCTATGCGGATATATATGCCTCCGGGCGAAGTGAAATCGGTGGTGGAGTCTTCAGCTTTGAATACCAGCATCCCCATCCCTCGGTTCCGGATCTCAGCTATCTGGGGCAGAGCTGGGAAAGTATTGATCTTCATCGCAGACGGTTCCCGCAGACTGCCGCCGAGCCTTGGCCACCTCACATAGACTTCCCCTGGTACAATCCGCTCTGGCCGGAAGCTAAGCCCTATTTGGAACGTGGGAAGGTGGAGCTTCACGGCTCCGTTGTCCAGTTCAGGCGAGGCTATATGCACAGGCCTTTGTATGACACAGAGTGGCCTTCGAATGGCGTTTGGAATATCCCCCTTGACTATTGTGGAGGAACTTCCGCTGTGAACTATATTGATCCTGTTCTGGGTACTACCTTGCAAACCGTGAATTATCCCGGTGCCACAGGTTCGGGAATAGGTTACAAGAAAGACTTTCACTACAATCCCGCCAGTGTGTATGGAGGGGTGTATGGCTCCACGGTGATTGATTCTCCTGTATGGTGGAGTCTGGGACTGGGGCTTGATTTAGAAACCTTTGAACCTCCTCAATATGATTATTACTGGTGGCGTTTCACAGGAATTGTAGAGCCATACAGAACCAAGACTTATGCCAGGAACCAGAGTTCCAGCCTGTTTGCCGGCAATTCAAGCATATATCTCCAAACCGGTAATGAGGTGGACGACATCAGCGATTTGCTGGATGACGAACTTGATATCCAGTCCATATCTATGAATGATAACTGGGCTTTGATCTACTGCTCCGAGAACGGTACTCAGAGCAATCAGGCAATCTACGAACTTAACCTGGATACTGAGGAAATGGTGAGCAGCACCGTCTTGCCCCCTGCTTCTTCCAGCCTGAACGACGTTGCTATCCTCCCGGACGGCAGGTATATCTTTATGAGCTATAGTCCCACTGATCACAGCTTGATAGTTTCACGCTATTTAGATGGCACCATCATGGAGCCAATCGGAGTCTTTCCTCTGGATGGCTTGGCAAACGATGACCTCTTCTCTCAGAGCAAACTGAGTGTTCAGCCCATCTCAAACAACGATCTGGAGATCATGATCAGCAAGTGCATCCAGGGCGGGACTGCCCCCAGCTATACCCTTTACCGCACCAGGCTGCATTTCCAACCCTCAGACTCGGGTGAAGAGGTGATAGCAATCCCAGCGGTCGAACTGCGTGCCTATCCCAATCCCAGCCGGGGGATGGTGAATCTGGAGCTGAAGACGAACGAAGCTCACCGCATTGATATCTTCAACATCCGTGGACAACGCGTGACAAGCCTCTCCGAGGGCGCTGCTTCCCAGGATGGGACTTTCCTCTATAACTGGAACGGTATGGATGCTCAAGGCAGACGTCTGGCCAGCGGAGTATATCTCATGAAAGTCTTTGTGGGAGATAAACCCAAGCTCACCAAGAGAATCTGCCTGTATTAATAAGCCAGCATCAGAAGTGCTTCCACGTCGGAGGCAGTGAAACTGCTGAGCTGTCCCAAGCGTGGAGCGATCATGGATTTCTCCACCAGGAGGGCTATGTCACTCTCCGAGATGCCCAGTTCCCGCAGATTTATGGGTGAACCCCAGGCTTTAATCTTCTCCCGGAAGAGCTTTACGGCTTCTGAAGTGCCGGAAGCGCCCCAGACGTTCTTTGCCCAGCGGTTGAAGACAGCCGGGTGCCGCTCTGCCATAAATTCTATCCAGGTGGGGAAGATCACGCCCAGGCCCGCACCGTGGGCAATCTGTGGATGCAGAGCAGAAAAGGAATGCTCGATCTGATGACAAGCCCAGTCTCCCCCTGCCAAGCCAACCCCAGTGAGTCCATTTAGTGCCAAAGTCGCAGCCCAGGCAAGGCTGGAACGGGCGTTATAGTCCTCTGGATCCGCCAAAAGCCGATCTGTCATTTCGATGATCGTGCACTGGAGTGAATCGTTTATCCCCAGGGTAACACAGGCGTTATGATCTATGAAGTAGAACTCCAGAATATGAGCTATTGCATCGAGCGCTCCATTCACAGTTTGTGAGCCGGGCAGAGTCCTTTGGTAAGAGGGATCAATGATGCTCTGCCGCGGGTAGAGCAGCTCCGAACCGATGCCCCACTTCTGCAATGTCTCGGTATTAGTGAGCACAGCATTCCCATTCATCTCCGAGCCAGTGGCCGAGAGAGTCAGGATTGTATAAAGTGGCAGAGCCCGGTTGATCACAGCTTTACGCTCATAAACTGCCCAGATATCATCCAGATAGAATCCTGCAGCCACGGCTTTGGCTGTATCGATCACGCTGCCGCCACCGATGGCAACAATGCCTTGCACCTCTTCCCGGCGAGCCAGGTCGATCAGCTCCCGGGTCTTTGCCAGGGTAGGATTGGCCTGCACACCCCAGCTCTCCACAATCTCTATCTTATATTCCTGCATGGTTTTCAGAAAGTCGTCATAGGCTCCATTGTGGCGGATTGAGCCACCACCGGCTATCATCAGACACTTGGCAATGCCGTCTTTCTGCAGTTCTGCACCCAGCTTCGAAGTCATATCCTTGCCAAACAGGATTCTGGTCGGGTTGTAAAAACTAAACGATCTCATGATTATCTCCAGAGTCTGTTCTATGTAGATATATATAAGCCTTCGGAGGCAGAAAGCAAGACAGCCCGGGGAGAAAGGATTGACACAAAAGCAGCATCGCATAATTGGTGGTGCATGAGTAAAACAATAAAGATAATAGGTGCCGGCCTTGCCGGTTCGGAAGCGGCTCTCTGTTTGGCGCGCAGAGGCTGGAAAGTACGTTTGCACGAAATGCGTCCTCTGGCCATGACCCCAGCTCACAACAGCGCTCTTCCTGCCGAACTGGTCTGCAGCAATTCGCTAAAAAGCCTGCGCCTGGATACCGCAGCAGGCTTGCTCAAAGCGGAGCTCGACCTGCTCGGCTCACCTCTCTTGCAGATAGCCAAAAGCTGCGCAGTGCCTGCCGGACAGGCCTTGGCAGTGGATCGGGAACAGTTTTCCCAGAAAGTTCTGGAAGCCCTTGAGGCAGAGCCGAACATCGAGCTGCTCCGCGGGGAAGTGAGAGAATTTACCGATGAACTCACCATTCTGGCGGCAGGGCCTCTGATCTCCGATCCCCTGATGCAGTCTCTGAGCGAGGTGATCGGTAAACAGCACCTCTATTTCTTCGATGCGATTGCTCCCATCGTGGATGCAGACAGCCTGGATCGTGAAAAGATCTACAGCAAAGACCGCTATGATAAAGGTGAACCGGATTACCTCAATTGCCCTTTCTCCAAAGAGGAATACTACACCTTTGTGGAGGCTCTTCTGGCGGGCGAAGGCCATGAGGCACATGAGTTTGAAAACCAGTTCTTTCAAGGCCTGAAATTCTCCTACTACGAAAACTGCATCCCGATTGAGGAGCTGGCTCGTCGTGGCAAGGATACCCTGCGCCACGGAGTGATGAAACCTATGGGTCTGGAAGATCCCAAGACGGGACGTAAGCCCTATGCCGTGCTGCAATTGCGTCCGGAAAACCGGGAACTCACCAGCTACAATCTGGTGGGCTGCCAGACCATGCTGCGTTACCCTGAGCAAAAGCGCATCTTCCGCCTGATCCCGGGCTTGGAAGCTGCAGAGTTTCACCGCTTTGGCTCCATCCATCGCAATGCCTATCTGAATGGGCCTCAGGTGCTTGGGGAACAGCTCTGTCTGAAGAACAAGCCGGAGCTTTATATAGCCGGTCAACTCAGTGGGGTGGAAGGCTATGTGGAATCCATCGCCACGGGAACTCTGCTGGCCTACATCCTGGATCAGGGGCTGGAACTGCTTCCCGCAGAGACGGTTCTGGGGCAGCTCTGGCGTCATCTGATCCAGCCCGGAGAACACTCTTTTCAACCCATGAATGCCAATTTTGGCATCCTGCCAGCGCTGGAAAATGCTCCCAAAGATAAGAAACTCAAGAAAGAGCTCTATTCCCGGCGCAGCCTGGAAGCTCTGGATAACTTCCTGAAAGAAAAGGAGATACTATGCCTAAGATGATATCTTGCTGTGGTCTGAATTGCGCTTCCTGTGAGGCCTATCTGGCCACAAAAACCGGAGATCAAAACGAGAAATACCGCATTGCTGCCGAGTGGTCCAAACGGTACGATTCTCCCATCAATGCCGAGAACATCAATTGCGAAGGTTGCCACTCCGAGAGTACCAGATTTGCCTGGTGCTATAAGTGCCCCATCCGCGCCTGCGTGGTGGAGAAAGGCTATCAGAGCTGTGCCGAGTGCGAGCTGCTCCCCTGCGAAACCAACCAGTGGCTCTATGATGCCGTGCCCGAAGTCAAGGAGAACCTGCGGCTTTGCCGAGGGACTAGTGACAAGTGACCAGAGTGGAAGCGTCATCTTGTCGCTTTTGGGGAGTAACGAGTAACTAGTGACAAGTGACCAGAGTGGAAGCATGGATCTGAGAGACTAAAAAGGGCAGACTTGTGTGTCTGCCTCATCGAGTTAATAGTGAGAAGTTAAAAGTTAATATAGGGTGAGTGCAAGTAGAGAAGTGATAGCATTTGGTGTGCCAAACTCCGATTTGGCACAAAGGCCGGAGGCCTTTCCTGCATGCAACTCCGCAGCCTCTGCCAATTCGGAGATTGGCAGACCAGGGTACGGGCAGACACACAGGTCTGCCCCTACGGGTGCTTTAGGATTCCAAGTTCCATACTGCCTCTCTGATCACTGTTCACTCGACGAAGTCACCTCCCAGCTCCACACTTTCTCTCTAGTCTCAAATCACTAATCACTCCCTAGTTGGGCACCCATACAATACGCATCTCATACCCATCTGACACGCATGAAGATACATGGGTGTCACATGGGTGTCACATGGGTGTCTCATGGGTGTCGTATCAGGGACAAGTGACAAAGTGACGAGTGACGAGGGGGTACATGTGAACAAGATGCAGTCTGGCAGGTGTGTAGCTGGGGAAGTGATGGACTAAACGGACTTAATGGATAGTATGGACGTTTTATAAACTAATCCTCTCAATCCTTAAATCCTAAAATCTTTGTGATAATCCATAAGTCTCTCAGCTTCACATTTACCCTCTGTTCACTGCACACTGTTCACTGACACATTCTCAGCTTTTACTTGACAGATTAGCACCCCTGAAAAAGGATGGCTCAACCTTGACGCGAGGTGGAGCAGTTGGTAGCTCGTCGGGCTCATAACCCGAAGGTCGAAGGTTCGAGTCCTTCCCTCGCTACCATTTTTATAAGAAAGAAGAGACGCCCTGACAGCTCTCTTTTTTTTTCGATAGTTTGTGGCGGCGTAGCTCAGCTGGTTAGAGCGTCGGAATCATAATCCGCAGGTCCGGGGTTCGAATCCCTGCGCCGCTACCACTATTTTAATGCGCCAGTAGCTCAGTAGGATAGAGCAGCAGCCTTCTAAGCTGCGGGTCAGGGGTTCGAATCCCTTCTGGCGTGCCATATTAATCACCCCAATAGATAGATAGTTAAGATATTGTGGTGGGTGTAGTTCAATGGCAGAGCACCGGATTGTGGTTCCGGGCGTTGTGGGTTCGACTCCCATCACCCACCCCACTTTTATTCTTAACTACAAGGGACTGGCAATGAAGTACTTTTTGGGTTTGGATATCGGAGGCAGTTCAGTCAAATATGGGATAGGTAATTCTTCCCAAGGACTGCTGGTGCAAGACAGTTTTCCCCTGCAAGCGCATAGCCTGCTTTCTTTTCAATCACTAATCTGCTCACATGTTGAAGCTCTCATCAATCAGTTCCCCCAATATCCCATTCATGCCACAGGTATAGGCACGCCCGGCACCATTGAGCTGGGAAGCGGCCTGCTGAGAGGCGTGAATCCCAATTTAAGCTTCTGGATCGGACAGGATCCCGTCTCCGTATTACCCGAGTATCTGCAGGGCAAAGCCTGCTGTGGTAACGATGCCAATCTCATGACTCTGGCCGAAGCGCAAGGGCTCTCGGGAGTGGTGTTGGGGCTCACGGTAGGCACAGGGATTGGCACCGGCCTGGTTCTCAATGGTGAGATCTTCCGGGGAGCGCATGGGTTTGCCATGGAACTAGGGCACATCACTCTGGAAAGAAACGGCAAAGCCTGTAAATGTGGTTTACAGGGTTGCCTGGAATCTTATAGTTCTGTTACAGGGATCATGAATTCTGCCAAACTAGTGAATTCTGTTTACACCGATATAAGCCTGGCGGAGTTAATTGCCGAAAGCCACAATCAGCCAGCCCTGGCAGAGCTTATTGATAAAGCCCGCAGTTATCTGGTGCAAGCCTTGCAGATAGCAACACTTATCCTGGATCCCGGCTTTATCATCCTGGGTGGGGGAGGAATGGACGCAGGGCTCTATACTGCCTCGCAAGTGGCTCAGGAACTGCATCTGTCTCTGGGGCAGCATCCTCATCGACCGGAGCTGTTCAAGGCAAAAAGGGGTAATTCTGCAGGGGTAATCGGGGCAATTCTACTGGCAGAACAGAGATTTGGTGATAAAGCGGAACAGAACTTGCATCTAATCTAAGAAAAAATGGATGTATAGGAGAGGAAATGAAACAGCTAGTAAAACTTGGCGTTCTGATTGGCTTGTTTATGCTGTTGATCACAGCTCTTACGGCGCTGAAAAGTCCGAGGTTGGAGACCTTTGAGGTGAATCCCAACCCCATGTATAGAAATACGATCGTCACTTTAACCTGCCAAGATGCCGGCTTTCTCACCCTGTGGGTAGAGGACAGTGCCGGAAACGTTGTGAAACAGCTTTACAGTGGAAACATCTTCAAAGGCGTGCAAGTAGAGTGGAACCGCTATAGCGATTCCGGAGAGTATGCTCCCAATGGAACTTATTATGTGTGTGCAAATTACCAAGGACGTTATACCTCCACCAAGAAAACCCTGATATTGAAATAACCTGATCCATATATGAGAAATCCTACAGAAAAGAAGTCCCTGAGGGACTTTTTTTCTTTTACTGCAAACACGATTTACGAGGCTCTGCATCTGAGGGGCAACAAACACATCAGCTCCATGGTGATCCTGAGGCAGATTCTCTTCACCGGCTATGAAGCTTTGCCGCTGATTGGTTTCATTGCTTTGGCAATTGGAGCTTTGGTGATTCTGCAGGGTTACAGCCTGCTTTCGACGTTTGGGCAGGGTAATCTGGTGCAGGTGATTCTGGTGACGGTGGTGATCAATGAGCTTTCTGCGGTGATTACTGCTCTGGTGGTGATTGCCCGTAGCGGGACAGCTATTTCCACGGAGCTGGGTAATATGGTCGTGAATGGTGAGATTGATCTGCTCAAGTCCTTTGGGCTCTCACCTATCAGTTATCTGGTGGTCTCCCGGCTCTATGGTGTGATGATCGCTATGGTGATCCTGACTTTGTATTTCAATGTGATAGCTGTGCTGGGCGGCTGGCTCTTTGCTCAAATCTTTAGCCGGATAGATTTTGCTTACTTTATGGGAGAGTTTTTTTTACAGCTCAAAGCGCCCAATCTGCTGATGATAATCCTGAAGCCATTGGTCTTTGGTTTGATTATCGCCTTTGTTTCCAGCTACCAGGGGATGAGCGTCCGGCAGGCAACTACTGAGGTGCCGCAGAGAACGATCAAGGCTGTGATGCAATCCATCTCTCTGGTCATGATCAGTGATATTGCTCTCACCTGGATATTTTGGATGTTAACGGTATGATAGAGCTTAAGGGTTTGGTAACAGCTTCCATAGCTCAGGTATTGGATCTGAGGCTGAAGTTGGATCCGGTTACCGTGATCCGCTCTGCCAATCCCGAGCTTGCCTCTGGAGTCCTCAATGCCGTGGTGGGCTTGGATAGGATCCAATCTGGCAGCATAGAGCTGGATGGCTTACCTTTGAGTGAGGTGCTGGACAGGGAAGCTTTGCCCAAGACTCTGGGCTATGTCTTTGCCGGGGGCATCATGCTGTCCAATCTGAACTTGCGGGAGAATCTGCTGCTGCCTTATAGTTTGGTGGCAGAGGAAGAAGGATATGAAGGCTTCGACCGTGAAGCTGCCAAGTGGATGGATGCTTTTCAGCTCAAGGTGGATCTCTCGCTCCGTCCTGCCTTTGTGCGAGCTTCAGACCTGAAGCTGCTCAGCTTGGTGCGGGCTTTGATCTTTAATCCCCGCATCCTGCTTCTGGACGATCCCTACTACCTCCTCAGCCAGGAGCAGCGTAAGCTCTGCCTGCGGGTATTGCAGAGTATTAGAAGCGAACACCAGATGCTGATCAGCAGTCGTGATGATGATATTTGTCACGGTTTTGACGCTGAATTGGTGGATTTGTCTGAAGATAGCTCAGCTATTTCTTGACAAAAACCCGAGCTCCAATTCTATACTGTAATTCTGGGAGAAATGTATAAATGAACTATAAGATCAAGCATACCAAGCCGGTAGTGGTTACCTTCATTCTGATACCACTCATCCTGCTGATCGTAGTGATGGTCGCTATTGCCATCCGGCAGAATCTGTTTGTGAAAAAAACTGTGTTTTATACCAGCCTGCAGAATGCCACCGGAATTTCCACCCAGACTCCTATTTTGTACAAAGGCTTCGAGATCGGACGCCTGAAGAAGTTTAAACTCACCGAAAAGGGCAATATCCAGATCGAATTTTACATCCTGGAATCCTATCTGAATGCCATGGTGGATCCTTCCGTAATCCTGAGGCAGACCAATCCGGTGACCAGCAAGACCATTCTGGAGTATATCCCGGATCTGGAATCCAAACAGAAGCTCGAGCCTGGTGCGCAGATTCCCAGCACGGATTTTGCCGAAGGAAAGGCTCTGCTTCGCCGGATCTCTCCTGCCCACAGCGATCCCATCACCGGGATTATCGAAGATCTTGCCAATATCACAAATGAGCTGAATCAGGATAATAACCCGGATGCCGGCACGATCTTCCGCATCATGTATAATGCCGCCAATGCCACCGAGAAGGTGGATCAGAGCCTCTTGGAACTGCAGACGACCATGGCGGAGCTAAACCGTTTTCTGGTCAATATGAATCGGGATAACACAACCGATCAGGGCACCATCTTCCGCATTCTGAACAATGTGGCGGATATCACCAGCAGTCTGGAAAGTCAGACAGCGCAGATCGAAGGCATCATCAATTCTGCCGATCTGGCTGCCCGGAACTATTCTGATCCCGATAGCCTGGTGATCCGCATGATAGATCCGGATGGCACCATGCTGATCCGTCCACTCAGCAACGTGCTGGTCACCCTAAATGCCTCTCTGCGTGAGGCTCAGGGCATCCTGCAACTGGTGAACCGGAATAACCCCGAGATTCTGGTGATGATCAACAATCTCAATGAAACCATGAGCCGGGCATCTCAGACCTTGGAAGCTTTGAACAACAATCCTCTGCTTCGGGGCGGGATCACTACCACCGAGACGCGGGCTTCCACCGGTGTGCAGCGCATAGGCGTGGTTCCCAATGAATAGATATCTCTTTCTTTGCCTTACCTTTGTGATCTTTCTGGCGGCTTGTTCCAGCACACGTCTGCCTTTGCAACCCCAAGCCAAATTCAATGCCGATAACGCTTTGAAGCTGGCTCAGGATTATGAGCTGCAGCGGCGTCATGCCAATGCCATCGATACTTATAGCTTTGCTTTGGAGCTCTACGGCTCTTTTGCTGCATCAGAAGGGCAGATGCATTGTTTGGCCGGACTTGCCCGGATTGCACACAGCCAGGCAGCGCTTATCGAAGCAGAAGATTATCGCCTGCAGATGGAAGATATTGTGCGGGATATAGCTCCGGAGACTGCTCCCATACTGCTGCTTTACGATCTGCATCTGGCTCTCTCGGCCGGAGAATACGAACGCATCAGCACAATGGCAGTGGTAGATTCCAAATTGGATAAAGCCATGCAGATGCAGATCTTATCTTATAAAATACAGGCAGATAGTTTTCTAGGAAGAGCTGATGAGACGCAGGTGCGCAGCCTGCAAAGACTGACAGCCAAGCATCTGAAGAAGCCTCTGCGTAAGCGGCAGATCAACCCGCAGATCTTGTCTCAGGCCTGTTACGCGCTGGCTTACTATCACTACACGGCAGAAAATCTTTCCCAAGCTGCCAGGTATGCCGAGCTATCCAACCGGATTGATTACAGTTATGGCAATTTTGGCAGCTATGCCTACGGACTTTGGCTGCAAGGCAGAATCCAAGCAGCGCAGTCCGACGAGCCTTCAGCCCGGGCATCTTACCTGAAAGCCAGACAGATCTTTCAGAACTATGCCAATCTACCCATGCTGGACCGGGTGGAAGAAGACTTGAACAAACTTGAGGAGAACTGATGGATATAAAAGGGAAACGGGCACTTATCCTGGGCGTAGCAAATAACTATTCGATTGCTTATGGAATTGCCAAAGCTCTGGCTGAAGGCGGCGCGGAGCTGATCCTTTCCTATGCCTCTCCAGCCCTCTTGAAGAGAGTGCTGCCAATTGCCGAAGAACTGGGTGCCAAGCATTGCATCGAGTGTGACGTCTCCAAAGACTACAGCATCAGGGAGCTCTTTTCTCAGGTTTCCAAGCTCTGGGACGGAATAGACATCGTTGTGCACAGCATCGCCTATGCTCCCAAAGAAGAGCTCAATGGAGCCTTCCACGAGTGTAGCCGCAATGGTTTCCTCACTGCCATGGACATCTCGGTCTATTCCCTGGTGGCCTGCCTGAGAGAGGCAAAACCTCTGATGAAACCTGGTACCAGCGCCATCACTCTCTCTTACTACGGAGCCGAGAAAGTGGTGCCACATTATGGCGTGATGGGTGTGGCAAAAGCAGCTCTGGAAGCCAGCGTGCGCTATCTGGCTCACAGCCTGGGACCAGATGGGATCAGGGTCAATGCCATCTCCGCCGGGCCGATTAAAACCTTATCCTCTGCAGTTATTGGCGGAATAGGCCAGATGCAGAAAAGGATAGAAAAGTCTGCTCCTCTGGAGCGTAACATTAGTTTGGAAGATATAGCCAAAACTGCCCTCTACCTGCTCTCGGATTATGCCTCGGGAGTGACGGGAGAGACCATTTATGTGGATGCCGGTATTAACATCATGGCATACTAATAGTTTGATATGAAGAAATTTATCAATGCGTCCCTGCCAACCTCCTCTACGGCCTTTCGTAAGGTGGAGATCCTCTTTGACGACAAGATCAGGAAGATATCTACAGACGAGATAGAGACAGAGGAACCGGTGGAACTGATCGATCTGGAAGGAGCCTTAGTTCTGCCCGGTGCCATCGACACGCACACTCATATTCTGGGCGAAAGTGCAGCTCAGGCAAAGCAGCTTCAGAGCTTCACCAAAGCAGCTCTGGCAGGTGGCTGGACCACCATCGCCGAGATGAGCTTTCACAGCGACAGACCGGTCTTTGAGCTGGGAGACGTCCAACACTTCAAGGATCTGGTGGAAGCAAATAGCCATGTTGATATGGCGCTCTGGGGAAACGTCAACATAGCAGATTACCCCTATCATGCGGAAGCTGCTCAATTGCTCTGGACCAAAGGTGTGGTGGGCATTTCGCTCTTTTCTCCCTCGCCCAATCCACATCTTCAGGAGATGAGTTTTGATGAGATCATGGATCTCTTTATGGATATCTACGAAAGTGATACAGCCTTCAGCTTTGAGGGCTATAACACCGAGATGGACAGCAGTTTCAGCTATCCAGCCCAACGTGATGCCATCAAGAAGCTCCTGCGCAGAATGCAGGAGAATCCCATCCACATTCCCAAAGTCTCCAGTTGGGAGACCATCGAGTTTATCAACACCATCTCCAAGCGTTCGGACATCTCTTTTTCCATGTCCATCCGCGATTTGATGGATCTCCTGGATGAGGAAGAGGCCAATCAAACCCGCCTGGCGGACTTGGTGGAGCATCTGCCGGAATTCATGGATTTGCTCAAGACCAACAAGATATATATGTTTGGCAACGACTTGGATTGCAATGCCGATTCCAAAGGCGACGGCAGCCGCGGGAATCCTGCCCTAATAGCAGGCTATTCCTATCTGTGGATGCTTTCGGAGCTCTGGAAAGCCCGCAAGATACCCCTGGCAACCTGCCTGAAGATGATCTCCGAGAATCCTGCCAAACGCATGGGCTTGTATCCCCAAAAGGGCTGCCTGGAAGCCGGATCAGATGCTGATTTTGTGATCTACGATCCTGGTGCCAGCACTCACATGAAAGCTTTTGGTTACGACAAGACACTCTCCGGAGCGATCAAAGAAGTTTATCTGCGTGGCCAGGCCACCAACCCCAAAAGCTCAAAACCCTCGGGAATCTACCTTTCCCGGCAGACCAATCCCAAAAGAAGATATAATAAGACAACCTGGATTTAGGAGTTACACAGATGGATCAATATTTGTCCCATATCACGACCAGCCTTTCTGCCCACCGCGATCTCAAATACACGGTGAGCGAGAAACGTTGGCAGACCGATTTCCTGCGCTTTTTCCAAAGCCAGACCAATTACAACATCAGCAAGGAAGCTATTTCTCTGGATATGACCCTGTATAAGGGGAAGAAATCCTATAGCTTCAGCATAGACGATCCCGATTTGCCCAAGATCGATTCTGCTCTCTTCGATGCCCTGAGCATCATCGATAAACTTCCCGAAGACCCGGACTTTGTGGATATCGAAAACGATCTCACCGAAGCTACATATCGCATTAAACCCAATAATATAGAGCGCATTAGCCTGGCTCAGAAGACAGCTCTGCTGGATGAGATTGCCAAGGCTGTGGAGCCCCACAATTTCCAGATCTACGGCACCTTCATCTGCAACCGCGAAGAATACCGCCTGATCAATAGCAATGGGCTTTCCAAACACTGGGAGCTTTCTCCCATCTATCTGGAAGTGAAGGCTGTGCACAACGATTCTCAGATCACTGTGCTGGAAACCTTTGGCGGAGAGAACTATGACCGCCTGGATAAGGAAGTATTCCTCTCCCGTCTGCTCTCCAAGATCGGTTATGCCTCGAATCCTGTGGTCGATGTGGAGCCTGGTAAATACGATGTAGTTCTGGCCCCCCGCTGCATAGCAGAATTCATCCAATACCTCAGCTATGGCATGAGTGCCCGCGCTCTGGATCAAAAATCCAGCTACTTCGAAGGTAAGCTGGACCAGCAGGTCTTTCCGGAACACATCACCATCACGGATGATCCCTCTGATAACGACCTGATCACCTCAGATTACAATGGCGACGGCCATATCTACAAACCTCTGACTCTCATAGACAAAGGCGTCTTCAAAGCCTTCACCTGCGGAAACTACTATCATCACAAGACCGGCCTGCCCAAAAACGGCAACACCTGTTCCTGCTTGAAACTGGCTCCGGGGGATAAGATTTTGGGTGAACTCCTGGGACAGATCCAAAACGGCCTCTACATCTCCAGCCTGCACTACATGAATTTCATCAATGCCAAAGAAACTTCCCTCACAGGGCTCACGCGGGACGGCACCTTCCTGGTGGAGAACGGCAAGATCACCAAGGTCGTGAATAACCTCCGCTTCACCGAGAAGATCGACCGCATCCTGAAGAACATAGTAGCTTTGGAAAACCGCAGCGATACCATCCCCTTCTCGGATAACTACGAGATGTTCAGCGTTGAAGCAGCCAAAGCCCCTCACGTGCTGGTCAAAGACTTCAATATCACCTCCTCCACCCGTACTATCTAAGGAGAACATGAATGGAACAACTGATAAAATCCACCATAGAAAAGATTATCGCTTCCGGCGTTAGCTTTGCCGACGTTCGCATCACCGGCTCAGACTTTGAGGGAATCTACTTTCAAAACGGTTTCCTGAGGGATTATAGCAGCAGCAAGGATAGCTGGGCTATTGGCATCAGAGTGCTGATTGGCGGTTCCTGGGGCTTTGCCGGCAGTCGCAACCTCGATCCTGCCACCATCGACAAGCTGATCCACAAAGCCCGCACCAATGCCATCCAGGGCTCCAAATTTATGCGCAAAGCCGTGGAATTTCCTCCTCTCAAAGCCACCGTAGCTTCCTACTTTCACAGTCCCGAGATCAATCCTTTTGAGATGGATAAAGCCGAAAAGCTGGATTATCTGGCAGCTCTGGCCACAGCCATCAAACCTCAGGGCAAGATTGTGCATTCCCACGTTGGTGCCCAATTCACCCGCCAGGAAAAGTATTATGTGAACACCGAAGGCTCTTATAGCCACACGGTTTTCTATAACAGCCTGCCTATGATGGGTGTGGTGGCAGCGGACGAGAATGGCATCCAAAGCCGCACCTGGCCAGGAGATATGAGTGCTGGCAGAGCAGGTTTTGAGCTCTTCCACCAGCAGAAATTCACCGAGAATACCGAGCGCATCATCAAAGAAGCCACCGATCTGCTCACAGCTCCGGTCATCACTGAAGACAGAGCCGATATCATCATCGGCGGCGGGCATTTGGCCTTGCAACTGCATGAATCCGTGGGTCACGCCACGGAAGCTGATCGCATCTTTGGCATGGAGATCTCCTATGCCGGCAAGACTTTTGTGAAACCTTCCATGCTGGGTAACTACCAATATGGCAGTGAGATCGTGAATATCTACAGCGATAGCACCGATCCCCGCGGTCTGGGCTATCACCCGCTGGACGACGAAGGTGTGCCCGGTAAACGCGTGGACATCATCAAAGACGGTATCCTCAAAGATCAACAGACCTCCCGTCACATTGCCCACATGCTGAATCTGGAGCCTTCTTCCAATATGAAAGCTTCCTATGCTGACGATTTTCCCTTGGTACGCATGACCAATTTCTGCATCGCCCCTGGGAAAGGTAGCCTGGAAGAACTCATTGCCGAGACGGAGCATGGCTACTTCCTGGATTTCACCAAGACCTGGTCTATCGATGATAACCGCAATAACTTCCAGTTCACCACCGAAATTGGCTTCAAGATCGAAAACGGCAAAATCACCGGCATCGTGAAAGAACCCACCTACTTTGGCATTACCCAGGATTTCTGGAATGCCTGCGATCGCATCTGCGGTCCCGAAGAATGGGATTATTACAGCACTTTCCACTGCGGAAAAGGCGAGCCGGGGCAAGTGATGCAGCTCTCTCACGGAGTGGCTCCCGCCCGGTTCAAAAACATTAACGTCAGCGTTAAAATGTAATCATACAACTATATGGCGCGGTCGGAACAGCTCCGGTCGCGCCTTTTTCTTCCTCAGGAGGAAGCTCATGAAAACAATCTGCACATTTATCATTCTTTGCCTCATCACCATCTCCCTGCCCGCCTTGCAGTTTGCCCGCTGGAACACCTCTATGGGAAACTTCACCTGCAAGCTCTATGACGATATCGTGCCGATCACAGCCGGCAATTTCATCGATCTGGCCAATAGCGGATTTTACAACAACCTGATCTTCCATCGCGTGGTGGCAGGCTTTGTGATCCAGGATGGCTGTCCCTACGGAACCGGCTACGGCGGCCCGGGCTACACCATCCAGGACGAATTTTCTCCCCTGCTCAACCACAATCAGGCCGGAACCCTGGCCATGGCACGCACCACTGCGCCAAATTCCGCCGGTTCGCAGTATTATATCACTCTAGCGCCAACTCCGCATTTGAACGGCTCCTATGCCGTCTTCGGACAAGTGATTGAGGGCTTGGACACTGTGTTGGATATCGGCCTGGTGCCCACCAATGCCAACGGTCTGCCCAACACACCGGTCAATATCCACTCTGTCTCCATCGTTGATCTGTATATCGGCAGCACCACTCCAGATAATGCGGATACCCTCCAACTGGAACCGGATGTGAGCCAGATGTTCATTGTGGAAGCCGCCTCCGACAATTTTCAGCATAGCTTCAAGTGGTTTTTGGGGGGCGTTGAACTGGTTGGTCAGACGGATTTCATTTTGGAAATGGCGCTACCGGCCACAGCAGAATCACCTTTGGTCTGCCGGGTGAGCCAGGGAGACTTCTCTTATGATGTCATTTGGGACTTTGTCTTCCCCACCGGGAATCAAGATGAAGTTGTGCCGCAAGTGATGCCGCAAGTGATTGCCACACCCAATCCCTTCCGGGACAATCTGAGCCTGAAGTTTGATTCTGCCGGGCAGGGTTCAGCCACGCTCAGCATCTTCAATCTGCGGGGACAGCGGGTTTATCATAGCTCTCAGAATGTCCAAAAGGGAGAGAGCAGCCTTAGCTGGGATGGACGGGATACAAACGGAAATCAGCTCTCCTCCGGGATCTATCTCTATCGTTTGGACAACAGCGGAGCCATCTCCTGCGGGAAGGTCGTGAGGGCAGACTAGAGAAGCCTGGGAAAAGTATTGAACGCAGATGACGGGATCGACCGGAGCAACAGGATTCTCTCCCACAAATGGTCACCAATGAAAGATCACAAATGGACACGAATCTTTGCGTAGAACGTTCTAAGACCGTTGCACATGCCGTAAAACATGGCGCGTCTTAGGTTTCGTCTCCTTGCTCCGCGCATCGTCATTCCTGCGAAGGCAGGAATCCATAATCTAGGCAACCAGATGTTGAACAATGGGTTGTAATACCATGGATTCCTGCCTTCGCAGGAATGACATAATATGGACATTTGGTTAAAATGTGTGTACTCTGAGGTTTTTCCACGGCATTATCTGGAAGCGGGTAATTATTCAACGGTCTTTCTGGATTGGAGATGTCCCCGTCTCCATTATCCGCTCTCTGGCAATAGCCCTGAAGTGGTGAGTAAACAGACATCGGGCAGCCCATCGACCAGGCAGCCCACACAGTGAAGAGCCCTGAAGGGGCTTTACCGTTGGGATCGGTCCACAGATTTAACACAAATAACCCACTTCTGCATCACTTCTTCCCTTCACCCAACATCTTAACCACTCTCCTCTTCATCACACTTCAAAAACCCATCTCATACGCATATGACACGCATGAGTTTACATGGGTGTTACATGGGTGTCACATGGGTGTCTCATGCGTGTCGAATTAGGGGAACACGTATTAGAAGTATGCAGTGATAGGGGTTGACAGAAACCTAAACATATATGAAATTGACATTAGCTCATTCTTCTTGAAGAGGTGATCATGATGAGGTGTATTAAGAACCTGTTTAGTTATGCTTTAACTGACTATGTTACAATAGTGTTAGCGCTGATGATACTGGGTATCACCGGAGTTTTCCTCTCAAGTTGTCAGATAACAACGAAACCGGAACATAACATAGTAGCAGATCCAGTGTTTACACCTGATGGAGGTGTCTTCGATAGTCTGACAATTGTTTCTTTGTCTTCTGCTACAGATAATTGTGTTATCAGATACACTGTAGATGGGTCAGAACCTACAGTATATTCAACAATCTATGATAAAGGGGTAGCTCTCACAAAATCCGCAACAATCAAAGCAAAAGCCTATAAGCTGTTCTGGACGCCTAGTTCGATAACTTCTGCCAGTTATATTGTTCATCCATATCAGGAAGTAGCGGCACCAACTTTTAGTCCCGCGGGAGGGATTTGGGATTCTGTGGATGTCAGTATTGCCTGTACAACAAGTGGCGCATATATCAGGTACACAATGGATGGTTCTGAGCCTGATAGTAGTTCCACGATCTATAGCGGACAAATTCATATCTATTCCAGCACAACCCTAAAAGCAAAAGCCTTCAAAGATGACTGGATCCCCAGTGAAACAGCCAGTGCTTCATATAGTATAAACATATATACTGTTGCTATGCCAACAATTACTCCAGCGGGGGGATCATATTCGTCTATTCCAGTGGTTACTCTTAATTGTGAGACAGAAGGTGCAACAATCAGATATACAACGGACGGAACGGATCCGACGCAAAACTCTACTCCCTACACAAATCCGATCTACATAGCTGCAAGTGCAACACTCAAAGTAAAAGGATTTAAAGAGTATTGGGCATCTAGTTTAGCTGCTAAATCAAACTTTGTGGTGACAATAACACCAACCCAAATGGTTTACGTTATGGGAGGCACCTATTTGATGGGTGATACTTATGGAGAGGGATCCAGTCATGAGCTACCGGTGCACTCTGTTACTCTCAGTCCGTATTACCTTGGCAAATATGAGGTTACGCAAGCAGAATGGGCAGAAATAATGGGCTCGAACCCTGCTACTGGAGAAGGATTGGGAAACAACTACCCGGCTTTCAATATTAGTTCTTATGCAGCCTTGGTGTATTGTAATCTGCGTAGTATGAGTGAAGGCTTGGATCCATGTTATGTAATCATGGGCAGTGCTAATCCATCTGCTTGGGGACCGATTCCAAGTCTGTATAATCACCAATGGAGTGCTTTTGTTTACTGCTACTGGGATAATAATGGATATAGATTGCCGAGTGAGGCGGAGTGGGAATACGCTGCACGTGGCGCATCAAACCAGCCTGATTATCGTTTTTCCGGTAGCAATAATGTCAATGAAGTCGCATGGTATATGGGTACCAGTACTACCGATGGACCAAGTCCTGTTGGGACAAAAAATGCTAATGCTTTAGGGATTTATGATATGAGTGGTAATCTCTGGGAATGGATTTGGGACGGATATGATGATGAGTATTATAGCATAAGCCCCCAAGATAACCCACCGGGACCAACCGGAGATGGTACTAGGATAGTCCGAGGAGGGGCATGGAGCTATGGTGTTGGTGAGTGCAGAGTATCATGTCGAGGTTTTACGTATCCACATCTAGTAGATCGGGGAGTAGGATTCCGCGTATGTAGATCAGCTCATTAATGCTCTTCCAATAGATGGATCAATCTGTTGTACATGTCGTAATGCATGCTAGTAGTCAGCATATTCATCCTGGGCAGCGGATCCTCATCTGCAAGGTATTGCTTCTATACCCCTTAGCTTCCAGCTTCCAGCTAATATAAGCCGATTTCTGTTGACAATAGCCCCCTCTGCGCTAAATTGTCTCAAAACAGTAAGTTCGATTAGCTATAAGCCCTTCAGAGAGCTTAATATACATAAGGCGCAGCCGCTTATGATACAGGGAAGAACCCCGGTCATAACGCTGCGCAGCACAAGACATATAAAAGAGGAACCCATGCTCAGGCAAATACTACTATCCAAGATACACCGGGCCACAGTCACAGAATGTGATCTGAACTACCAGGGTAGTATCAGCATAGATCCGGACTTGCTCGATGCCAGCGGAATGCAGGAATTCGAGCGGGTGGAAATCTTTAATATCAACAATGGTGCCCGTTTCAGCACCTATGTGATCTTGGGGAAACGCGGCTCCGGGGAGATCGGAATCAACGGCGCAGCTGCCCGTATGGCACAAACCGGCGATAAAGTGATCATCGTCAATTATGGCATGATGGACTCTTCCGAAATCCAGGCTCATCGTCCCAGAATCGTCATTGTGGACGAGCACAACAAGATCAAACAGTGAAACTGCTTCACAGCATAGCCGAATTGGGGGAAGCCAGAGCTCAGATAGTTCCGGAGGCAAGGATCGGCTTCGTGCCTACCATGGGTTTTCTGCATGAGGGGCATCTCTCTTTGGTGGCAGCCAGCAAGGCAGCCTGCGATCTCACTTTTGTCTCCATCTATGTAAATCCTTCACAATTTGGCCCCAGTGAAGACCTTAGCTCCTATCCCCGCGATCTGAAGCGCGATCTGGAGCTGCTTTCCGGCTATGGAGTGGACTACGTATTTTTTCCCTCCAACGCAGAGATTTATCCCCAGGGCTACAAGACCTGGGTGGAAGTCTCCGACATCTCCTCCAGGCTCTGCGGAGCCAGCCGTCCGGGACACTTCCGTGGAGTGGCAACCATAGTGCTGAAACTGGTCAATCTGGTTCAGCCGCATAGCATGTTCATGGGATCTAAGGATTTTCAGCAGGTATTGGTTTTAATGACCATGCTAAGAGACCTGAATCTGCAGGTCAATCTGGTCTCCTGCCCGATAGTCCGGGAAGCAGACGGCTTGGCAATGAGTTCCCGCAATAGCTATCTGGATACAGAGCAGCGTCAGCGCGCACTTTGCCTTAGTTCCGCTCTCAAAGCCGCCCAGGCAGCCTTCCGCAGCGGAGAGCGTTCCGTCCCTGCTCTGCTGGATATTGCCACAAAGACGATCGGTGCCAGAGGCAGGATAGACTATCTGGAACTGGTGGATCCAGAGAATCTGGAACCACTTACCAGGGTCGATGAAACCAGCCGCCTGATCATGGCAGTCTATATCGACAAGGTGCGTTTGATAGACAATGCCGCTCTGGGAGACGGAGAAAGTGACGAGTAACAAGTGACGAGTAACAAGAAAGTCAGTGTGTAGCTGGGAGACTGCGGCTTAGCTCTAATCACCATTAACTTTTCACTATTAGCTTGTAGGTGCAGACCTGTGTGTCTGCCCGAAAAGCCCTGAAGGGGAGGCAGCCCATCCACCAAATCGTCTTATCCTAAAACTCATAGGGGAAAAACGTCTATCTCACAGCTTAACACTGTCACTCTCTTGTCACTCGTCACTCGTCACCAGTCACTTACAAAGGTCTTGACAGAAGCACCACTTTGAAAAAATATGATCGCTCAAGTATATAATATATATACCCAGAATACTGTCAGACGTGCGAAAGTGGCGGAATTGGCAGACGCGCTGGACTTAGGATCCAGTGGGGAAACCTGTAGGGGTTCGAGTCCCCTCTTTCGCACCATTTTTATATTAATATTAAACACTACAAGGAGTATACAGTGCAAGTTAGCATCAATCCCATCAATGCCTCCAGCAAGGCCATCGATATCACAGTCGAGCCGGAACGGGTGGATAAATACTATCATAAGTACCTGAAAAAAGCAGCTCAGGAGCTGGTGGTTCCGGGTTTTCGCAAGGGCAAAGCCCCTCTTTCCATGGTGGAACGTCTCTATGCCGACAGGATTGAAGATTATTTCCAGAAAGAAGTCGTTGACGACGTCTTTGAAGAAGCCGTGAAAGAGCACGATATCAGTTTCCTGCTTTATCCTGAGATCAAGGATATCAAGTGGGCCAAAGGCTCCGAGATGAGCATCCAGATCGAGATCGAAGTTGAACCCGAGCTGGAGTTTAAGCAGCTTGACAACCTGAAGGTGCCCTACACTCCAATGCTGCTGGATGATGAAGTGAACCGCTATCTGGAAGAGCTGCGTCAGGAGCACTCCGTGATGGTCGATGTGGAAACAGCCGAAGCCGAGGATGAGCTCGCCAGCGAGATCAGCCTGGAACTGGATGGCAAAAGCTACACTGTGAATTTCACTTTTTACGCCGGTGATACCAAGCCCTTCCGTTCCTTCCCGGAGCTGGTCGGTGCCAAGACCGGTGATGTGGTCGAGGTAAATGTCTCCGGCAAGCTGATCATTTACGGAATGCGTGAGATAGATGCCACAATTGATCCTGAGGCCAGCTATCCTGCCAAGATCATGGTCAATTCCGTGATGCGCAAGCAAATCGCTGCTCTGGATGATGAGTTTGCCAAGGATATGGAGTTTGATTCCATGGAGCAAATGCGCAGCAAGATTGCCGATGATATGCGGCTGAAAAACGAGCATCTCAATATCAATGGCAAGAACCAGGCTGTGATCTCCAAGCTCTTTGTGGATAACAACTTTGAGCTGCCCATGAAGACTCTCAAATACCTTGCAGAGCAGCAAACCTCCAAGATTGCCGACGAGCAGACCAAAGCCTATTATCTCTATCAATACCAGATGCAGATCGCCCAGGAAATGATCAACGTCTATATCATGAACAATCTTCGCAAGGCCATGCCTCTGGAAGTGACAGACGAGATGCTGCATGAGTACTACACGCATGAGGCCATCCTCGATGATAAGACCGTCGAAGCCTGGAAAGAAGCCAATCAGAAAGATATATCCGATGAGACCTATAAAGAAGTCGTGCAGGGCTATTTCCTGCTGAAGCAGATTGCCGACACTTCTGAATTCTTTGTGCCTGTTCCGGAAGAGAACAAGGATGAGTTTGTGGAAGAGCCTTATGAAAACATGCTCGAAAAGGTCATAGACGAGGCTGAAGAAAACTCAGCCGAATAATCTGGAGGAAAGATGAATTACATTCCCATGGTAGTGGAACAGGTCGGCAGGGCAGAACGGGCTTATGATATCTATTCCCGTTTGCTCAAAGACCGCATTATCTTTGTAGGTGGCCCCATAGAAGACAATCTGGCGGCCTCAGTGGTGGCACAGATGCTACATCTGGAAGGTGAAGATCAGGAGCGGGATATCTATATGTATATCAACAGCCCCGGTGGGATCATCTCTTCCGGCCTGGCGATTTACGATACTATGCAGTATATCCGCCCCAAGGTGAGTACTATCTGTATAGGTCAGGCTGCTTCCATGGCAGCGGTGCTGCTGGCAGCGGGGGAACCCGGGAAGCGGATAGCCTTGCCTAACAGCCGGATAATGATACATCAGCCTCTGGGTGGAGCTCAGGGGCAGGCCTCGGATATCGAGATTCAGGCCCGTGAAATCCTTTATCTGCGCACCAGAATGAATGAGATTCTGCAGCGTCACACAGGTAAAAGCCTGGAGCAGATAGAAGTTGATACAGACCGGAACTTCTTTATGAGTGCCGATGAAGCCAGAACCTACGGGATTATTGACGAAGTCATAACCAACCGTAAATAGCAAAGAAAAGCGAGGATTAGCTTGGATAAATATAGAAACCTCAGTTGCTCCTTCTGTGGTAAAACGGAAGGGGAAGTGAACAAACTGATCCGCGGCATTGCCGGAAACATCTGCGATGAGTGCATCCTGATGTGTCACGACATTGTGGAAGGTTCCTCTCCGGCAGAGAATCAGGATGAGTTTGAGCTGCCAAAGCCCAGCGATATCAAGAAGTATCTCGATCAGTATGTGATCGGCCAAACCAAAGCCAAGGAGATCATTTCGGTCGCTGTTTATAACCATTACAAACGTATCTTCCGGCAAAACCGGAAGGATGAGATAGACCTGGAAAAGAGCAACATTCTGATGATCGGGCCCACCGGCAGCGGTAAGACCCTGATCGCTCAGACTCTGGCGCGCTTTTTGAAGGTGCCCTTTGCCATCTCGGATGCCACCACCCTCACCGAAGCCGGTTATGTGGGTGAAGATGTGGAAAACATCCTGGTGCGTCTCTTACAAAATGCAGATTACGACGTATCCCGGGCTGAGAAAGGCATCGTCTATATCGACGAGATAGACAAGATTTCCCGCAAGTCCGAAACTCCCTCTATCACCCGGGATGTCTCTGGTGAAGGTGTGCAACAGGCACTCCTGAAGATTCTGGAAGGCACCAAGGTGAACGTTCCGCCCAAAGGCGGACGCAAGCATCCCCAGCAGGATTTCATTGAGATGGATACCCGCAACATTCTCTTCGTAGCTGGCGGAGCTTTCTTCGGCTTGGAAAAGATCATAAAGGAACGCATTGATAAAAAGGCCATAGGCTTCGACGTCAGCCTGGGGATCAAGCAGGAAGATGCTTCGCTCTTTGAGCAGACCATTTCGCAAGACCTGCTGAAGTATGGCTTGATCCCGGAACTAATCGGCCGTATGCCGGTTTTTTGCACCTTGCACGAGCTGGATGAGGATGCTCTGCTGGATATTCTCACAGAGCCCCGCAACTCACTCTGCAAGCAGTATCAAAAGCTCTTCGAACTGGATGGTGTGGATCTGGGGTTTGAAACAGAAGCCCTCCGCGAGATTGCCAAAGTTGCCATTAATCAGAAGACAGGTGCGCGTGGACTGCGTTCGATCATGGAAAAATTCATGCTGACTATCATGTATGAGATTCCGGATCGGGAAGACGTGAAGAAGTGCATCATCACATCTGATGTGGTACGAGGCCAAAGCGCTCCGGTTTATGATCTCAAAGCACCCCTCGAGAAGAAAAGAAAGGCCGTTGTAAACTAATAAAAGGAGCTTCTTTATGAAAAAGATTCCTTTGCTTTTGACCCTAGTTCTGGCACTGCTGCTCTTCGCCTGTGAAGAGGACGGTGAGCTGCGGATCAGAAACCGCAGCACTACAGATGTAAACGTTACCCTGGATTATGAATCCAGCCTGGTTATCCGTCCCTCGGAAAACTATTCCCGGTTCTACAACACCAATCAGGACGTCCGGGTTTCCTACGACGGGCTCTATCTCTTCAGTGGAGTGCAGAACAGGTATGTGGAACTAGGTTCTGTAAACGTTCTGACCCTCATCTCGGACGGGGGTGCCATTCTTCTGGTGAATAGCAGCAACCGCACCATTACAAACGTATATCTATCGCCTTCGGGAGATGTGAGCTGGGGGCAGGATGATCTCTCTGGAGATATCGCTCCCGGTGCCAGCGTGAGCTGGACTGTGACGGAAGGTTTCTGGGACATCAAGGTCAAGAATAATCTGGGGCAGGAATACTCTGTCTTTAGCAAACAAGTTCTCAAAGACAGCACCTTCACCCATATCCACGAGGGCAGAGGCGAGCGTGGCGCCAAGACCGACTATCCGGAGCAAGCTCCCGGTATGAAGTCCGAACAGTATTTTGCCCAATAACCAGCCAGTTTACTGAGGAGATATTTTAATGAGCCAAGAAATGTATCAGAGTCGCAGAGACCTGCTGGCAGAAAACCTGAAAGCCGGCGAAGCCGTTATCCTTTTTGCCAATCGTGAAGCCAAGCTGCAGAAGTTTAGCCAGGAAAACAACTTTCTCTATCTCACCGGGCTTAGTATTCCCGGTGCTATCTTCCTGATGGTGAAGACCGAGCGTGGTGCGCAGACCAAGCTCTTTATCGAGCGGGGGAATCCTGCCGAAGAGGTCTGGACCGGTAAGAAGATGCGTCCGGAGGAAGCCACAGAGATCAGTGGCATCACCGAAGTCAGTTATCTGGATGAATTCCTGAGTGGACTGGGTCTTTATTCCCGGGGAGTATCCAAGGTTTTCTCCAATATAGGAGTTCCCAGACTCACCGAACCCAAGCCCTATGCCATGTTTGCCCTGGAGCCGCTCACCAGCCGCTATCCTGCCATCCTTCTGCAAGATATCGAAGAGGTGATCAGTCCCTTGCGCAAGCTCAAGAGCGATTGGGAAGTGATGCAGCTTCAACGTGCTATAGACATCACCGGCAAGGGCATCATGGACATCATGGAATCTGCCCGTCCCGGCATGATGGAATATGAGCTGGAAGCCACTCTTTTCTACCGTATGCAGGTCTCCGGCACCGGATATTGGGGCTTTGCCCCCATCATAGCTGCCGGGATCAATGCCGCCACCTTGCATTATGAGCGTAATGACTGCCGCATCGAAGCCGGAGAACTGGTCTTGATGGACGTCGGTGCCAGCTACAAGAACTATAGCGCGGATGTGACTCGTTGCTTCCCCATCAGTGGAAGCTTCAGTGAGCGTCAGAAGCAGATCTATGGCCTGGTGCTGGATGTACAGAAACAGGTTATTGAGATGATCAAGCCCGGCGTTACTCTGATGGATCTGCAACATAAGACGCGTGAGCTTCTGGCAGAGTCCTGCCTCGCTATCGGTCTGATCGACGATCTGGAGCAGATCCGCAAGTATTACATGCATGGTGTCAGCCATTTTCTGGGTATGGATACTCACGATGTGGGCGGCAGAGAAGCTGTGTTGGAAAAAGGTAATGTGATCACCGTCGAACCCGGCATCTACATTCCGGAGGAACGTCTGGGTGTGAGGATCGAGGACGACGTATTGGTCACCGAAACCGGCTACTGCGTACTTTCCCAAAACATCCCCAAGGAGATCGACGAGATCGAAGCGATCCGTAAAGCTGCCTTGGAGAACTGATGCACAAAGCTCTTTATCCCGGCACCTTTGATCCTATCACTCTGGGACACATGAACATCATAGAGAAAGCTTCCAAGCTTTACGATGAGGTGATTGTGGGCGTGGCAGCCTATACCAACAAGAACAATCTGATGAGCTTGGACGAGCGTGCCAATCTCTGCCGGATATCCTGTGCGCATCTTTCCAACGTGCAGGTGCAGAGCTTTGAAGGCCTGGTGGTGGATTTTGCCCGGGCTTTGGAGTGTCCTGTGATGATCCGGGGCATGAGAGCGGTTTCAGACTTTGAATATGAGCTCTCTCTGGCACTCACCAATAAGAAACTGAATCCTGAGATAGAGACCATCTTTCTGGTGCCCAGCCTCAAATACATGTATCTCTCCAGCTCCATGGTTCGCCAAATAGCTGTCTTGGGCGGAGACCTTAAGGACATGGTGCCCGAGTGTGTGCAGGAAGCTCTAAGAGAGAAAGCGGGGCTGAACAGTGGCTAGAAAACAATCTATAGATCTTGAAAAAGTCAAGATCTCCGAGCGCAGCCTGCCTGCAGATATAAACGCTGAAGCAGCCGTGCTTTCTGCCATGCTTATCGACAGCGATGTGGTGAGTAAAGGCATCGAGAAGATCAAGGAAGAATTCTTTTATCGTACGGCTCATAAGCTGGTCTTCAAGGCTATGCAAGAGCTCTTTAACGAGAGTGTGGAGATCGATGCCCTCACCTTGATCAACCGGCTGGAGCGCAATAACCATCTCGAGAAAGTGGGGGGAATCCCCTATATGAACGAGCTGGCAGATATCGTGGTCTCCAGTGCCAACTTTGATTATCACCTCAATATTCTCACGGAACAAGCTCTCCTGAGGATGCTGATCGTGGCTTCCAACGGCATCATCGAATCCTGCTACAGCGCTGCCAAACCAGTGAAGAGCATTGTGGACGATGCCGAGCAAGCCATCTTCGCAATTGCAGAAGTTCCTCAGAGACAAGGCTTCATCCGCTTGGGGGACATTTCCTCCGAAGTGGTGGAGATGATCGACGAGATTTCTTCCAGCAAGGTTCCAGTGGTGGGCATTGGCACCGGGTATTCCGATCTGGATAGGCTCTGCGGCGGGTTCCGTCCCGGCCAGTTCGTGATCATTGCTGCCCGTCCTGCCATGGGAAAGACGGCTCTGGCGCTCAATATCGCCACTCATGCAGCCGTCGATATGAACAAGAGAGTTGCTGTTTTCACCATGGAAATGGCTGCCGATGAAGTGATCATGAGGATGTTCGCTTCTCTGGCTCAGGTCAATATGGAAGAGATGATGAAGGGCTTTGGCATGAATGAAGAGAAGCTGATCCGCATCATGCAAGCTTCGGAAGTGCTCTCCTCACGTCAAATCTATATCGATGAATCCGGCACCAACAGTCCCCTGGACATCCGCGCCAAGACCCGCAGGTTGGCCGCTGAACTGGGTGGCCTGGATCTGATTATTATCGACTATTTGCAGCTCATGACCATGCCCAACGAGCGGGATAACCGCCAGCAGGAGATCGCCGAGATCTCCCGTGCCCTCAAGATCTTGGCCAAGGATATGAAGATCCCCGTGATCGCCCTCTCGCAGCTAAACCGCCTTTTGGAGAACCGTGAAGACAAGAAGCCTCGTCTGGCGGACTTGCGTGAATCCGGCGCCATCGAGCAGGATGCCGACCTTGTGATGTTTATCTACCGGGATGAGTATTACAATCCCGAAAAGACAGAGAAGCCCGGCATCGCCGAGATCATTGTGGGAAAGAACCGCCATGGTTCCACAGGCAATGTCGATCTGGGCTTTGTGAAAGAGATCACTCTCTTCCGCACCATCGAGCAGAGGGATGAACCTTAGGCCTATCTCCGCTCTGGGAGAATACGTAGTTTTTGTGGGCAAGGCTTTTCAGGCCTTGCCCCGTCTTTCACGTCGGCGCAATGAACTCCTGATCCAATTGCAGCAGATCACTGTGGGCTCCATCCTTCTGATCACGCTCACGGCAGCATTCACCGGGATGGTCACAGCCCTGCAAGCCGTTTATCAATCCAAAGGCTACATGCCCATCAACCTGCTCAGTGTCCTGATCGGCAAATCCACCATGATAGAGCTGGCACCTGTGCTGACTGCTCTGGTGATGACGGGCAAGGTGGGTGCTT
Organism: Candidatus Cloacimonadota bacterium; assembly: GCA_023421135.1. Classification (GTDB taxonomy): domain Bacteria; phylum Cloacimonadota; class Cloacimonadia; order Cloacimonadales; family Cloacimonadaceae; genus PHBP01. The sequence continues at coordinate 12,048 of JAEZUG010000075.1, read as the reverse complement.
CCATGGCTGCAGAGATAGGCACGATGAAGGTCTCCGAGCAGTTGGATGCCCTGGAATCCATGTCCATCAAAGCCTCCAATTTTCTCTATATGCCACGCATTCTGGCTGGTATGATCGGCTTTCCCATCATCACCATCTATGCCAATCTGATCAGCATCATCTCCGCCTGGTACTTCGCCTGGATGAAATATGGTATCCATTACCACACCTTCTTTGTGAACATGCGCAGTTACTTCAGTCCCTCCGATCTTTGGGGCGGTCTGATCAAGAGCCTGGTATTTGGTTACATCATCACCTCTCTGGCTTGTTTCTTTGGCTCCAAAAGCCAGGGTGGGGCAGAGGGAGTGGGCATTTCCACCACTCAAACCGTGATCTATTCCTCTGTCTTTATCCTGATCATGGATTTCATGGTTGCCTGGGTGCTCTTCGGCGGTTTCTAAAGCAGATGAAGACACGCCTTTTTGCTGTATTGTGCCTTGCTCTGCTGCTCTTCTCCTGCTCCAGGAAGAAAGAGGAGAAGGCTCCTGAGGTGCCTGCCAATCTTCCTCCCAGCAAACTACATATCTATGCCATAGAGCAATTCCGAACCTCCGGACTGGAAGCTGTGATCAACCGGGATTTCTCCCGGCTCTACAATTGCTCTATTGAACTTAGCACCTTCCCAACCACGCATGATCTTGTTCTGGCTGCACAGGCAGATACTGCAAGTGTGGATATCGTTCTGGGCATACCCAGTGGGTTTTCTCAGGAAGACAGCTTGCTTGCCAGCCTGGTGGGAGTGCAAAGCATTCCAGAAGCCAGCTTCTCGCGGGAACTGGGATACGTCCCCGGTGCGAAACTGATCCCCTATGGCTTTGGAAACCTTTCTATTATCTACAACAACCGTCAGATAGACAGAGCTCCCAGCACCTTTGGAGATCTCCAGGATGCCCGTTATATCAGCCAGATGGCCATGTGTGATCCCAAGCTCAGCGGTTTGGGCAGATCCACTTTGCTCTGGACAGTGGCACTCTTTGGCGAAGAAGGCTACAAGATGCTCTGGCGCAGCTTGCGTAAGAACGTTGGTAAGCGCTATGACCGCCCGGAGGATCTGGCTGCGGCGCTGGAGACCGGGCAATATGCCATGATCATTGGCGTCAACGGAACTGCTGCCTGGATCAAAGAACAAGACCCGGAAAAGGATCACTTCGTCTCCGTTATCCCCGGAGAAGGCAGCTTCCTCTATGTGGAATACGCTGCCATTCACAAGAATGCGCAAAACTCTGCCATTGCCAAAACCTGGCTCACCTACCTGCTCAGCCCCGCTTCCCAACGCATGGTGGTCTATAAACTGGGGCTTTTCCCTGCCAATTCCAAGACAGAGATGCCGCTCAGCTTTGCCCGGGTGCCAGTTTACAGCCATTCTTCCCATCGGAATCTTGATCAGGTTGTCCTCAAAGAAAACGGTCAGGCCTGGCTGGATTGGTGGGAAGACTTCATGACTTTTCGGTTGAACTAAAGCACCGTGAAGCCCATCGCAGATTGCTCTCTGAATATTGTCCTCTTTGAGCCGGAAATCCCCGCTAATACAGGAAACATCGGAAGATTGTGCCTGGGCTGCGGAGCCCGGCTGCACCTGATTCGTCCCCTGAGGTTTCTATTGGACGATAAATCCCTCAAACGTGCAGGCCTGGACTATTGGCACAAGCTGGATTACCGCGTTTGGGACAGCCTTCCCGAAGCCCTGCAGGGAGTGGATCCCGCCCGGGTTTTCTATGCCACTACCAAGAGCAGCCGTAGCTATACAGAAATGCAGTATAGAAGCGGAGACTGGCTGGTCTTTGGCCCCGAATCCCGGGGCTTACCGGAGAGTCTGCTTGAGGAGAACCCGGAGAACTGCATCACCATCCCTATGAGCTCAGAAATCCGCTCCTTGAACCTGTCAAACTCCGTGGCGATCATCCTGTATGAGGCGATCAGGCAAATAGAGCTGCGCGGATAGGGCTTGAAATCAGATAGTAAAAACTACCTTAGATAGAAACATCCTCTGATTCACAGGGTCTCGATGCCCTCTTGATAACTCAAAAAATAGAGAAGAAGAGCAGAAGATATCCGAACCACGAATCCCCTCAAAAATCAGACCTAACTGAGACAACACCCATGAGACACCCATGTGACACCCATGAGACACCCATGTAAATTCATGCGTGTCACATGAGTGTCAAATGCGTATGCTAAGCGTGAGCTTTCAGGAAGAGTGCGCAGTATTAACTCCAACTCTCTTCTCTTCTGTTCCACTGTGGTTCAAACGAAAGAGTCCACTCTTAGCTGCCGCTAAACTCTCGGGTGTTTCTGCCAAATCGGAGTTTGGCAGACCAGGATGCTCGCGAAGCAGCACAGCATTAACCTTCAACTCATTCACTCTTAACTAAAAGCAGAGCCTGTCCGCAGACAGGCTCTTTGAATTGAAGTATAGATTGATCTCTAGTTCTGAGATTGGATAGCGCGGGGCAAAGCTCCGGTGTTGGCAGTGACCCGGTAGAAGAGCTTTGTCTCGGAGTGGCTTATTGCCATTCTGGTGATTTGAGTGTATCCGCATGGTGCCCAGGGTCCTTCGGGGCTATTGGCACTGTGAATCATGTAATACACAGCTCCGGGCACTTCGTCGAAAGTGAGGATAACCGTTGGATTCTCTCCACTTTGATCCACGCTTATCTGCAGATTCCTGGGGCTTCCCAAAATAGCTATTCGGATCTGCCGGGTAAGGGTTGTGGAGCCATCGGAGATCTCCAAAGTGATTTGCTCTTCCCCTGTCCAGCCGGGGAAAGGCGTGACCGAAAGAATTCCGTCTTCATAGCTTACGTTCAGGTTGGGTGTTCCAAAGGGGGTGACAGTGATGCTTTCTTCGGGCATCAGATTCTGGATATAGTCCGGCAGATAGAAGCTGATAGCCTCTCCGGGCAGATAGACCATCTCGGTGGGCAGATTGGAAGTGATAGCTGCTCTGGTGGTGAAGCTTCTAGAGGATGATTCCAGATCTCCAAAGACAGAAGATGTAGCAAAAACCTTCCACCAATACTCAGTATCAGCGGCTAGGCTGAAGCTGAACTGACATGAGGTCTCGGCTGTAACATCACTCATGGAAACAATATTGTTAAATTCACTATCGGCACTCAGCAGCACATAATAGGCAGTTCCATCATAGACAGGATTCCAAGTGAAAAGAGGTCTCAGGATATGAGGAGATCCGATAGGTACCTGGGGAGCCGTAGATTCCCATTGGCTAACGGCTGAAGATATGGCATACTTGGCGTTTAGAGGGGTATCACTTGCCATCAGGGTGTTGAGCGCTGGGTTGATGGTGTATTCACCGGGATAAATGCTCCAGGTAGTGCCATTATCGAGGCTGATGAAAAGCTCCGGATTAGCCACCCTGACCAGATTGTATATAAATGTTAAGTCTCCGGTCATCCCTTCCTGAGGAATCGCCGCACTAATAGTCCAGGTTTCACCAGTGCTTCCGGGAAGATTGTCTGGAGGAGCCATGGAGTGGGTTACGGCAAGGGTATAAGCCTCCGGGTATGCAATATCCGTGTGGACCTGCAGGTTATGAAACAACATATCTTGCACATTGGTTCGCCTGACATTTAGGATAGAGCCCAGTAGGTTCAATTCACCAGTGTAATAAGTGTCATATTGGACAAAACCAAGGCTGGCACCAATGCCAACTGTAAACTGAGACCCTTCGGTAATAGTTATGCCATTCAGCATGTTGATCCCGGCAAGCTCTATCACAGCATCTGCCTGTGTATAAACATTATTATAGGGCAAATCTTCAGGAAGAAGCAGAATAGTGTATGTTCTGAATCCAGATCCACATAATTCGATGTTTCCTCTCCAGTGTCCGCCGTAGTTAACTGACGCGCTACCATTTAGAAGTACTGTAAGATCTCCAAAGGCTCCAGGGTTGATTGATCCATCAATAGTCAGGTTATCCCAGAATCTGGTAGTTTTGCTGCTTCCTTCCGGCCCTGTCAGAGTGCCAGTGATGATCGTATTTCCCTGAAACTCAACAAAATCGTCCTGCAATACACATGTACCCAGGATGGAGATGCCTTCGAAAATGGCTGATTGCGGGTTACAGTTCTCAATTCCTCCACCAAGGTAGAGCCCTCTGTTTAGTGTCGCATTGATGATATTGTTTGAGTTCAGGTAGAAGTATGTGTTTCCAGTATCGTATCCCAGAACGTAGTGATATTGAGAGGGGTCAAAGTTGATAGAAGAATCGATGTGGATGTCTTGTGGCCCATCACAATGAAATTGGTATTTGATACTGCTGTGGGCATAAATATATGCTGGGCAGAACTACCCGGGGTCAGAATACCGCTAATGTTGCCGTTTCCTACAGCAAGGTTTTCTGCTACATAGATACTACAATGGTAGTTTGAGGTACCAATCAGACTGGCAGTCATCACCTGGCTTTCCACGTCACCCAGCTGCAGGCTGTTTACCTGGAGTTGGAAAGATCCCTCTAAGTTTACATAGTGACTACTACGGATCAACACATCATCATAAGGTCCTGGAATAGTGCCGTTCTCCCAGGTAGCAGGATTATACCAGTTACCGGAACCTGCAGACCTGATCTGAACTGCGTTCAGCACGGCTATTCCCATGCATAGAAACACAAACAACAACACAACATTTCTCATAATATTCTCCTTCATACTTGAGGCTTGGGTAGAACAATTTGGCGAATCCTGCCGTCTTTACTTAATACGTCAAGCGCAATAACTGGCAGATATTCTGCTATTTATGCTGGTTGTTGAACTCCTTCCACATATGCTGATCGACTGTGTTCTGCCAGGTGTTCGGATAAGCTTCACCAGATCAGATTAAATCACAGATAGGCGAATCCCTGATCCCTAAAGGTATGAGAATGAGGCTGTTGAAAAGTGTCCACTAGGGAGATACTGCTAATTGAAGATTCGAGAAACTCTGACTTCTAGCTGTTCACCGGATACAGTATATTCATCCGGCCGGAAAGGGGATTCAGTGTAGTCTGCAGCTCCAGACCAAAGACTTGCTGTAAGAGCTCCGGCTGCATCATCTCCTCCGGATTGCCGGATCCCATCAACACTCCCTGCTTCAGTAGGATCATCCGGCTGGCAAAATTGGCTGCCAGATTTAGGTTGTGAGAGATCAGAACTATGCCTTTACCCTGCTCCTTTTGGATTCGCGAGAGCAAGCTCATGATCTCGATCTGATGATTGATATCAAGCTGCGAGAGGCTTTCGTCCAGGAGGATATAGTCCGTTTCCTGCGCCAAAGCACGTGCCAGCAGCACCCTCTGCTTTTCCCCTCCGGATAGCTGAGAATACCACCTCTGGGCATACTCTGTCAACCCCAGGCTGGCCATGGCCTTGCGAGCCACTTCCAGATCCCGGGGCAAGAGGTTCTCCAGCAGTCCCTGATAGGGATAACGCCCCATCAAGATCATATCTTGAACGGTGTAGTCAAAGCTGAAGACGGATTCCTGCGCCACAAATGCCATCTTGCGCGCCAGCTCTCCCCGTTTGTAAGCCGAAAGGCTCTTCCCTTCCAGCAAAATCTCTCCGCTCTGAGGCTTCAGAAAACCCATGATAATATAAAGAAGGGTGGATTTCCCCGCTCCGTTGGGTCCCAGTATCACAGTAAAATCCTTCTGGGACAGCACCACCGAGAGCCCATTCAGCACGGGCTCCTGATCGTAACTATATCTGATCTCTTTCAGCTCTATCATATATCCTATCCGCCCGACCCGCCCCCTCAAGTCAAGCGAAATCTGCAAGAACTCCTACTAAAAGCAGAGATTTTCCTTGCCAAGAATAGCCTATTAAAATACTATGTTATTAATGAACGATGAAGGAAGCGCAAATGCCTGTTAATACTAAAACTGAGTATGCCCTGAGAGCTCTGATAGAGATGGCGGATAGTGAGCGGGAAGCCATTTCTGCCCGTCATATCTGTGATCGGCAGAATCTCCCCAAGAAGTATGTGGAACACCTCCTCAGCGGGCTCAAGCAAGCCGGGCTCATCACCAGCAGCTCTGGTTCCCGGGGTGGCTATGTGCTCAGCAGAAAAGCCCCTGAGATAACCCTGCAGATGGTTATGGATGCCGTGGATGACCATTCCATGGATCCAGCCTGCGGACACAACCGGGATGAGTTTTGCCTGGGAGCCACCTGTGGCTTGAACGCAATCTTTGGCAGGATTTCCTGCGATATGCGCAAACTTCTCTCCAAATACACCTTAGATGATTTTTACAGTAGCTATAAACAAGCCTTACCCAAGGAGGAGAAATGAAATCCGGCTCGATTTATATGGACAACTGCATCACCAGCCGTCCCGCCCCCGAGGTGCTGGAGGCCATGCAGCCTTACTTTACAGAGAAGTTTTGGTATCCCGGTTCTTTTGTCTCCACCGGTGAGACCATCAATACAGAAATAGCGGAGTATCAGGCTCTGATCGCTTCCAGCCTGGGGACCTCCGCCAGCGAGCTGCATTTCACTTCCGGCGGCACTTTGGCAAATAACATCGCCATCAAAGGCCTCGCCACAGCCAATTCCGGCTCCGGAAGCCATATCATCTGCTCCGTGGTGGATTATCCCGATCTCTTGACCAATGCCGCCTGGCTGGAAAAGAGCGGCTTTGAGGTCACCTATCTCTCGGCGGATTCCGAAGGCTTTATCGATCTGGAAGAGCTGAAGAGCTCCATCCGGCCTGATACCATCATGTTTATGACCACCATGGTCAACCACGTGATCGGCACCATTCAGCCCATTGCCGCCATCCGTGAGATTCTGAATGCCTCTGGTCACAAGATTCTGCTGCACGTCGATGGCGGACAGGCTTTTGGCAAGATTCCCCTTGATGTGAACGAGCTCGGGATCGATACCTTGAGCGTCTCTGCTCATAAAATTCATGGACCCCAGGGCATCGGAGCGCTCTACGTGCGCAAAGGCACCAAGCTCGGACAGATCATCCACGGCGTTCGCAGGATAGACAATCTGCAAACGGGTGGACTCAATATCGCTCTGATAGCCGGATTTGCCAAGGCTGTGGAGCTCAGTTTTAGAGACTTCGAGGCCACTCAATCCCAGCTCCGCCAGCTCTCAGACTATTTAATAGAAAAGATGGAAGCAACGATTACCCATGTTGAATTGAACGGCCCCCGCGGTGCCAAGCGAGCGCCGCACAACGTCAATATCTCCATAGACTACATCGAAGGCGAAGCCATCACCATGATGCTGGATCTTCAGGGCATCACAGTTGCCACCGGCAGTGCTTGCGCCTCCCAAGGCTTGCAGGCCAATTACGTGCTGATGGCCATTGGCAAGAATCACGTGCAATCGCATGGTTCCATGAAGTTTACTCTGAGCCGTTACAACACCACCGAGGAAATTGACCGCGTGGTGCAAAGCCTGGCTGAAATCACCACCGAACTGCGCAAACGTAGTCCCCTCTACGAAGCTATATCCGCAAAGGAGAAATAATGCAATACTCAGAAAAAGTTTTGGACCACTTCATGCATCCCCGCAACGTCGGGAAGATGGATAATCCCGATGCTTCCGCCACGGAAGGCAGTCCCGCTTGCGGAGACCAGGTCTCCGTTTACCTTAAAATCGACCCTGAGAGTCACAAGATTGAGGATATCAGCTTCCTCTCCTATGGCTGTGCCTCCAATATCGCCACCGGCTCCATCATCACTGAGATGGCCAAGGGCAAGAGCCTCGAGGAGGCTAAACTTATCTCCTGGCGCGACGCTATGGAAGCTCTCGACGGTCTTCCTCCGGTGAAGGTGCACTGCTCTGTGTTGGCAGCAGATACACTGCAGACCGCTATCTCCAATTACGAGATTGCCCACGGACTCAAGGAAGTGCCCAATTTCAGCAAAGAGACCATCCTGGAAGAACTGAAGAAGATCATTTATCCCAAAGTGGGAGAAGATATTGTGAGCCTCAAAATGGTGAAGTATGTAGGCTTCAGTGATGGAGATGTCTTGATCGATCTCAATATCCCCTCCTTTGATCAATGGCGCGAGAACATTGCCGATGAAATCCGCGAGCATCTGGAGAAGTATCCGGATGTGAAGGATATCCAGATCAATATGTAGGGGGACTAACTAGTTAATAGCGAAGAGTCAAAAGTAATTGCTGCACTGCTGCCGTTTCCTATAGTGGAAGCGGCAGCTTTTCGTTTTTTGGGAAGAGGTGGCTCTGCCTTCCGTACTACAGCCGTCCATGTCTTGATTGCCCACTGGGGGCAGGTCATGAGAGGTTGGACTTCAACCAGCACGAGCCAGTAACAAGTGACAAGAGATGCTACTGCCTCCACTGCCTGATGTACATGGTGGCCAAAGACTTATGGGCTATTCTAAGTATGGATAGCCGCCATGAACTCCAATTCCCCCTCCTTCGACACGCCTAGAAAAAACCCATCTCATACCCATATGACACGCATGAAGATACATGGGTGTCACATGGGTGTCACATGGGTGTCTCATGCGTGTCGAGTTAGTGAGAGGTTAGAAGTGAGAAGTTAGAAGGTTTTTGGAGACGGCTTCCGGATGTAAAGAGGCACCCAATATTGCAAATGGGGTCAGCGTGCAAAAGAAGGGTTAAGTGGCATTCCGATTTGGACTTAAGGGCATATTAAAGCTATAAGGGTTTAGAGTGTTTTGGGGTAGTTTTGAGTGTGTTTGGATCACGATTCTTGCAAATGAAGACTGAAAAGCCGAGCTTATGGCTAAAAAGCAGATTTTGGATTGCGTGGATGTGTTTATGTTTTGTAAGCAGTAACTTAGGTCTGTTTTGGGGTAGATTGTGGGTCACTTATTCTTGCAAACGAGATCACCATTCTTGCAAATGGAGATTTTAGCCTGGTGAAAATGGCAAAGATTTTATAGGCATTAAGCGAAGCATGTCTGTAAGCTGCTGTATTGTGAGAAGATGCTGAAGCATATTATTTTTCTAATGAGGTGATCTGGCTGCTCTGCGCAGCATCGGAATGCTGCGTTACGGTAAATATCGTCACTCAGCTTTGTCTTTAGTTAAGCTTTCACGTATCTCGCGGACATCTTCCAATAAAGACTCCCAAGGGTGCATAATTAAGAGTGATAGTAAAGCCCATGATGATCCAATCACAACAATATATACCGCTGCTTTGGTAACTTCTTCTGTAAAAGCTCTAATCCCCATTGCAACAGCAATGAAAGCTAAGACATCCATGACCAGTATAGCTACGTGTAGAACCTTATAATTCCTCATAAAGCGACCTAAAACTACTTAGTAAAGAGGTATATAGTAGATGCAACCGATGAAATGGCCAATAGCCAAAGAGGAACAGATGATGCTCTAATAGAGTTATTGATGCTATTTAAGGTCATGCTCTGTTGTACCTCTGTGCTTGGCACACTAAGGCTTTCTGGAGTAATGAATGTCATGTCGTGAACGGGAGTATCAAAAGGAAGCTGATTTGCCAGTAGTAGGGGGGTAACGTTTTCTCTTCCTTTATATAAGGATTGGATGGAAGCTAGGGGTATCAAGACGAGAGGGAACTTCTCAGTTCTGTAAAGCATATTGCCGTCCTGGATGCCGAGGTATGAGCCACGGATCTGCGTACGATCCACTAGCTGGACGCTGTACTCATAGGCATAGATAGCGGTGGGAAGGGCTATTGCGAGAAGCAAGATAGCCGTTACAAGCAGATGTTTCATTGAATCCTCCTGGTTAGAATCTTCTGAGTAGTAATACTAATACACCGAAGAGGATAAGCTCTTCGGTATCCTTATTATATGGGGTGGGGTTGTAGTGGTGGTTGATTGGCATAAGCCAGGCTGTCTTTTGCCTGGGCTGGAGCATGAGCTTCTTCAGGGTAATCCCGTCCGGGGTGCGGAAGCCGCAGATGCGCTCGTGGAGCTTGAGGCCGCGCCAATCGCGAGAGAGAATCACGGTATCGCCTTCTATAATAAAAGGAGACATGGAATCACCTTCCACGCGGAAGGCGTAGTATGGAGGTGGCAATGTGAGTAGGGTGGCCGGGATCCGGAGAGTCTCCAGTGGTTCATCCTGGGCAACCTGGATGGGTGATCCGGCTGCGATCGGAGCGGATACCGGGATGGTGATGAGGTGGGTATCCTGGGGGAGCTGGGAAGGATTGGTGTTAAACATTTCGCCTTCGCCTGTGATGAGCCAGTTAAGGTTGACGTTGTAGGTATCGCTTATGCGTTTCAAGGCGTCAATAGATGGGCGGTAGCCTGGTCTATTGAACCAGTCAGACACGTTACCCTGGGACAATCCGAGCTGCTCGGCAAACTTTTTCTTGCTCAATTTTAGTGAGGTTAAAAGCTCATTTAGCAGCATCTTATAATCCATATATCATCCTTAATAACGCTTAAGCGTTAGTTTTTTCTTGACTGGATACGCTTGTGCGTTATCTTGTCACTATATAGACACAAGATAAATATGAGAGGTGATGATGTCAAGGACAAAAAAAACGGAAGCTGCTGATCTGAGGGCTGAGATGGCCAGGAAAGGCATTACCCGTAAAGAGGTAGCGGATCAGCTAGGGGTATCATATAGTTACGTTCGGAAGATCCTGGCGGGTATCCGTGATGCGGAGGCAAGAAGGGTGCAGATTGCTGAGTATATTGAGGGGAAGTCGCAGAGTAATCCCAGGTGGATGCGAGGTGTGGCATGAAGCGCGGGTATGAGATTAACCGGGAGTTATACGAGGAGTTGGGCTTACCGATGGTACCGGAGCGCCGCCCTTCTATAATCAAGCGGATTTATGACTGGAGCCAGACGGAGCGGGGAGATATGATCCTGGGTGGAGCGATGCTGGTGGCGGGGTTTGTGCTGGCTCATGGGATTAGTTGGCTGCTATGGGCAGCGGGGATGTGGAGATGAAGAAGAAAGACGTTAATTACAGGATCATCACGGGCATGCATGCAGTAGGCAAGCAGTGCCGGGACTGCGACAATAGCGATACCAGTAGCACTATCTGCCTGGTGGTGGATGGTAAAATCAAGCCATCCGGATCATGCAATCAGTTCAGCAGGCATTATGATGATGTGCCTGTGAAGGTGGATAATGGCAAGGAGTTTGGATATGAAAACGAATCATCCGAGCTGCTCGCGATAGCGGGCGAGATAGACCGGATGCTCCAGGCATATCCGGCCCGCAAAGCATTGAGAATAGTCGATATCTGCAAGGTGCTCGTTACAGAAAGGTATAGCGTTAGACCATGAGCCCCTTCTGCAGTTGCCTAACTAAATTGATAGCCATTTCCGTATGTGGCAGTTCATTATCCCAGCTATCATCTTCTAGCGGGGTGTCTGAGGACTTTCTGCAACGAAGCTCTATTATGAGCATTGCTATCAGACGGTTAAGGGTTCTTAGTTCATCAATAATAATATCATCCATGGGGCGCTCCTTACGTGGTTTAGTTGCTCCCTCCATGATTGGAGTGTCCCGTTTTTTGTCAAGGCGGCTTGCGTGTAGTGGTGCGGATCGGATGATGCCGGCCCCGGTGAGCCGCTGTTTTTCACCACAGAGGACACAGAGAAAAGCAGAGAAAAGCAGAGACTATTCAGGATTAAAAGCAGCCCATTATATACGCCAGGCCGACGGCATGCATGCAAGGATATCCCCGGTGAAGAGGGGTGAATACAGACAACCTGGCTGCGATCGGTGGGCTGCTTTGAATTTTGATAATAATACCCTACAACTCCGGGGCGGGAGTGGAGTCGACGCCCCCCGCCCTCTTTATTTGAAACGGAGATGTGGGGGATAAAGGAGATGTAGGATGAAAGATGATTTGATTAGCATGACCACGCCTGAGTTACAGGAGATGTGGGGGGTGAGTTCTCCGGCTGCAAGGAAGAAGGCTGTGAAGCTTGGTTTTGAGCAGGTTCAAGAGGAGAAGCCAGGGGGCGGGTACCGGAATGTTTACCTGGTGCCGAGATCGGTGGTAATGGCTGAAGAAGCTACCGTGGATTCCTGCCTTCGCAGGAATGACGTAACCACTGAA